>NZ_KE993053.1 GCF_000466485.1 [Clostridium] symbiosum ATCC 14940 | reverse complement strand
AATAAAACAGGTAGTGAAACTTGACACTACCTAATAAATGAAAGAGGGAAAAGAAATGAAAAAGTCAATGAAAAAATTAGTTGTAATGGGATTATGTGCGGCAGTGACCGCAGCGGCTCTGACCGGCTGTTCCTCAGGCAGCGGCAGCAGCGCCAAAGCGCCGGAAAGCCAGAGCGCACAGGGAGAAGACGCCGGACAGAAGGAAGATGCGGGACAGGAAGGAAGTGCCAGGGAAACTGTCAATATTAATTTTCCTACGGCAGCCACCACAGGCGCTCTCTATCCGCTTGGCGCGGCTATCACCAATGTCTGGAATACGCAGCTTGGCTATGTAAAGGCTACCTCCCAGGCATCCGGAGGCGGTGTGGATAACCTGAATCTGCTGGCGGATAAAGAAGCTCAGGTAAGTATTGCGATCAGCAGCAATTGCTATGAATCCTATACGGGAACAGGAACATTTGACGGACGTAAGAATGAAAATTTCCGTGTGATTGCCGGACTCTACTATAATCCGAATCAGGTTGTGGTAACTGCCGACTCACAGATTAACACGCTTGCCGACGTAAAAGGAAAACATTTTGCCAGCGGTGCGGTGGGAAGCTCAACAGAGGGAGAGTCCAGAAATCATTTTACAGCAGCAGGCCTGACCTATCCGGATGATATCAAGATTGAAAATATCGGCTTTACAGAGGCTGTGGATATGATGCGCAATAAGCAGCTCGACGGCGCCTGGATTATGGCAGGACTGGGCAACTCCGCCGTGACGGAGGCGGCATCTACGGCAAATGCTAAGATTCTGAGCATTGATGATGAGGTGATTGCAAAGCTGCAGGAGCAGTATCCGTGGTATGCAAAGTTCACTATCCCGGCAGGTACGTACTCCGGTCAGGATTCCGATATTCAGACGACCGCAATCAAGATGGTGATGTTTACCACGGCGGAGCTCGACGAGGATACGGTATATGATTTGACAAAAACATTTTGGGAAAATGTAGACAAAATGGCAGAGAGCAATTCCGTGCTGAAGGGACTTAAGGCAGAGGATGCGGTGAAGGACATTGCAGATCTTCCTCTTCATGACGGCGCGGCCAGATATTATAAGGAAATCGGCGCAATTAAATAAGCCGGAACAAAAGCAATAAGGATATAGGATAAAAACGGACGTCTGTACCGGAATGAGATATCATACCCGGTGCGGACGTCCGCATTTTATTGATGACGGGGCCTGTGCGCGGAGCGTGCAGGTTATCGCGTATCGTTTCCGTTTTTAAATAACTTTATATCAATTTAGAGTAAAGATGTTATTGCACCGCTCCTTCGATAACCTTATAATGGTAAGAACAGAAAATATAAATAAAAAAATAACAAATGGAACAGGGGATCAGAATGAGAAGTTTTATCATTGCAGTTAACGCGGTAATGCCGTTTTTAATTTATATTGTGTTCGGATATGGGGTGAGGCTGTGCGGCCTGGCCGATGAAGATTTTATGAACAGGCTGAATAAACTGATTTTCAAGGCGTTTTTTCCAATCCTTATGTTCAACAACCTGTACAAGGTGGATCATGGCCTTGTGTTAAATTGGAAGCTGGCGGTTACGGCAGTTCTGAGCGTTTTAATTCTGCAGGCTCTGCTGATCATTACGATTCCCCGCATGGTAAGCGAAAATGCAAAGAGGGGTGTAATTATCCAGGCAATTTACCGGAGCAATTTCGTTTTGTTCGGCATTCCTCTGACCGCGAACCTTTTCGGTGACGAGGGCGCTGTTCTTGCATCTATGATGGTAGCCATCGTAATACCGGTTTATAACGCCACGGCTGTTATTATTCTGGAGATGTTTCACGGCGGCAGGACAAATCCGATGGCGCTGGTGAAGAATGTCTGTACCAATCCGCTGATTCTCGGGGCGCTGGTGGGATTAATCTTTTATGTTCTGAACATTAAACTGCCATCCAGCGTGGAGACCCCGATCAGCCAGTTCGCCGCTCTGACCACGCCCCTGGCTCTCTTTGTACTGGGAGGAACTCTGCATTTTTCCGCAATCAGCCATAATTTAAAATATATTGTGCCTTCGATGGCAGTGAAGCTGCTGGTGCTGCCTGCGGTTATCACCGTGATTGCCACTATGATTGGCTTTAATAACCTGGAACGCTTTATTCTGTTTGAGATGTATGCGACGCCGGTTGCCACGGCATCTTATTCGATGGCCCAGAATATGGGCGGTGACGGAGAGCTGGCGGGCCAGTTTGTAGTATTGAGTACGGCGGCATCGGTGTTTACTATCTTTTTGTGGGTATTTTTCTTTACGGGAATGGGATATATCGGATAATATGAATTAACGGAATCGTGAGAGGAGCCGGCGGCTATGAAGAATGAGTCCGGGAAAACCGGAAATTCTGCTCTGTACAGGCGGATTTCTGAGGATTTATATGGGAGATTTCTGCAATGCGGGCGTGGCCCCGGTTCTGCTTGACGATGTGCGTGAGGATGCCGGAATACTGACGGAGGGAAACTTCGACATGGTTGTTACAACGATCAACCATGTGGACGATGTAAAACGGCTGGTCAAGAAAAAAACAGGAGGAGAGCTTCCGTTTGAGGTGGAGATGGTTGTGATGTCTCCCGGCAGGCTGTCGATCAGCCAGGTGGCTAAGATAGAAAAAAGACAGACGGCAGTCCTCATTTATCAGGATGAATGGTACCTTTACAGTATGAAACGCTATCTGAGGGAATTGGCGATGAAAGGCAGGGGGGAGTATGTCCGGGCAGGGGAGGCTCTTTCTTATCTGGAGCAGGCGGATGAAAAAGTAAAAGCAAAAAGTGAGGAAAGAGTATGAATATAAAGCAGATGATTGCGAAGGGCCTGCTGATTTCCCTGATGGCCGGAGCAGTGACCGGCTGTTCTGCCGTCAGGGAGAAAAATATTGTTTTTAACAGCGCTCAGGAGGAGCCTCCGCAGACAAATCTGACTTTTTTCGGTTTCAAATATGAGGCTCTCTAACCTCTATTTGTCCACGAAGATGCGGACATTCGTTCCGTCCGCGGCCTCCACATTGACAAAATCACCTTCAATCTCACCGTCCAGGCATTCTGAAACTGCATCCATCATACTGGTGAGATCGATACCCTTTAAATCTTTTTCAGATATAGGGAGCTTCCCCGTCACTTTAAGGATTTTTTTAATGGCGCCTACCGGGAACTGGATCTTCACCTTGTCGCCTGACGTGCTGCTTACCAGGATACGGAACATCTTCTTATCATAGCTGCTTCTGCTTTTGGGTGCCGCTGTCTGCAGTTCCTGTGGGTCCGTGTTCATGGCCGACATCAGTTCGGCGCCCTGCTCTGCGGTAATGGTCCCTTCTTCTATCATTTTTAATATTCTTAATTGCTCATCCATAATGATTCTCCTTCTCTATGCATCGTTTATTTTAACTGTTCAATTGCCTGTTCCACCGTTATTTCCCCGTTTTCAAGGGCTTTCAGAATCTCTTCTTTCTTAACGGCCCGGTCATCCGTCCCTGCTTCGTATCCGAGCTTCTTGATTACTGCGTCCAGCTTGGAGCGCACTGTGGGGTAGGAGATGCCAAGTTCTTTTTCCACCTCTTTGATATTACCCCGGCAGCGGATAAATGTCTCTGTGAAGTACAGTTCTTCATCTGAGAGATAATCGAATTTGCTGAGCCTGAAACTATTCTCAATTACGGTATCACACGAATCACATTTAAGTCTTGCAACGGTAAGCTCATTATTACAGACGGGGCAACGGCTGATGACTTTTTTCATCTTGTCACTTCCTTTCTCTATACAAGTAATATAGTCCTAAAACTTGTAAATGTCAATTATAAAATTAATATATTTAATAAAAATATTAATAATATTGATTTTTAGATGAAAAATAGTTGATTTCCAATTTCCATTATTAAAAATGTTATTGGTTCACATGAAGTTATTCGGCCGCTCTGTAAAAAATGCAGTAAAGGTGAAAAAAGAAAGAACGTGGTGCTGAATCTTCCGGTCGGTGTTGGAACGGGAGTATGGCTGTAACTTAATCAGCCGTCCGGTCCTTTCTGGTAACGGCACCGGGGGGAAATATGGTACTCTTTAATTTTATACTGGAGGGTGCGGCGGGATATGCCGAGATATTCGGCCGCCTTTTCCCGGTGTCCCGAACATTCGGAAAGAGCGCGGAGAATCTGATCGCGGCTTGGGCCGCGCCTGCTGCAGTGGGGAGACGGCAAGTCACAGGATGCAGCGGAATCCGGTTTCGGGACGGAAGAAAGCATGCCGGGCGGGATTACGTTAATCTCCCTGGCGGCCCTCGGGGTCATCACAACCATCCGTTCAACAAAATTCCGGATTTCCCGGACATTGCCGGGCCAGTCGTATTCCTGGACTTCCTTCAGTACAATATCGGAAAAGCTTTTCTGGATATTATATTTCTGGCAGAAATAGTGGAGAAAGTGGAGACATAGCGGAATAATATCCTCCCGGCGGTTGCGCATAGGTGGAATTGTGAGGGGAATGACCTGGATCCGGTAATACAAATCTTCCCGGAAGGTTTTTGCCTGTACCATCTCGCTCAGATTCCGGTTTGTGGCGGCAACCAGGCGGAAGTCAACCTTTTTTATCCTGGTTGAACCGATCCGCTGTATGCTTTTTTCTTCCAAAGTACGCAAAAGCTTTCCCTGCACGCTGAGAGGCAGGGAATTAATCTCGTCCAGAAACAAGGTGCCCCCGTCGGCCGCTTCTACAAGACCTGTCTTGCCTTCGCGGCTGGCCCCTGTAAAAGCCCCTTTTTCGTAACCGAATAATTCGGCTTCAATCAGATTTTCAGGGAAAGCGGCGCAGTTGACCGTGATAAGCGGCTGATTCTTCCGGTCGCTGTTATCGTGTATATAATGGGCAAGTACCTCTTTGCCGCTACCCGATTCACCACAAAGCAGAACCGTCGAATCCAGGGAGGCCACATTGGCGGCAATAGAAAGAAGCTGTAAAAAGGCCTGGCTTTTGGCCACGATTGAGGGCTTTTCGGTGACTGCCGGGATATTGCTTCCGTAATTTACAATTTTATGTTCCTTTAGAAGGGCGCTGTAAAGCTCCTCAAAAGTTTTGACATCCTGAAGGAGGGTTATGACATATTTGATATTTCCGCTTTCATCGAATATCGGAGTGCCGGTTACGATGCGCATTCGTGCATTGCCCTGCGGATTATGGAACCCTTTGTAGTACTGAAGACGGCTGACGCGCTGTTTCTTCTCCATGACCAGATCAAAAATGCAGACATCCAGTACGCCGAGAAAATCATGTACGTTCATTTTTAAATATTCTGAACGAGGAATATTCCGCCAGTTTATAAGGGCGGTATTGACAAAGAGATAATTTCCGCTCCTGTCATACAGGGCAATTCCTACATCGATATTGTCCAGAATCTCGGTATAAGGAAGCTGGCTGTAAAGATCCGGTGTTGTCATGGGAGACTCCTTTCTGCTGTGCCACGTTTGGTCTTAAATTGATTAGATTATAGCATTATCAAAGAAAAAGCGGTAGATGATTTTTTCAGTCATCCGCCGCTTTCCTGTCGCTGGAGATATCACAATAATTCGCTGAAAGTCTGTATCCGTGTACGGAGCTGTTCATAGCTCGCATTCAACGGGTCAATCTCAATCGTGAGGGCTGGATACCCGGATTTTCGCAGGTCTGCTTCGAAATACGGCTGATCATATTCTTCCGGATCACAGAACTTCATCAGACAGTTAATGACGCCGTCTGAACCCGTTTCACGGCAGAGGGAGGCCAGGAGTGTTCCCCGCGGTTTACCGGTTTCATGGATCAGGCTGCATCCGTGCCGGGCATTCCATTGCAGAGCGAGGCGTTTCAGGCCGCCGCCCCCTTTGGAGGGGGTGTCGGTACGGTACTGGCGCATTTCCTGAGCGAGATCGTCGCCTGCCACGGCAATTTTGTTTTCAGCCAGTATTTCCAGGATGTCGTCCGGTTCTGCCGTAATGCCGGTGAGAACCACTTTTTTACCGGAAAAAGGATGAGAGGGCAGTTGTTCCAGTCCCTTGGTAATGTCTTTTACAATAGCGCTGTGTTCGCTCTTTTCAAAGAAAAAAGCGCTCTTCATCACGGCATGGCGTATCACCGGAGTGATAATATCTAGATGGAGATTAGATATTTCTGCAAATTTCCTCATTACGGCATTATGTTCATTGTAGATTTCTATTGTATTGCAGAGTGATTTTTCACTCATCATATTTCCCGTGATAGTGGAAAGCATGAGGAGTACGTTCTCATATTCGCTGATCAGATAATCCACACTGGCCCGGCAGGCGCGGTTCTGCGGATACACGATGGGGATCATCGGAATGGACGCCACGCCGAAACGCCAGTTCTGGGTCATACAGCGCAGTGTATCGCAGGCGGCCGGGATGATGACGGCCGATAAACCCTGATAGGCTCCCTTTAAACCAAATTCCATGTCGGCCTGCATAATCGGACAGGCAAAGGCGGGGAGATAACTCTTAGCCAGCGCCAGTTCCGTCCGCCCGCCCCACAGCCCCATGGGAATCATGCCGGAAGCATGAACCAGCTCCTCCGGCGTATAAGGAGGAAAGCAGCCCACCACTTTTTTACCTTCGGAGAGATATTGATCCAGTTTGGCGCGCGGGTTTTTACAGGCCTCCCGCAGTATCTTGATGCTTTCATATAAATCAGCCATGTTAAAAGCCCTCCTTATTCTGTCTCATCACTTCCACCAGCCCCTGGATCCGTGTCTCAAACTGCGCTTCACTGTAGTTGCGGTAGTCCGCCTGATCGCCGTCGAATGAGGTGTAGGGGACGCCGGCTTTCTTAGAAAGCTGTCTCTGGACTTCCATCATCTGGCAGTCCATAACCTTGCAGCTTCTGTTCACATGGTAGACGGTGCCTTCGCAGCCAAAACGCTCCAGAGCTTCCAGCCTTCGGGAAATCATAGTGGAGGCATTGTCGCCGTTGGTGGAGGCAAAGCAGTAGGCGCGGGCCATTCCGTCCAGATCCTCATATTCGATTGCCCATGCTTTGCCATAGCTGGATGCTACCATATTGACGCCGTATTGTTTCAGGGTTCTCAGGTTATGGCTCAGGTAAGGCCAGCAGGCGATTCCGTCCCAGGATATACGGAATTCCTCTTTAACCGGAAAGGTGGAGGTTCCATCGGCGATATGCTGCTCAATTTCAGCATTCAGCTGTTCAAGAATTTCAGTCGATGATGTCTTGCCGCGGTTACATACCATGGCGGACATATAGTTAAAAAGTTCAAATCCGCTCAGGGGAGAGGGCTTCCGATCCAGAAGATTATTGGCCCGTTCCCAGAGAGAGCTGTTTGTCTGGCTGATCCGCATAACCTCTTTAAATCTCTCTTCATCCCAGGACTTCCCGGTAAATTCACACAAGTCTTCAATCAGCCGGTCGATCTGCTCCCGGACATAGCGGACTCTGGTCTCGGTCACATAATCGTAGGGATTATAACAGGTATCGATGAAAAAGATTGGAATATCCATCTGTCTTGCAAGGTTTTCATACCATTTGGTGAGCTGGTTGCAGATATTATTGGTCAGGAGCAGGAAATCCGGCTTCACCATTTTTCCTCCGTCGGGCAGCGCAATGCTGCTTTCTCCGTTTAATACTGCGGCATAGGCCAGATTCACCTTTGCGTAGGCACAGAGATCGTTTGAGTATCCGAGGGTTCCCTCACATTCCTGGAGAAAAGGATCGGCCTGATGTCTTGCGGCAATACCGGCCGAGTGGTTTTCAGGGTAGAGGATGTTCAAACCGAGGGTTTCCGCAATTTCCTGGGGAAAGATGGAGGCGGACCAGCCCACCTTTTCCCCGCGTTCCTTTGCAAGCCTGGCATTTTCAAACAGAGCGTCTGTCTGCCGGCCAAGCATTATCATACTAAGCGGCCTGGGCCGCTTTGGCTTTGGCGCCGCGGCATTGGCCGCAGCATTTGTCATATTGTCACTCATAGCAGAGTTTCTCCTTTCCTTTTCTGTTTCAGCGGACTTTTCCGGACTGATACATGGATTCAATCTGTGCTTCTGCGTATCCCAGTTCCTTTAGAATCCCGGCTGTGTCGCACCCGATGGGTCCTGAAGTCCGGCAGGGGATGGAGGAGGCGTCTACAGAGGCAAAATGAACCGGGCCGTTGGTGAAAACGGTTTTAGTTCCATCAGAATATTCATGGAAATAGGTGTAGTGGTTTGCCTGAACCTGGGGATCATAGGGGACATCCTTAAAATGGCAGACAATTTCGTGGGGCAGATCATGGGCGTCCAGAAGTTCATGCCAGTAGGAAACAGGATGCCCGGAGAAGATGGAATCAAGGATTTTTGTCAGCTCCCGTTTACTGTCTTCCGTATAATAGGCCTGCTGCGTGGAAAAACGCGGATCCTCTGCTATGTCAGGATGTCCGATTGCTTTGCAGAACTCGCTGAAACGCCGGTAATCCACAATGGCCAGGTAAAGCCACTCGCCGTCTGAACCCTGGTAAGTATTGCTGCCGGCGTGGCTGCAATTATAGCGGTCACGCGGGAATCTGCGCCCGTTAAAGCCATTTAAAAGTCCCGTAGACAGAATAAAGGTGCCGGCCTGGAGCAGGGAAACATCAACCTTATCCCCGAGGTCTGTCACGGTTCTTTTGTAAAGGGCGGCTGCAATACCGGCCGTGAGGGCGACTGCGACACTGTGATCTCCGAGTCCTGCCACGGTCATGATCGGCGGACCGCCTGCCGGAGCCAGATCACCCAACAGGCCCGTTCGGGCACAGAATGCCGTATAATCATAGCCGGGGCGGTATTTTTCGGCGCCTTCGCTGCCGTATCCCAGTACGGAGGCGTGAATCAGTTTCGGAAATCTGTCTTTCAGCTGCTCATAGGTCAGCCCCATTTTCTCTAATGTGTGAATACGGTAATTCGTCAGAAAGATATCAGCCTCTGCTATCAGCTTCATAATGGCACCGAGGCCCTCTTCAGAACGCAGATTTAATGCGATAAAGCGCTTGTTTATGTTCTGCATATCAAAATTAGGGTTTGCTTCCCCGGTGCAGGGAGAGAGGGAAGTTCCGTACTGCTCGCGCCATGCGTCTCCGTTCATAGACTCCACCTTGATTACCTCTGCGCCCCATTCAGCCAGAATGCGTGCGGTCATGGGACCTGCCAGCATCGTGGACAGTTCAATAACTTTTATACCTTCCATAGGTTTCATAAATTAGTTCCTCCTGTCTGTTAATCTGTTAAAATCTGTTTTCCTTACCGGCCTTTAAAGACGGCCTCCCTTTTTTCCATGAAAGCAGCGGTTCCTTCCATACGATCCCCGGTGCTGAAAGCTACTGTCTGTGCGATTCGCTCGAACAGAAGTCCTGTGTTGATATCTGTATCCATTCCGACGTTGACAGCCATCTTTGCCATAGTGATGGCCACGGGCCCTTTTTTCATAATACACCGGGCCATTTCCACGGCAGCGTTCATAACAGCCTCCCTGGAATCTTCCGTCACCTGGTTTACCAGACCGATATCTTTGGCCTCCGAGGCTGTGATAATCCGCCCGGTATAAATCAGCTCTTTGGCTCTCCCCACTCCGATGAGCCTGACGAGACGCTGTGTTCCGCCTGCCCCGGGAATAATGCTCAGGCCGGTTTCCGGCTGTCCGAACCGGGAGCGCCCGGTAGCGATACGGATATCGCATGCCATCGCCAGTTCACAGCCGCCGCCGAGGGCGTAACCGTTGATAGCGCAGATAACTGGTTTATAGAGATCCTCCAGCTCCTTTAAAGCAGCAGAGGAGGTGCCGTGCAGCATCTGCAGGTAATCACGATCGTGGATTTCCCGGATGTCGGCGCCGCCGGCAAGGGCCTTGTCCCCGGCGCCGCTGACGATTACAGCCTTTATGGAGTCATCCGTCCGTGCCATCTCCACGGCAGAGCGGATGTCCCTCCACATTGCGGGGGTAAGCGCATTGCGCGCCTCCGGCCGGTTCAGCGTCAGGTATAGAATTCCGTCCAGTATCTCATATAAAATATTTTCAAAATCCTTTTCACAATTCATCAGTGTGTCTCCTTTCATGCTCCTCCGGAATATTGGGGGAGCCGTTTTGCTTTTTAAATTTATATAAAGCAAGAAGCATGCCAATAGGGCGGGGAGAGAAGGAAAATTGAAGAAAAAGTATAGAAGAGGGAGAAAACATCAGGCATAAAACAAAGCTCAAACGGATGTGAAAATGTGCAAAAATGCACTTTTGTGCAGGAATTTCACTTTGAATGCACAAACGCTGCACTTTGTAGCTGCACCCGATGAAGCCGGGAGGTCCTGCTGTAGAACGTAAATATAACGAAACAGAAGCTTAAACCGGAGAGAAGCGTTTAAAGGAGAAAAGTTGGCACGCTTATTGCTCTATTAATCAGCAGCAGCTTTGTAAAAGTCAGAAGCAGAAAAAGGAGGATCTTCAAATATGGAAGACGTATATATTGCGAGCGGCGTGCGCACGGCAATCGGCAGATATGGAGGGGCGCTTAAGAGCGTACCGGCCCATGTGCTGGCGTCCACCGTTATGAAAGAAGCGGTAAGGAGGGCGGGAATTGACGCGGAACGGATAGACGAGGTAATTCTGGGAGAGGTGCGCCAGAGTACGGAGGCTTCCAATCTTGCCCGGTGCGCGCTCCTTGGGGCCGGCTTTCCGGAGCATATTCCCGGCTATACGGTAAACAGGCTGTGTGCGTCCGCCATGCAGGCGGTATACAGCGGGTGTCAGGAGATTTGGCTGGGCGAAGCAGACTGTATTGTGGCGGGAGGAACGGAAAATATGAGCCGCGCGCCTGTTTACATCCGGAACGGACGCTGGGGCGACAGCCCGATGACATTAGTGGATTCCAACATAGAAGCCGGGACAACGGCCCAGCCCGTGTCTGTATATGGGACGGGCCTGAGTATGCCGAAGACAGCGGAGAATGTGGCGGAACGGTTCGGGATCAGCCGTGAGGAGCAGGATCGTTTCTCGGTGGAAAGCCAGAGGCGGGCTGCGGCCGCCATGGAAGCAGGATATTTCAGGGAGGAGATAGTGCCGGTGGAGGTGAGGGAGAAAAAGAAGTCTTTTATTTTTGATACCGACGAGTTCCCCAAGCCTGCCACAACGATGGAAATTCTTAATAAGTTAAAACCCATTGTAAAACCGGATGGCACTGTCACAGCCGGAAATTCCTGCGGGCTTAACGACGGCGCTGCCTGCCTGGTGCTGATGAGCGGCAGAATGGTAAAGGAAACGGGGGTGAAACCGATTGCACGGATTGCCGGCATTACCCGGGCCGCGCTGGATCCGACGATTATGGGATATGGGCCGGTGATTGCGGCAGGTAAATTGTTTGAAAAGCTGGGAATGACGGCGGCGCAGATGGATTTGACAGAGCTGAATGAAGCGTTCGCATCTCAGGCAGTCGCCTGTATACGTGATCTGAAGCTGGATCCGGCAAAGGTCAATATAAACGGAGGGGCAATTGCCCTGGGACATCCTTTGGGATGTACGGGGGCACGGCTGCTTGTCACACTGATCCATAATTTGAAACGGACCGGAGGCAGATACGGCCTTGCTACTCTGTGTATAGGCGGTGGCCAATCAATGGCTGCTGCTGTAGAGATGATTTAATAATCGAGCTTTATTCAAAAAAGTAAGAGAGGTATAATTATGAAGGCAGAAGAAATAAAAACGATAGTCGTTATCGGCGCCGGAGCGATGGGGCAGCAAATCGCCATGAATACGGTTATGAACGGCAGGAAACATAGCTATCAAGTTATTCTGTGCGACAGTTTTGAAGGTGCAATCGGCAAAGCTGAGAAGTGGGCGTCTGATTATCTGTCGGGCCGTGTTGCCAAAGGCCGGCTGACACAGGAAGAGGCGGATAAAATTGCGGACTGCCTCACAATTACCAAGGATGTAGATACGGCTGTGTCCGAAGCTGATTTTATTATTGAGGCTATTATTGAGAATCTTGAAATTAAGCGGGAGCTGTTTCGGAAAATCAGCCGGATATGCAGGCCCGACGCGGTATTAGGTACAAACAGTTCCAACATTGTAAGTTCCAGGCTTGCGGATGTAACGGTTAACCCGGAACGCCTGCTGAACATTCATTACTTTAATCCGGCTTTGGTAATGCAGCTTGTGGAGCTGGTGAAAGGCGGGCATACATCGGAAGAGACGATTGAGGCGGCAAGAGTATTCGCTGAGAACACGGGGAAGACACCGATTGTACTTAACAGAGAAATTGCCGGTTTTGTCGCAAACCGAATCAATGCCGCCGTAGTGCATGAGGCTCTTTCGCTTCTGGAAAAAGGGGTGGCAACCGTGAATGATATTGACACGGCCTGTGAGAAGGGGCTGGGCTATCCCATGGGACCATTCCGTCTGATGGATCTGACGGGGATTGATGTGAATTATTATGTCCGCGTAGAGCGGTTTGCAGAGAGCCAGGATCCCTTTGACGCGCCGAATCCGCTTGTAATTGAGAAGTTTGAAAAGGGTGAATATGGGAGGAAAACCGGTAAGGGATGGTATGAGTATCCGGACGGCAGGAAATAAATAGTAAATGGGACGAAAGAAAGTAATGTAAAAAAGGGGGAACAAAATGACTTCAAGTACGATTGCCATTATTATAACTGTAATAACAATGATTCTGTTCTTTATTAATAAACTGCCGATGAGTGTGGTGGCCTGTATCAGTACACTGGCCATGGGCATCTTAATCCCGGAAATGAAGCTTTCTCAGATATATTCCGGTTTCGGAGGAAGTTCCATTGTCATGGTAGCAGGTATGTGTATTGTGGGAGACGCTCTCTTTCAGACAGGGATTGCACAAAGGATTGGATCAAAGATTGCATCTACCCCGATTGCAAAGAATGAGAGGGTGTTCATCATAGCAATTGTTATCATCTGTACCATTATGAGCGCGTTTTTATCAAATTCAGGCTGCATTGCAATGTGGATGCCGATCATCGCGTCTATTGCCGCCGGTTCGAATGGTAAAATACGTTCCAAGATGGTTATCTTTCCGGCCGGTATAGCCTGTATTATCGGCGGGGCCTGTACGCTGGTAGGTTCCGTCTCCCAGGTTACGGCAAACTCGATTCTGATGGGATATGCCGGCTATGAAGAGGGGCTGGGCGTTTTTGACATGAGCCGTGTAATGGTTCCGGCAGCAATCCTTCAAGTGGTTTTCTGGGCAACCGCCGGTTATTCACTTCTTAAATGGGCATTAAAACCAGGCAGTCCGGATTTTGATAAAAATAATTCATTTGCCAGCCAGCCGAGTGTCACCAAAGAAGGCATGCCGGATATTCCACGTTGGAAAGGAACTCTGTCTGTTGTTGTGCTGGTAGGCTGCATTGTATTGTTTATCCTCTGCGGTTTTGCCCCCTTTAACAAGTATTTCAATATTGCCAATATTGCTCTTCTGGGGGCTACCATCCTTTTTGCAACCGGTTGTGTTCCTGTAAAATCCACACTGGCAGAGCTGCCCTGGGACGTACTTATCTGTATCGGCGCTATCACGGGACTCGGTACAGGGCTGGATGCATCCGGCGGCGGTGCGATTATTGCCGGCTTTGTGCTGAATCTGTTTGGAGGTGAGAGCGCTTCAGTAATTGTCCTTACGGTTGTTATTACCATACTGACCAGCGTCCTCACTCTCTTTATGCAGAATGGCAGCGTGGCGGCCATGCTTACGCCGATCTGTATTTCCATGGCGCTGGCACTGGGAATCAGCCCTGTTCCATGGGTTGTAGTAATTGCAATCGGTACGAACCTTGCCATTGCATCGCCGATTGGAACTGCGGTGAACATGCAGATTCTTCCGGCCGGTTATACGTTTAAAGACTTTGTGAAAATTGGAGGACCACTGTTCATTATCATGGTAGCCGCCGTGTCGGTATTAAGCTGCATGGTGCTGTTCTGATTGCACATACGGACCAGGGAGAAAGTAACAGGCTGCTGCAACAGTAGATAAATAATGTACTGGAGCAGCAGCTCCTTTTCTGCGCAAAAATAATGATGATGTTGAATTATTGTGGACTTGCCATTATAATAAAGGATGTTTTGGGGAAAATCGAATGAAGAAAGAGAGGAAATGTTGATAAAATTATGAACATTAAGAACGAATATAAAGGCATTTTTTATATCGTCCTGTCGGCATTCTGCTTTGCCGTGATGAATATGTTTGTCCGTATGGCAGGAGATCTGCCTTCGATCCAGAAAAGCTTTTTCAGAAACCTGGTGGCGGTGGTTTTCGCCGGGATTCTTCTGATTCGCGGGGAAGGCGGGTTCCGATGGCAGAAGAGAAGCAATGCGGGATACTTTTTTCTTCGCTCCCTGTTCGGCACGCTGGGAATTTTATGTAACTTTTATGCGGTCGATCATCTCGTGCTGGCGGACGCATCCATGCTGAATAAAATGTCCCCGTTTTTTGCAGTCCTGTTCAGTTTCCTTATCTTAAAAGAGAAGGTGGCTCCTGCACAGGTCTTTATCATCCTGGGTGCATTTTTCGGCAGCATGTTTGTCGTAAAGCCGACCTTCCTCAATCTGGCATTTATTCCGTCCCTGATCGGACTGGCAGGGGGAATCTGTGCGGGCCTGGCCTATACGATGGTCAGGAAGCTGGGGGAGAGCGGGGAAAAAGGCCCGTTTATCGTCTTTTTTTTCTCGGCGTTTTCCTGCATTGTAATACTGCCGTGGCTGCTGCTTCACTATGAAGCGATGACGGCGGCGCAGACGGTAATCCTGCTTCTTGCCGGGATGGCGGCAGCGGGAGGACAGTTTGCAATCACTGCCGCCTACTGTTATGCTCCGGCCGGCCGAATCTCAGTCTATGATTACTCGCAGATAATATTTTCCACGATACTCGGTTTCTTCGCCTTTGGGCAGATTCCGGATAAGTGGAGCTTTGCAGGGTATGGGATTATCTGCGCGATGGCGGTGGCGATGTTTCTGTATAACAACGGGGCGGTAAAAGAGAATGCAAAATGCAGGTTTCCATAGGCTGAAAGCCAGCGGAAACCTGCATTTTTGCGCTTTATATTGATGGCGGTACCCTGTGCGCGGAGCATGCAGGTCACCGCCGTTTTAGGACTTTATCTTTGTAAAGCGATAATGAGGATAAATATACAGATTTAGACAAAATGTCACCTATTAGAAAAGAATTGTATGAATTTTATCAATTCTATAACATTTAATAGACAAGTCTGAAGTAAATAGTTATAATAGTATACAAATGTGCGGGGAGAGAAGAGTTTTATGCGGTTTCATGAATGGAAAAAGCAGGCTTGAACTATAATAAAACAGATAAATGAAAGACGTTTCATTGGGGAGCCGCACATGTTGAACCATCATCGGAATGACTCCGAAAGATGGTGATTTTTTTTCGAAAATATCAGAAGCTAAGGTGGTGAGGAGATGGTCAAGGACACGATCCAGGCCGTAAAAGAAGCAGAGGAGAGGGCTGCTGAGATGATTCAAAAAGCGTCTGATGAAGGGAAGGCCCTGGTTAATCAGGCAAAGAGCGAAGCATCAAAGATGCGTGAGGAAGCCCTCGGGGAAGCCAGGGAGAAGGCCGGAAAGATCCGGGAGAAACTGGCAGAGGAAGGCGCAGATTATCTGGAAAAGGCGGTTGCTGCGGCCGAGGAAGATATCGCTTCCCTGAAATGGAATGCCGGAAAGAAGACGGAGGAAGTAATCAATAAGGTTATTTCCGAGCTGATTTAACGGCGCAATGACAGAATGTTAGGAGGGATGCGGACATGGCAGTATTGCAGATGCAGAAATTTAGTATCTGTGCACTGAAAAAGAACCGTAAAGAGGTTCTGGAACTTTTGCAGGCTGCCGGCGTGGTGGAGGTCACTCAGGAAGCGGAGGAGGACGGTGTATTCAGGAAGGCGGATACCGTTTCTTCAAGGCAGATGTTTGACAGGAATGCGGCCCTTGCGGATCAGGCTCTTGAGATACTGCAGGAATATGTTCCTGAGAAGAGCGGCATGTTTTCCGCGCTGGAGGGAAAGGCTCTGACAGACCGTGAGAAATTCGGAAAAGTCGCCGATAATGCCCAGACGGTCCTGGAGGACGCAAGGCAGATTCAGACACTGAATAAGCAGGTCGCGGAGCAGAAAGCGGGCATAGCCAAGCTGGAAACACAGATAGAAGGCATGACGCCATGGCTGGGGCTGGATATCCCGCTGGGATGTCAGGAGACACGGAGCACTTCTGTTCTGGTAGGAGCCGTAGCCGGCGGTGCGACGCTGGAGCAGCTTTATCTGGCGGTCGCGGAAAAGGCGCCGGAGCTTCAGAACCTGGATATCCAGGTGGTAGGAGCTGACAAGGATCAAACCTGTATAGCGGCCATCTGCCTGAAAAGGGATGCGGAACAGCTTGAGGATGCTCTGAGAGCGGCAGGATTCGCAAGGCCGTCCCAAACGGTCGGAGAGGTTCCCGCGCAGTATGTGGAAGAGCTGCGGGCACAGATTGAAAAACTGAATAAAGATATTGAAAATACGATTAATAAACTGAAGGTATATGAGGGAAGCAGAGAGAACCTGAAACTTCTGTCTGATTATTACCGTATCAGGGCTCAGAAATATGAGGTACTGGGACAGGTGGTTCAGTCAGAAAAGACATTTATCGTTACGGGCTATGTGCCGAAACGGAGTGTGAAAAAGCTGGAGGAGAGTCTCACGTCACGTTTCGACCTGTCCTTTGAGACGGAGGACGTCCCGGAGGATGAAGAGGCTCCGGTGCTTTTGTCCAACGGCCATTTTGCTTCCGCAGCAGATGGGATTACCGCCTCCTTCGGTCTTCCGGCCAAAGGAGAGATTGATCCGACGACGATTATGTCGGCCTGCTACGTATTCCTGTTCGGCCTGATGCTTTCAGACGCAGCGTACGGTCTGATTGTGTTCCTGGCCTGCTTTATCGCTATAAAGAAGTTCCCGAGAATGGGAGAAAACCTGAAAAAGTCGCTGCGGCTGTTTATGTACTGCGGACTTTCCACTCTGTTCTGGGGCGTGCTGTTCGGAGGTTATTTCGGAGATGCGGTAAATATTATCAGCAAAACCTTCTTTGGCCGCGAGGTTTCGATCCCGGCGCTCTGGTTCGTACCGTTAAACGACCCGATGAAGATGCTGATATGCTCCATGATATTCGGAGTTATCCATCTGTTCCTTGGCTTAGGCATCAAGGGATATATGTATCTGAAGAATAAAGACACCCTCGGCTTTGTCTGTGACGTGGTGCTGTGGTACATGATGCTGATTGGCCTGGTGCTGATTCTGCTTCCGACAGAGCTGTTCGGTTCCATCGCGCAGGTACAGATTGTATTCCCGCCCGCTGTCTCCATGCTGGCAAAATGGATGGCAATCATCGGTGCGGTCGGAATTCTGTGCATGTCGGCCAGAACCACGAAGAACCCGGTGCTCAGGCTGGCGCTCGGCGCTTATGATTTGTACAATATATCCGGCTGGCTGTCAGACGTGCTTTCCTATTCGCGTCTGCTGGCGCTGGGACTGGCGACAGGCGTTATCGCCTCGGTAGTGAACCAGATGGGCAGCATGTTCGGGGGAGGCCCCGTCGGCGCTGTTTTATTCATTATCATTTTCTGCTTTGGCCATCTGTTCAACCTGGCAATCAACCTGCTGGGCGCGTATGTCCATACATGCCGTCTCCAGTACGTGGAATTTTTCGGTAAGTTCTATGAGGGCGGAGGAAGAGAATTCTCGCCATTTAAACAAAATACGAAATATGTAGATATCAAGGAGGATTTATAATATGAGCGGTATAGTTTTTGCATTATTAGGTGTAGCGGTAGCAGTTGGTCTGGCCGGTATGGGTTCTGCCTGGGGCGTTGGTATTGCAGGCCAGGCGGCGGCAGGCGTTGTAACGGAGGATCCCGGTAAATTTGCGAAGGTTCTTGTGCTTCAGCTTCTTCCGGGTACACAGGGTATCTACGGACTTCTGGTTGGTTTCATCACACTGTCTAAAATCGGTCTTTTAGGCGGAGGCGTTAACATGGATATGAGCATGACTCAGGGCCTTCTTTACTTTGCGGCCTGTATTCCGATTGGTATTGTGGGACTTATCTCCGCAAGATATCAGGGCGAGACAGCGGCAGCTTCCATTGGCATCGTGGCAAAGAAACCGGATCAGTTCGGTAAAGCGATGCTGTTCCCGGCCATGGTTGAGACATACGCAATTCTTGCGCTGTTAATCTCCATCCTGGCAGTAAGCGCCCTGTAATCATTGACCTATCAGTTCAGCCACATTGATAACCATTAAATTTAAGGAGAATTTGGAATGACCGGATTAGACAAAATCATAAGTCAAATCCTTGAAGATGCAGGCAAAGAAGCTCAGGAGATTTCCGAGAAGGCAAAAAGCGAGGCTGAGGCGGTTCTGGCCGAGGCAAAAGCGGGCTGTAAAAAGATAGCGGCAGAGAATGATGAGAAGCTGGCCGGAGAGGCCACAAGCTATATGGAACGCATCAAATCCTCCGCAGAGCTTAAAAAACGCCAGGCCGTACTTCTTGCAAAGCAGCAGGTAATTACAGAGATGCTGGAACAGGCATACGAGGCGCTGCTTAAGAAGGAGGGCGAAGAGTATTTTGCCCTGATTGGAAAAATGCTTGATAAATATGTCCTGCCCAAGACGGGCGAGATTTATTTTTCAGAAAAAGACCTGGACAGGATGCCGCAGGGATTTGAGGCCGTAATTGAGAAAGCGGCTGTTTCAAAGGGCGGAAGCCTGACTCTTGTAAAAGAGCCGAAGAACATAGACGGCGGTTTTATCCTTGTCTATGGGGGAATCGAGGAAAACTGTTCATTCCGGGCGCTGCTTGCGGCCAGGAGGGATGAACTTTCCGATAAGGTACATGCAATGTTATTTTCATAAGGTGTAACCGACAAGGAGGATTATATGTCTGATACAAAATATGCCTATGCGGTTGCACGAATCCGTGCGATGGAACTGTCTTTGTTTTCCTCCTCCACACTGGATCAGCTTATGGCCCTGAAGACGTATGAGAGCTGTCTTCAGTTTCTGACAGAGAAGGGCTGGGGGGACCAGGACACGGGAATGGACGCGGAAGCGATCCTGACCAGGGAGAAGGAAAAAACATGGAATGTGGTCAGAGACCTTTTAAAAAAGGAGGATGCGGGGATTATCAATGTCCTGTCCTACGAAAATCTCTTCCACAACCTGAAGGCGGCAATCAAGGAAACGGTCACTTCCGATCATCACGGGAACATCTATTTTGATAACTGCGCAATTGGCGGCAAAGAGATGGCCCGGATTGTTGCGGAACGCGACTGGCAGGCGCTCCCGGCCAATATGAGGGCGGCTGCGGAGGAAGCCTACGAGACATTCCTGCACACAAGGGACGGACAGCTCTGCGATATCATCGTAGACAGGGCGGCGCTGGAAGCAATTTATGCGGAGGGGGAAAAAGCCGCGGACCCGGTAATCAGGGCGTACGCGGAATCAACCGTAGCGGTTGCCGATATCAAGATTGCCGTCCGTTCACAGAAAACCGCAAAATCACTGGAATTTATTAAACGGGCGATGGCTCCCTGTGCCAGTCTGAGCGTGGAACGGTTAAGTTCGGCGGCTCTGTCCGGCATGGATGCTATCTGCGAATATCTGGAAGGTACTGCGTATGCAGGCGGCGCCGAGGCGCTTCGGGAATCACCGTCGGCCTTTGAACGCTGGTGTGACAACCAGTTGATGGAGGCAATTAAGCCGCAGAAGTACAATCCGTTTTCAGCAGGTCCGCTGGTCGCTTATGTACTGGCGAGAGAAAATGAGATTAAGACGGTCAGAATTATTCTGACGGCCAGGCTGAATGAGCTTCCTGAGGAGCAGATCCGGGAAAGGATAAGGGAAATGTATGTATAAAGCAGCAGTGATGGGCGACTACGACAGTATTTACGGCTTTGCGGCGCTCGGGCTGGATACATTTTCCGTATCCGGCCAGGAGGATGCTGAGAAAACGCTTCAGAAGCTTGCAGGCAGTGAATATGCAGTCATCTATATAACAGAGGCTGTGGCGGCCCAGACCGGCCGCGCCATAGCGAAATATAAAGAAAGCCTGCTTCCTTCCATCATCCTGATACCGGGTATCTCCGGCAATACGGGAAAAGGCGTGGAAGGTGTGAAAAAATCGGTAGAGCAGGCGGTCGGTTCTGATATCCTCTTCGGAGGGAACCAGTAAGGAACCATTATAGGTTAAGAAAGGTGGGTGTGACCTTCCAATGAGCAAAGGTACGATTAAAAAAGTGGCAGGCCCCCTGGTAATTGCACAGGGGATGAGAGATGCCAACATGTTCGACGTGGTCCGTGTAAGCAGCCAGCGTCTGATCGGTGAGATAATTGAGATGCACGGAGACGAAGCCTCCGTTCAGGTATATGAGGAGACCTCCGGACTCGGACCGGGGGAACCGGTGGAATCGATGGAGGTTCCGCTGTCGGTGGAACTCGGGCCTGGCCTGATCGCCAGTATTTATGACGGGATCCAGAGACCGCTGGATGATATCATGAAGGCGACCGGAAGCAACAACCTGAAGAGGGGTGTTGAGGTTCCGTCCCTGAAACGTGATAAAAAATGGGAGTTTGTTCCCGCCGTACAGGCCGGCGACGAGGTGGAGGCCGGCGATATCCTCGGAACCGTCCAGGAAACCGTAGTCGTAGTCCAGAAAATTATGGTTCCCTACGGCGTCAAAGGTACGGTAAAAGAGATTAAAGGCGGTGAATTCACCGTTGAGGAAGCAGTGGCTGTCATCGCCACCCAGGAAGGCGACAGGGAGCTTACGATGATGCAGAAATGGCCGGTCCGCAAAGGCCGTCCATATCTCAAAAAACTGCCTCCGGAGACTCCGCTTGTGACCGGCCAGAGGGTTGTGGATTCCTTCTTCCCGATTGCCAAGGGCGGTGTGGCCGCCGTGCCGGGCCCCTTCGGAAGCGGTAAAACCGTTATCCAGCACCAGCTTGCAAAATGGGCGGAGGCGGATATCGTCGTTTATATCGGCTGCGGTGAGCGTGGAAACGAGATGACCGACGTTTTAAATGAGTTCCCGGAACTGAAGGATCCAAAGACGGGATACTCGCTGATGGAGCGTACCGTCCTGATTGCAAATACCTCCGATATGCCGGTTGCGGCACGTGAGGCATCAATTTATACAGGTATCACGATTGCAGAGTATTTCCGTGATATGGGTTATTCGGTGGCCCTGATGGCGGACTCCACATCCAGGTGGGCCGAGGCGCTCCGTGAGATGTCCGGACGTCTGGAGGAGATGCCCGGTGAGGAAGGTTATCCCGCTTATCTGGGAAGCCGTCTGGCTCAGTTCTATGAGCGTGCCGGTCATGTGGTTTGTCTCGGCAAAGACGGCAGGGAAGGCGCCCTGTCCGCAATCGGAGCCGTATCCCCTCCCGGCGGCGATATCTCCGAGCCGGTGTCCCAGGCCACACTCCGTATCGTAAAGGTATTCTGGGGACTGGATTCCTCCCTGGCGGCAAAACGTCATTTCCCGGCCATCAACTGGCTGACCAGCTACTCCCTGTATGTGGACAGCATGGGCAAATGGTTTGACGAGCATGTTGCCGATGAGTGGATGCAGAGCCGCCAGAAGATGATGAGCCTGCTGCAGGAGGAATCGGAGCTGGATGAGATTGTTAAGATGGTCGGTATGGACGCACTTTCACCTTCCGACAGGCTGAAGATGGAAGCTGCCCGCTCCATCCGTGAGGATTTCCTGCACCAGAACTCGTTCCATGAGATTGACACCTATACCTCCCTGCGCAAACAGTTCCTGATGATGAAGCTGGTTCTGGCTTTCTATGAGGAATCCCAGAAAGCGCTGAATGACGGAGCTTCGTCGGGCGGGCTGATTAAAATGGCGGTCAGGGAGCGGATCGGCCGTTTCAAATATACGACGGAAGATAAGATAGAGACAGAATATCAGGCGGTTTTGGAGCAGCTTGCAAAAGAAATTGCCGATGTATTAGGAAAGGAGGACTTCTAAATGCCAAAAGAGTACAGAACCATACAGGAAGTAGCCGGTCCTCTGATGCTGGTGCGCGGCGTTGAGAATGTAACGTATGATGAACTGGGAGAGATAGAGCTGGCCAGCGGAGAGACGAGGCGGTGCAAGGTCCTTGAGATCAACGGCAGCGACGCCCTTGTCCAGTTGTTTGAGAACTCAACCGGTATCAACCTTTCAAACAGTAAAGTCCGCTTCCTCGGAAGAACGATGGAGCTGGGCGTTTCGGAAGACATGCTGGGCCGTGTATTCGACGGTCTGGGCCGGCCGATTGACGGCGGTCCTGAGATTCTTCCGGACGAGAGAAGAGATATTAACGGCCTGCCGATGAACCCGGCGGCCAGAAGTTACCCGGAGGAATTTATCCAGACCGGTATCTCGGCCATTGACGGACTGAACACCCTGGTCCGCGGCCAGAAGCTGCCTATCTTCTCGGCATCCGGCCTTCCCCATGCCAACCTGGCGGCACAGATCGCAAGGCAGGCCAGGGTCCGCGGCACCGACGAAAATTTCGCCGTAGTATTTGCCGCCATGGGTATCACCTTCGAGGAATCCAACTTCTTTATCGAAAGCTTTAAAGAGACGGGGGCAATTGACAGAACCGTGCTTTTCGTCAACCTGGCTAACGACCCTGCCGTAGAGCGTATCGCGACGCCGCGTATGGCGCTGACGGCCGCCGAGTACCTGGCTTTTGAGAAAGACATGCACGTACTCGTAATCCTGACCGATATCACCAACTATGCAGACGCTCTGCGTGAGGTTTCCGCAGCCCGTAAAGAGGTTCCCGGACGCCGTGGATATCCCGGCTACATGTACACCGATCTTGCCTCCCTCTATGAGAGAGCAGGACGCCAGAAGGGCAAATCAGGTTCCATTACGATGATCCCGATCCTGACCATGCCGGAGGATGACAAGACCCACCCGATCCCTGACCTTACCGGATATATCACGGAGGGCCAGATTATCCTGAGCCGTGAGCTTTACAGAAAAGGCATTACGCCGCCAATCGACGTACTTCCTTCCCTGTCGCGTCTGAAGGATAAAGGTATCGGCGAAGGCAAGACGAGAGCCGATCACTCCAATACGATGAACCAGCTGTTTGCCGCATACGCAAGAGGTAAAGAGGCAAAAGAGCTGATGGTAATCCTGGGTGAGGCGGCGCTGTCCGATATCGACCTGATTTATGCTAAATTTGCGGATGCCTTTGAGAAAGAATACGTTTCCCAGGGGTATGAGGCAAACCGCGATATAGAAGAGACACTGAAAATCGGCTGGAAGCTTCTTTCCATTCTGCCCAGGGCAGAGCTGAAACGTATCGACGACAAATATCTGGATCTTTATTACGGGAAATAATGAAAAGAGGTGATTGCCGTGGCATCAACACAGGTGAACCCGACCAGAATGGAGCTGACAAGGCTCAAGAAAAAACTGGTGACGGCCACAAGAGGCCATAAGCTTCTGAAAGATAAGCGGGATGAGCTGATGCGGCAGTTCCTGGATCTGGCGAGGGAGAACATGGCCCTGCGTCTGAAGGTGGAAGAAGGAATCCGCAGCGCCAATAAGAACTTCGTCATTGCGAAGGCGGGAATGTCCGAGCAGGCGCTGAATGCGGCGCTGATTGCACCGAAGCAGGAGGTATATCTGGAAACGGGAAAGAAGAATGTCATGAGTGTCGATATCCCGGTTTTTGAATATAAGACCAGGACTGCGGATGAGAATGATATTTATTCCTATGGATTTGCATTTACCTCCGGCGATTTGGACGGCGCGGTTAAGTCCCTGGCAGACATTCTGCCGGATATGCTGAAGCTGTCGGAGACGGAGAAGGCCTGCCAGCTTATGGCTGCCGAGATTGAGAAGACCAGGAGGCGTGTAAACGCCCTGGAGCATGTAATCATTCCGGAGACGAAGAAGAATATCAAGTATATCACGATGAAGCTGGATGAGAACGAGAGAAGCACCCAGATCCGCCTGATGAAGGTGAAGGATATGATGCTTGAAGAAGCTCATCATTACAAAGAAAAACAGTCAATGGCTGTAGAATAAAATGGAAGTACAGATGTAGGGCGGCAGCTGCCTGGGATCCTGACGGGATCCGGGCGGCTGCCGCTTTTTGTGTACTTTTTTTACATTGCGGACAAAACTGTTGGAGGACTAAAAGCTGCAATTAAGGGACATAAATGAGAAAAGAAATGAGATATATGATAAAATTATTAGCAAGTTAACAGATAAAATAGGCGCAAAGTCTTAAATTTAAATACTATTAACAAGAGTAAAAATACTCAAATTATGAGTTTTTAATAGATATGCAAGCAAATGCGGCATCAGGGAATCTGGCAGCTTCAGCGCCCCGGCGAAGACAGAGAATTCAGTTGTGTAAGCAGTAACGATAATATTTAGGTAGTGTCAAGTAATCTATGAAAAAACGGA
>NZ_KE993052.1 GCF_000466485.1 [Clostridium] symbiosum ATCC 14940 | reverse complement strand
ACTCCGTTTTTTCATAGATTACTTGACACTACCCTTTTTTATAGCCTGCACTCACAACGCCCAGGATTGCAATCATCGCAGGTATGATAAAGGCATCCTGACCAAAAATATTCAGGCACAGAACAGAACAAACCACGCCGGCCACAGCCGGCCCATGCTTCTTCTGTGACATCCACTGTTCCGTAAAAATCACAATAAAAAGAGCCGTCAGTGCAAAATCCAGCCCCTCCGTATTAAATGTAATGACGGAACCGGCTGCCGCCCCGATAAGGGTTCCCAATACCCAATAACACTGGTCGAGAAATGTCAGCAGTAAGTAGGTTTTTTCTTCCGGCATCCCTTCAGGCACCTTCTCATTACACACAACGGAAAAAGTTTCATCGGTCAGCCCGAAGATCAGATACGGCTTAGATTTTCCCATATTCTGATATTTCCCCAGCATAGAAATTCCGTAAAAAAGATGGCGTGCATTTACCATCAGCGCCATTAAAAATGCTGCTGCAGGGCTTACCGCTACCAGAAGAAGGTTAATACCCACATACTGGAGGCTGCCGGCATATACAATCACGCTGATAGCCAATGCCCATCCGGCGCTGAAGCCATTCACGCTCATCAATATTCCGTATGCCGTACCGAGAAATATGTACCCAACCATAACCGGCACTGTTTTCGGAAATACATATCTAAGTACTTCTCCTGTGCCGCATTTACCTGCTGCCTTGCTCTCCCCAATCATCTTTTCACCCTCAACCGACTTTTCATATTCATTCTGTATTCCGATTCATTCATCTTGCAATTTATCATCTTCCCCTGCTATACTATGCAGTAGTAAATAACTGGAAAAACCTTACATTATAGCATTTAATTGTATCTGTGATCCATCACTATGTCAATAGGAGCAATGGAAATGAAACCGCAATTTAATTCTCTATTCAGCTACCGTGCCTGCAATTTCTGTCCCAGAAACTGCGGGGCAGACCGAACGAAGCAGACCGGTTACTGCAAAAGCCCGGCCCATATCACAGCCGCCAGGGCTGCCCTTCATCATTGGGAAGAGCCATGTATCAGCGGTATCCGCGGAAGCGGCACCGTCTTTTTCAGCGGATGCACGCTGAGATGCTGCTTCTGCCAAAACTATAAAATAAGCTGTGAAGGATACGGCAAAGAAATTTCTCCCGGACGCCTCTGCGAGATATTTCTTGACCTGCAGGAACAGGGCGCGCATAACATCAATCTTGTAACAGCCACACAATATCTTCCCTCCGTTCTCGAAGCGCTGGAAAACGCAAAAAAGAATCTGCACATCCCCGTAGTCTACAACTGCGGCGGTTATGAGACGGCAGAAACAATCGGCGCCCTCTCGGAGTATGTTGATATCTGGCTTCCGGATCTAAAGTATTATTCTCCCATACTTTCAAGACGGTATTCTCAGGCAGAAGACTACTTTGCAGTCGCCTCCCGCGCTGTGGAACAGATGATACGCCTTACAGGCCCGCCTGAATTCGGGGAATATAAAGACAAGCGGTCCGGAACCGCCTGCAGCATACTGAGAAAAGGAGTGATTATAAGGCATATGGTACTGCCCGGACATAAAGACGATTCAATCCGGCTGCTGTACTGGATGAAGGACACGCTTCCAAAGGGCGGCTTTCTCATCAGTCTGATGAGCCAGTACACTCCCTTCTACCGCAGCGCCGATTATCAGGAGATTAACCGCAGGATCACTACATACGAATATGAAAAAGTGCTGAATACAGCTATAGAATTGGGACTGACGGACGGATTCATGCAGGAAAAAAGCAGTGCAAAAGAAGAATATACGCCCCCATTTGAACTCGAGGGACTTTAAAGAGAGAGACGGGATTTATTTCTCACCACACAGGTAAATCAACACATAGAAGTGGGTACCGATAAATTACTTTTTTATCGATACCCACTTCAAGATACTTCGTCCATTGGTTTTTACCTCTCTTATGTCTACCTGTGACATCTATATGAAATTTTTACCAACAACCTTTTTCTTTCTCTATCAAACTATTTCTTTTACATATCTTATCTATTCTCTTCTCGGAATATTGTTCTTCTTAATAATACTTTCTCGTCATATTACTAAACCGACTCTTTTTCTTCGACATTTATATAGATTTTATTGTTTGACTTTTTATTTCTTTTTAAAGGTTGTTGTTTTTCCTATGTCTGATTTAAAAAGTTAAATCAGACGAGTTTTACTGTTTTGGTGGACCGTACCTCCTTTACTTAGATTTGGTTTGGTTCTTTAATTTCTTTTGCTTTTGTATCTTTTTGATGTCTTTATTATATCCATTCCAAACCATTTTGTCAATACTTTTTAGTGTTTTTAAGCTATAATTTTATATTTATAATCTTTTCACCGTTATATACTGATATTTATAGTTTATTTATTCTGAATTTTCACAATTATTCAAGTTATTGTTATGAATTAGCAGGGGAAAATCAAAAACGCCGCTGATTGTGGTGAACCAATGTCATGATGTTGGGGTCAAAAGGTCTTTTGCCCCCTTTGAAACCGGATTGCTCCGCACTGCGTGCTCTCACAATCCTCAAAAACATTCGCAATCCGCTCATTTTTCTGCGAAAAATGGCTTCTTACTCATGTTTTTGGCGGGTCCCAAGATTAAAAATCTTCATGCAAGCAAGCTTGCATCAGATTTCCAACCTTTTGACCCTGGTATCATGTCATTTAGTTAACAGTGCAATAAATTGGAGATTTAACTGAGGTAGGAGGACGCGTCCGGAACGGACCATGTCCGGTGTGGTGGGGGAGTTTGTCTGAGTCTTCCTACCCCGGTTGAAGGTTGTCGTGAGGGGGAATCCGGCCGGA
>NZ_KE993051.1:21003-27461 GCF_000466485.1 [Clostridium] symbiosum ATCC 14940 | reverse complement strand
CGGGCGGTTCCTCAAAAATTTCACCTTCTTTCATAAATAAAAGACGCTTGCATATTTTCACAAGCGTCTTCAAAAAAGGAGTGTACTGTATCTCTTTACAATTATCATGATATTATAATATCATATTGACACGTCCCGTGATTACCCCTCTTTATATTTTTTTCTGGTTTAAAAGCCAGTAAAATTTTCTCCGCCTGTCATAATACATCTTTTTCCCGCACGGAATACCCATGACCATGTTTAGATATCTGTATGTTATATTTTCATCAGTTACCGCTTTAAGTATGTATTGATAAATGTCCGGATCCGATTCTATCGCCGTCTGCTCAATGAGTTGACAATTTCGTTCCAGTTCCATTCTTCTTGAAGCTAATTGTTCGGTTGGGTCTGTTCCTCTTCTTACTGCTGGCATATCTGTTATTTGCAATGATTTTACTGTGCTGGTTCTGTAATTTAACTCTTCTTTCCACTCTTTGTATTGGAGACACCAGTAGTATAATTCCCTGAATCTGTTTTTACTGATACCATATTTATTTTGATTCAGTGAGCGTACACTCCCCATCGGTATCCCCTCCCTTTACATCCGAAACGATTTGTATGTTGCTTATGATATCCTTATGTTTGCGCAGCTCATTAGTCGCCTGCTGCCATCTGGCCGCAAACGTCCTCTTCCTTTCTTTTTGAACTTCTCTTATTAATTCAATCGCCCATTCTAAGGCGGCAACATCTTTATCCCAAATGTCGCCTCTTTCTTGCACCATCGATTGGTGATGCTCTTTTATATCTTGTAATTGTCTTATTCTATTCATTTTCCACCTCAAGGAACGGCCGGCCGAACCGTCCCTGTATACACGCCATAGGCGTTTATGATTGATTTGTTATCCTGCTACTCCATATCGGCGTTCCGCGTCTCTGGCCGCCTCCTGGCTAATCTTTGCATAACACTGTAAAGTTGTATCCACTTTGGTGTGTCCTAACTTCTTCTGTACCATTTCCGCAGGCGCGCCGCGATTAATCATATCGGTTCCACACGTACGGCGGAAGGTATGCGGTGATATCTGTAAACCCTTCAGCCTGACATCGCGGCTCTGGATGGTTTTTAAAATATAGCGTACTCCATCGGCGCTAAGTCGATTGTTCGGTGCTTTCTGACTGACAAACAACGCCTGACTGTCATCTTTTCTTGACCGCAAATATCCTTCGATATGTACTTTAGCTTGCGCTGAGAATCGGATCTCCCGTTCTTTCCTGCCTTTTCCGACGATATTCACCCTCCTGTTTGACAGGTCAATACTATCCCGGTTAAGCTGTATAATCTCTGATACTCGGCCACCTGAGCTGTAAAGGAGGTCGACCAGCGCAAGTTCCCGTTCGTTTTTGCAGCAGCACCGGAATATCTCTCGCTGCTCCGGCGTCAGAATGGAACCCATGCGATATTCTTCTTTTGTTTCTTTTATTCTTTTCATTGGGTCATCGGTAATGACGTCATATTCATAGGCCCACTTGAAAAAAGCCCGGAGTGAACGCACCTTTGAATTGTACGTTTTATCTTTCCATTTCTTCTGCACTTTTCCGCGTGTCAGATATCCGATGACATGCTTTTCCCGTATATCCCTTATTCCGGTCCCGGCATAGAGAAGCAGATTTTTAATCTCGTACCCATACTGCTTGATGGTTGACTTGGTTTTTCCGTCTATGATAAGCTGATTCTGCCAGTCATGCAGAATTTCGAACGTATCATCGTCACTTTTTATTAGCGATGTGGAGTCTTCGTTCTTTATAAACGTGTAGTCGCAAAGATTCATGAAGAGAATTAATTTTAGCTGCTCCATACGGTCAGGTATTATAAACTCACTCGCTGCTACAAGGATATTGTTGATTACCATGCTTGCGCTCATCGTTCCGCTCATCATAGACTTGTCCTCCTGTTTTATTTGATTTTTTGGAGGATAACTGTTATAATATAGTTATCCAGTTTTAGAGTCGGCCGCATCCGCCAAGATAGCCCGGCTCTTTTTCTATGCTTCTTGTACTGCTTTCTCTGTTTTCTGACGCTCCACTTTTATGTATCCTTTTGATGTTATCGACAACTTAGCTTTTAATCCGTTTCCGATGTCCAGGGAGGCAGAATCAAGCTTTTCCTCCACAATTAGCTCAGCAATGTGTTTCAGCAGATTTCTTATTGGTTCATCTGCCTCTTCTGTATCCGCCTGCTGCCCGAACTGCTCCTCGATTGCTTTGCACGCACGTTCTTTCTGTCCTTTTTTCTGGCGTATTCTTTTGCTCCGTAGCAATCGCATAATTCTGTGACCGCTTCATTTACTTTTTCCTGGTCCCACGGAATAAGCGTTTCTATTTGTCCCATCTGGCCGCAAAACGAACAAGCTCCTGTCTGTATTTCAAGTCCGTCTGGCATTTCTCGCTTTATTTCTTTCAAATCATCCTTCAGCATTTTATTCTTCCTCTCCTGCTTCCCTGAAGTAATAACAGGGTTTGCACACTATCATTCCGCGTTCGTTCCTCTCCGGCTCTTCGTCTTCCTCCTGGTGTCCCCACCCTAACGGATGTACTCCGTCCAGTTCGGCGGTGCAGCCTGGGCCGAAGTGGTTCCCCCAATATCTTTTACCCTGCTGCCGGTTTGCGCACTCGGAACATGTTCCATACATTCTTCCCATTGCTCTTTCTCCTTTAAATGTCAATTTAGTAAAGCAAATCTAACATCTGAAAACCTTTGATATGTGATACTCGAAACAAACACGAGCGGCACACATTATTTTCATCTGTCAAAAAATACAACTTTCTTGGGATATACAAATTGGGGTCGTTTTTAAATTTTACCTCACCCGTCTTGTGCAGATACCCATCGTAAACGCTATCGTCAAATAATCTGATTTTGACCTTTTCTCCCAGATGTTCCTCTAACCGACTTCTTGTCATACTTACCTCCTAAAACTTCAGATTAATCAAAATAACCTAACTCGAACCCTAGCTGGGTGCATCCCGCAATAATTGTTCTAAGATCGTCACCGGCACAATGGGACATCACAAACGTTAAAATATCTTCTCCGTTTTCTTTCCTGATTTCACAAAAAAAGCCCTTTTCAATCGTCTCCTCCGTTCCATCTGAATAATGCACTGTAAATTTCTCTACATCTTTTTCATCTTCTACCGAAACACCATCTTCATATTTCTTCAATTGCTTTCCTCCTCTAAATTTTCAGTTTTCAAACACTCCCATGTTCTCTGTTTCCAGTTATATTTCCAGTTTACATCATCAAAAAGATGATACTTTTTACATTTTACACACCATTGCACCTTTCTCATCTGGCACCTTCCTTCCGAAAATCTATCATTTGTTTTTCTGAGAGAGGCCGGTTAACCTCTCTCAGAGGTTCGCTTAAGTGGCATATTTGCGATATATTAACCAAAAAGAGCGAACAGTCAACGGGTTTCTATGTAAAGGGCAAGCGCCCGATACGGTGTTTTAAAATTCTTTTCCTGCTTCCCGGTGTTCTTCCTGGCGTTTTGCCTCGATGTCCGGCTCCCAGTTCTCGCAGCAGGCCCTATCTCCGGCCGCATGCCAGTCACAGCTATATTCTCTGTTGCAATTCATGCATGTCCTATTCATTCTTCCTCCGGCAGCCAGATAAATCCTGGGGCTATTGGCTGTTTCTTTTCTGTGATATAGTTTTTCTGAAAAACTTTCATAAATAATTCATGACTGTACTTTTCTTCAAATAGCTCCTGGGCCTCTTGTTTTAACTCGGCGTCCAGTTCTTTGTTTCCTCCGTGTACGCCTGTTTTTGCGTACCGATGACACCCGGGGCAGAGATGGACTTTTAATCCATAATGCTCTGACAGTTTCCGGTGCTTTGTGCCGTAAAAGATGTGATGTTCTTCCAGGTTCCGGGTATCGCCGCAGTGATAACATTCATAGGCTCCGCGCGGTTCCATGATGCTTCTTGACATTATTCACCTTTCATGACCCGGTGTGGATACGGCTGTAGCAAATCCCATAATTCTTTCCATTGGTCGGCGTTTCGGATCGTGTTTCCATGGGAGTTTTTCCAGTTATTCTTTTTCCAATTTTTAAACCATCCCTGCTGAAATGCGCTGATGATATAGTCCTCTGTCGAATAAACGCTGAGCATGCAGGGTTTATTTAAGGCTTTCAGGCAGCATATTAACGCCTCGAGGGTATTGCTTTGCTTTGATGCACTCCGCTCCCCTTCGATTGCCTTTTTATGTATCTGTTTTTTTGCTTCAAACTGCATTTTACCCCAATATTTATTGGCGTTCGCGCCGATTCTTATCTCGACCTCGTACATGGCTAATCCTTCATCGGGAGCGTGAGAGTCCCGTACAATAAAGAGGGCTTTGTATAGTGCATCACTTTGTTTCTTTCCTCAAATCCCTTCAATTTATCCAGCCTTTTCCACAATGCTTCTGATTTTTTGCTTCTTTTTACCGGGACAAGGTGGACAATGGCTCCGCCAGTCGTAATCCCGAATGCCGATGTGTCAACTTGCAGCTCCTCGGAGTAGGCAGCCAAAATTTCTTTCGCCTGCTGCCAATAAGGCTCTCTAAACTCTTTCGTTGTCCAGTCAGGTTTCTTCATTCTCCTTTTCCTCCAATTCTTTTTTATATTTCTCCCTTATCTCTGCCCTCCTGATACTTCCGATTCCTTTTATATTGATTGCTTTTTCCAGGGCAATCCTGGCGTCCAAAAGGGCCTCTTTTCTAATTTGTTCTTTTTCTTCTGGCTCCGTCCGAAGGCATCGACTTATAAATCGTTCCATTTCTTCCCGGTTCATTTGCTTTATTCGGCGGTACTCTTCCCTTGTGATTTTTACGCTCATGCTTGTCTTCCTTTATTTTTTTAAATGTGTAATATCGGTATGGGTATCCTGTCACCTTTGAGACGCCCTCCGCAATACTGCCTTTATCTAGGTAATACCCTTTCGGTGGTTTCGGGGTCTTTCTCCATGTATCCGATTTTATTATTTTTGTCTTAATGTTCGGTTTTTTTAAGTTCCGGGAGCAAGAATAGCTTAATTTGCTGGGATTATCTGGATCTCTGAAACTGTTTTGTGTCTCTTTTATCAAATAGGCTGCCAGGTCTTCCACTTCTCCATCTTCATATATGACAGAAAAGAATGCTTTTCCCTTTTCCCAGATTCTATTTACTGTTTTTGCCGTATCACCAATCTCGTTTAACACAAGGTGGTGATGGATGGCCGTTCGCTTATATTCTGTGGTGACGATATACTTCAGCTCTTTTCCGCGCTTTTTATATTCCTTGCGGAGCCGCCGGAAGAATTTCTTCAGTGACTTTCTTGCCCCCTCTGGTGTCGGCCGTTCCTCCCTGCGGTATGTCAATTGCATGTGCAGATCTCCAAAGTCAAAATTCGTCGCGATAATCCAGTATAGTTTTTTTATTCGGTTACGCTCGTTGACTTCGGCCATCTCTTCTGTGGTTTTTTTTGTTCTCGGTGCCGGGGTTACTTTTTTCCCATGATAACGGCTGCTGTGATACTCCTTTACCTCAATCCGGTACGGGAGAATGCACATTGTTTTTAAATGCGGCATATCCTTCTCCTTTGGTTCCATGTATAATGACTGTAACAAGGATTAAAGGCCGACGGAATCTATCTATTTTCTTGACTTTTTCCATCGGCTGCCGTATACTTTAAGCAGGTGATTGCTGTGTATACAGCTCGGCTCAGTGCTTGTCAGGGTGCTGGGCCTTTTTCTTTTTCGGCTCTTATTCATTCGTCTCATGCTCTCCACTTTTTAACATCCTTTGGTAGTCCTTCCGCCATTCAAGTATATTTTCCATTTCCTCGTCAAGCGTTCCCGGATGGTACTCCTTTTTTTGTTCCTTATACTCGTTCCAATATTCGGAAACAGTTTCCCGGCAACTGTCGATTATATCTTGCTCCTGTCAAATTAATTTATCTTAATGCCAGTACACTGTTCAAAAATTCCCGCGTCAAAATTTGGCAAGGACTTTATGACTGCTTTTTTGTCATCAGGCAAGTCGTTCCACCATAACTGACCACTTTCAGATTTCTCCATCACTTTGATATAACCTCCTGTTGTTTCATAGGTTTGATGTTCTGCCTTTTCTTCATCCGACATATCAGATTCATATACCCATTCAACAACATTCTTTGGCATTTGATTCAGTAACCATCTTGCATCAGATTCCAACCATTCACGATAGGTCATATCTGACGATTTGTTAAACAGCATGATCTTCTGCTCTTCTGTATTGAAGCATCCCACATTGAAAGAAGATTTGTTCCAGTCCCCGGTGTTGCAGTCTCCGGCGTTGCGATTCCCGGTGTTGCAGTGCCCGGTGTTGCGGTTCCCGGTGTTCCAGTTCCCGGTGTTCCAGTTCCCGGTGTTGCATCGACCAGTACAATTCTTTCCGGTATTCACGATACGCAGCACTT
>NZ_KE993051.1:0-20903 GCF_000466485.1 [Clostridium] symbiosum ATCC 14940 | reverse complement strand
CACAAACTTCAAGTTTCCCTTCTTCTATAAACCTTCCAGGGCAAGTGTACTGTTTCCCCATGCAAGTCCAATCATGTTTAAATATTTTAAACCCATGTACTGTTTTTGGTGCTTCTATTTCCTTCTTCTCCATTTTTCCTCCATCAAATTTTCAATATTTTCACAGGCATTTCCAGACCAGTATGGCCGCCTGGAATATGACAACGCTGCACATTGCAAGTGTGATTATTTCAAGTATCTTTATGTATCTGTATTCATTCCAACGCTTGTCCTGCTGCCGCGCCCGGCGTACTATCTCTGGACCATTCTTATAGTGTACGTGCATCTTTTCCCCTCCTTTAACCGGTGCGGCGCCGCTTGTAGTCTTTGCAGGGATATTTCCTGCTCCGTTCCAGGCAGCGGCCGTAATTCCGGCAGTTATTGCAATGGTTTCATTCTTGTTTCATGGCTTGTCCACCCGAACCGGCTTTAGCCGGTATTCTCCTCCCTCTTCATGGCTGCTTTCATATGCGGCAATGCAATTTTTGCTATGTGCCGCATAATACTTTCAATCTCTTCTTTCGTGGTATCTTTGCAATAATCATCGTGGAATATGATTGTTGTCTCTCCGTCTTTTATAATTTCAACTACTGCCATGTGGTGCCCTCCTTCCTTATGGTAGAGTTTATGTTTGACTGGTTGTACTTGTTTCCATGCTTTTTTTCTTTTATACCTCCTAGTTTTTAATGTGCGTTGGCTGGTTTATTATTTCTTTCAAAAAATCTTGAGCGGTTTCAATAGTTCCCCTAAAGCGTCCCTGAAGTCCTTCTGGGAGTTCGTCCCAGTGTTCCATGATGTAACGGATCTGTTCAAGGCGTTTCGCCTCAATGTTTTTGGTGTCATCTCTGTTGGTTTTCATCTTTTCACCTCGCTTTCTTGTTGCTTACAACATCATTATAAGTGCTAATAGGACTATTGTCAATAGCATTTTGTTGATTTCGACACTTTTTTGTTGACATCAGCACATTTTTATACTATAATTAATCCAGAAAGCGAGGTGATAAATTTGAAAGAACGTATTAAGGCGTTACGTAAAACATTGGGATTGACTCAGCAAGAATTTGCTGATAGGGTTGGCTTGAAAAGAAATTCTCTCGCAAATTATGAAACTGGCCGAAATACGCCGATGGATGCTGTTATGAAATCTATCTGCCGCGAATTTAATGTAAACGAAACCTGGCTTAGAACTGGTAATGGGGAAATGTTTAACGAAATGGATTCGATGGATATAGCTTTTAATCGCTTCGGTCATATCATGGGGAATGCCTCAAATCAAAAAAAAGCCGTTTTAGCGGCCCTTGTTGAAATGATGTATTATTTTCCTGACGATAAATGGGATTATGTATATAAACAATTTGAGAATTGCTTAAATGAAGCGCATAATAAGCCTGGGGAGGACTAATCCCTCCCCAATAGGCCTAAAATCAGATGATAAATCTTTTTGCAAGTATTTTCATCAAGAGAGTCAATAAGTTCATGCAGTGTTTGTTTGTAATTCATATGTACGCCCCCATTTCTCGAACGTTTGTTCTTAGATCATAATATCATACTTTTTAGAAATACTCAACAACTTTTGCAGAACATCCGTTCGTTTCTCTGTATGGATATTGTTGTATCTATACCTTAAACGCCTGTCCATAAATGTATGTAACTTAGTTTTGACATTTGTCCGAGTTCTCGGACACTTATTTAATATCCGACTCGTAAAGGTCCGAAACCCGTAGTTTTAGCCCCCTGGCGATATCTTCAATGGTATCCATTCTTGGCATTGTGCCATTGCAGATATCCGATAGGGTCGAACGAGGGACCCCCGTTAAATAACTCACTTGACGTACCGTTAAGTTTTTACTGTACATGATTTCGTTTAGTAAAATTTTCATGATGGTTCTATTTTACTCTCAATTTCCATAATCGGTTTTGGAAATTATTGGAAGTTAAATAGCCTTTGGCTTTTTATACATATCAAAGAATAAGGAGGATTTTTATTATGGCATTTGGAATGAAAAACATTTTGCAGGGAGGATTTGCTGCGAACTACAGCGAGGCGTCTGTGGAGGAACTTAACAAAGAATACGGAATGTACCTCATGGATGGAGAACAGATTACAATGGGCTTCAAACTCGTGCGTGATGCACTGATTTTTACTGATAAGCGCATTGTTTTGACCGATAAGCAAGGCGCCACCGGTACAAAAATGAGCGTTACATCCATAAATCTGTTTTCTATTACTGATGTAAAAATGGAGACATCCGGTTTCGGCTTTGATGACAGTGAGCTGACCTTTACGTATATCAACTCCCCTGAACTGAAAGGGCATCACGTAACGTATGCATCGCATAAGCTGGAATTTCCTAAAAAATACAATGTTCAGTCTTTGTATAAAATTCTCCAGGAGTTGGCGTATGAAAACTGCCTGCGTATTAATGGCTTAGATAAATAGCCGAAAATATGCACATAACAAAAGCCGCCCCGGCAGCAACCGGAACGGCTTTTATATATGACACGGGGGAAAATCACATGAAATTCGGTATGCGAAAAATAAGCCCTTTGAAGTCCTTTAAGGCAAGAACCACTGGCCGGGCCAAAAGGGCAATCAAGAAAGCGGTTATCCCGGGATACGGCAAGAAGGGCATGGGCTGGCTGAGGAACCCAAAGAAGGCCGCCTATAACAAAGTCTATAAAAAGACTACTTTTAGCCTGTTTGATTTATTTAAATAATCACGATTAAATAGCCTATGGCTTTTTAACAAAACAAAAGAAGGGGATAGATTGCGATGAATGATGATAAATTATTTTTGACATATAATCAACAAATGAGAAAGCTCAGAAATGACAAGCATATCACATGTAATGGTTCTGCTCATAAGATGATCTTGGTTCGTGCTGGATATTTTAACATAGTGAACGGATATAAGACACCCTTTGTCAGTGGTCAAGACGCACAAGGTAATCATTGTTACATATCCGGAACCTCTATAAGCGAATTACAGGCTGTAAAAAAATTTGACGATCATCTACGTTCCTTTTTATTAAGATATATCACACAAGTTGAAGAAGAAACCAGAACTTTGGCCGGATATAAATTCGATGAATGCAACGACAATGGCTCCACTTCCTGGTACGATACAAATGCATATGCACCTAGCAAATCGCTCCAAGAGAAAATGTCCGTTATTTCCAATGCATATAATGAATTGAGCAAAAGTCAGCTTGATTATGTCAAGTTTTATATGGAAAACCACAAACAAATACCTACTTGGATCATGATCAAAGTAATTAATTTTTCTACCTTTATCGATGTTATTCGCGTTAGTAAACCAGATGTATCTCATTCCCTATGCTTTTTATATGATCTAGTAGATGAATCTGGCCGACCAAATGTAAAACTTTTAATCGGAAGTCTGCATTGGATGAGAAAAATCAGAAATTCATGCGCCCATAACGAGCGTGTCTATTGTTTGACTAGAAATCCAAACAATCGAGGGCAAACAAGCCGCATTCTCGAAAAATACCTTCGTATGTTAAGCGGAGGATATGTCAGGAACTTACATCAGAATATATTTGATTTAATAATTTACTTTAAGTATTTTCTTCCTATAAGCGAATATAAACAATTTATTTCTGAACTAAAAGCAATGCTTTTAGACCTTCAGTCAAAGATTCACCCACACGCTTTTGAATACGTGCATGCTAAAATGGGCATTAAAAATATATCAGATTTAGATAGGCTTTTAAGATTTCCAAAAGATGATATAGAATATAATAAATTTGATAAGTAACACTATTTTATGATAGTTTTATGTATTGAAACCCTGAAAAAAACTCTTTTTAAAGGTTGTAATATTTTATGTAATATTGTATTATACTTGTATAGAGAGAACCATATTGATTATGGTTAAAAGGCACTCATACAAGTAATTGTATGGGTGTCTTTTGCTATCTATGCAAACACCGCCCGGTGCTGTCAACACCGAACGGCTTTTACATGACTTTCCCTTTACCGGATTGCTCCGGCCTGATATAACTATGGCACTTAAATTATATCATCTTCGGGGCGTCCTGGCAAGGGACGTTATTTTTATAGAAATTTTTCATATAATGTTTTTGCAAGGAGTTGATATAATGTATGCAATTTATCTAAGAAAGAGTCGAGCAGACCAGGAAGCAGAGACCCGCGGAGAAGGAGAAACCCTGGCCCGGCATGAACAGGAATTAACTAAGCTGTCAATCAAAATGAAACTGCCTATCGGTGCTGTCTATAAAGAAATCGTCTCCGGAGAAACCATATCGGCCCGTCCATGGATGCAACAGCTTTTACTTGAGGTTATGCAGGGTAAATGGGAAGGTGTTTTGGTGATGGAGGTGGAACGATTGGCCCGTGGTGACACAAAGGATCAGGGTACAGTCGCTGAAGCATTTAAGTTTAGTCATACAAAAATAATTACACCAACAAAAGTATTCGATCCGGACAACGAATACGACGAAGAATATTTTGAATTTAACCTTTTTATGTCCCGGCGAGAATACAAGACCATTAACCGGCGGATTCAGCGCGGCCGGGTATCTGCATTTGAGGAGGGCTGGTATATTGCCGGAACCGCGCCATACGGATATGAAAAAGTCAAGAAGAAGGAAAATAAGGGGTACGTATTGGAAGTAGTGCCAGATGAAGCGAAAATTGTTCAATTGATATATGAACTTTACACTACTTCACAGGAAGACGGCACTTCTTTTGGTTCTTATCAGATTTGTGAACGCCTTAATTTGATGCAGGTACCATCGCGTACTGGGCGCAAGTGGTCAGCTTCTTCCATCATGGATATTTTACGCAATCCTGTATATGCCGGTTATCAGCGCTGGGGATGGAGAAAGCCGGAAAAACAATTAATTGACGGAAGAATCATAGAGAGCCGCCCTAAAAACGACGACTGTAAAAAGGTACGAGGTAAATTTAAGCCAATTATAAGCGAAGAATTATATGAACAGGCCCAACTTATACGAAAATGTAAGCCAGTCCCTAAAACTGGTATTACAATGCTCCAAAATCCACTATCTGGTCTTATTTATTGCGCGAAATGTGGAACCATGATGACAAGAGCCGGAAGTAATACTAAAACAAATTATCCTGTGCTTCGCTGCCCGAATAGTCGATGTGATAATGTATCGGCGCCCTTACTTCTTGTGGAACAAAAATTACTGACCAGTCTTTCCGACTGGTTGAGAAAGTATGAGCTGGATTGGCCCAAAGAAGAAAGGGAAGAATATGCCTCCGTTATCTCTTTTAAAGAAGCTGCTTATAAAAGTGTGCGGTCTGCCTATGGTCAAACCGAAAAGCAATTATCTAACACTTACGATCTACTTGAACAGGGCATTTATGATATCGAAACCTTCCAGGAGCGCCGAAGGGTGCTTGAAGAAAAAAGATGTACTCTCCGGGTCGAACTTGATGAGCTAAAGAGGGACTATGAGGATGCTATAGAAAGTGATAGCGCCCAGCGTGATTATATTCCCAAGGTCAAAAATGTTGTGTCCGTCTATTGGACTATTAATGACGTTTCCGTCCGCAATGAAATGTTAAAAAGTGTATTGATTAAGGCGGATTACCTTAAAACCGAGAGAAACCGAAAAGGGCAGGGGGCTACTGCAAATTTCACGCTTAATATATATCCTAAAACTCCAAAAGAGCCGTAAATATGCGGTTTTATATTTTACCATAAAGCTATCGGCCCATATACATATGGCCCTCCGATGGCAGTCGCTCCGATTAATATGGTACGGAGAGTCGTGGAATATGCGCTGACCGAGATACCGGCCGAAAAAATAAGTCTGGGAATTCCCAATTACGGATATGACTGGCCGCTTCCTTATGAGCAGGGCGTTACAAAAGCCAGAAGTCTGGGTTACAGAGAAGCCGTTCAGCTTGCAATCGACCATGGAGTACCGATCTACTTTGATGAAACGGCCCAGTCTCCACATCTGCGCTACTGGCAATACGGCATCCAGCATGAAGTCTGGTTTGAGGATGTCAGAAGCATGTATGCCAAATTTGAGCTGATAAAAGAATATAACCTGGCAGGAGCCGGATACTGGCAGTTAATGCGGCTCTTCAGGGCCAACTGGCTTCTGGCGGATCATATGTTTTTAATTAAGCGGGGAGAGGCCGTGATTTAAACTGTAAATACTTGTTAATTCGTATCTCCTGTTGTACAATTAATTGGATAACGATAACCTGCATGCTCCGTGCACAGGTCACCGCCTTCAATCAGATACAAATAAAATCCGTGACTTCAAATATCACGGATTTTATCTGTTTTATAATAGTCTTAATAAGTGTCAAGCGGCGGTTTTACGGAATCCGGCAGCGGACAGGTGTATTTCCCGCCGTTTCTCTTTTTTACTTCCGCCCTGGCCGCTTCTATTACATCCGGGCGATCCATCGTCCTGACCGATGCCAGCGCCATCACCTTGGCAGCCGTCAGAAGTCCCTTATGGGCAATCGGGCTGCATGACTGAGCCGTCATCTGCCATGTATGACCCACATTTCCAATACAGCAGGTCGCCACATTGATGTTCAGGGTCGGTACGGCATATCCCACGTCTCCCACATCGGTGGAACCGGCTTCCAGCTTAATTTTTGACGGCTCAAAGGAATGAATCTCACTGTCGAGAGGATTTTCCAGAATTTCCTCAAGTCTGTCCTCTCCGTATTTATCAATTATTTCCTTCCGTATCATTGTTTTTGTCTGTTCGTTATAGGTGTTGAGGAACTCCCTGGCCAGCCGGTAGTCCTCGTCTGTCCAGTCCGGAGCGCCTATTTCCTGCATACACTCATCTGCCACAGATGCCAGAGCCATATTGGGAATATATTCGGTAAATGCCATCGCCAGTTCGCATTCCACCGTCGTTCCGGCCATCATGGCCGCCCCTTTCGCCACATTTACGACACGTTCGTAAAGCTCCTTCACCTGTGACACATAGGGCGCTCTCACCTCATAACGCACCGTTGCATGATCCTGGACCACATTGGGAGCTGTTCCTCCCGCATCGATATAAGCATAGTGAATTCTGGCTTCCGGAATTATATGTTCCCTCAGATAATTGCAGCCCACGCTCATAAGCTCCACGCTGTCCAGGGCGCTTCTGCCCAGATAGGGAGTCGCTCCCGCATGGGATGTCAGTCCTTTAAAATAAAAGTTGGCTCCCATAATTGCATTGCTGTGCATCGGATCCACCTGGTTGGCCGTAGAAGGATGCCATGTGTATACAAAATCCACATCGTCAAACATCCCCGCACGGGCCATGAACTGTTTCGATCCGGCCCCTTCCTCGGCAGGGCAGCCAAAATAGATAATGGTGCCGTCTTTACGGAACTCTTCCAGATATTTCTTAACCGCTATCGCAGCGGCCAGAGCGCCGGTTCCAAGGGCACAATGACCGCAGCCATGGCCCGGCGCACCTTCCATTAATTCCTTCTTTACCGGAACGGCAGCCTCCTGGCTGAGTCCTGAAAGCGCGTCATACTCCCCGAGAATTCCCATCACCGGTCTTCCTGAGCCAAACGAAAATGTTCCCGTAAAACAGGTTGGAATTCCCGCCAGTCCCGTCTCTACGGTAAAACCGGATTCCTCCAGCAGTCCGCAGAGCAGCCCGGCCGATTTATCTTCGTGGAACGGCAGCTCTGCAAATTCCCAAATGCGGTCATTGGCCGCCAGTATCCGCTCTGCCTCTTCTTCCACTGCTCTCTCAATTAATTCAATATCCGTCAACTGTCATACCTCCTTTGCCACCGGTAAAACGTCAGCATGAACTTTCGCCTTTTTCCATTATATTACAGTACTTTACCAAGAAATTCAATGGTTCTCGGGTTTTTAGCATTGCCGAATATCTCATCCGGCGTACCCTGTTCCTGAATAATACCGTTATCAATGAAAAATACACGGTCACTGACCTCCCTGGCAAATCCCATTTCATGGGTCACAATGACGATTGTCATGCCGGACTCAGTCAGGGATTTGATTACATTAAGGACTTCCTTTACCATTTCCGGGTCAAGGGCCGATGTCGGCTCGTCAAAAAGCATCATATCCGGCTCCATCGCAAGAGCCCGCACAATCGCCAGCCTCTGCTTCTGCCCTCCGGAAAGCTTGCCGGGATAGACATCCTTTTTGTCCAGAAGTCCAACCCGCTCCAAAAGCTCACACGCCTTTTTTTCCGCCTTGGCCTTTGGAACCTTTTTCTCCAGCACCGGAGTGATGGTGATATTATCGATTACCTTTAAATGAGGAAATACATTAAAGCTCTGGAACACCATTCCCATCTTCTGACGGAATTTGTCAATATTGACGGAGGCATCCGTGATGTCGGTTCCCCTGAATAATACCTTGCCTGAGGTTGGCTTTTCGAGACAGTTAAGACATCTCAAAAATGTACTTTTCCCTCCGCCGCTGGGGCCGATTACCGAAACCACCTCACCTTCGTAGATACATTCCGTAATTCCCCTCAGTACCTCTAAATCGCCGAAGGATTTTTTCAGGTTCTCCACACAGATAATCGGTTCAGCTTTCCCGCCCCGGCCTGCATCCTGCGATAATACTCTGTCATTGCATTTACCGTTCATTCCTGTTCATCCTCCATTCCGCATATTCCATGATTTTTCCTAAAACCGTAGTTACCATCAGGTAAATGATACCCGCTATCATCAGCGCCTCCACGGGGCGGAATGTCGCCGATGATATGGTTTTATACGATGTGGTAAGCTCGTTGATAAAGAATACGGAGGCAAGGGATGCCTGTTTGATCATGGTGATGAACTCATTGCCCAGTGCGGGCAGTATATTTTTAATTGCCTGCGGCAGGATTATCTGCGTCATTGTATGGCTGCCTGTCATTCCAAGGCTCCGCGCCGCCTCCGTCTGGCCTTTATCCACCGCCTGTATCCCGGCTCTGATTACCTCTGCCACATAAGAGCTGGCATTGATAATAAGCGCTATGATAATACAGGAACTGTCCGATATTTTCACCGGCAGCACCCTGGGTAAAAAAATCCAGAAGAAATACAATTGAAGCAGTATCGGCGTGCCTCTCAGCACCCAGATATAAAAACGCACAAACCACTGAAATGGTTTCACGCGTGAAAGCCGCATAATGGCCAAAATCATTCCTATCAATGTGCCGAAGAATACTGTAATTGCAGCAAGGCACAGGGTGCCGGTAAGGCCCTGTAAATATACAAAGCCGTACCGGTCCCACATTTTTATCATTGTCTCTATCATTTCCGAAGTCCTCCCGCCTTAAATCAGCCCGTTACAGGCCGAGACTCCGGGCATATTCCTTGTACTCTTCGTACCAGGACGCATACGTACCCTCTTTTACAACTTCATCAATGATTGCATTGACCTTCTGCAAAAGTTCCGTTTCACCCTTTGTGATACCGATTCTTGTCCCCTGTGTGGACTCATCCACGGTAAACGAGAAATCGGGCACAATCGTCATGCCGCAGCCGTCGTTCGCATCAAGATACAGCTCTGCTGTCGTCTTGGCGGTGATAACGGCGTCCGCTTTTCCTTCCTGAACCATCAGGAAACCGTCCGTTGTAGCAGAGACGCGTTTCAGCTCTTTATACGCCGGAACCTGTTCGTTTGCAAACATCTCCTGTAAAGAACCGCTCTGGACAACCAGTGTCTTGTCAGCCAGATCCTCCGCACTCTTAATCTTATCCAAATTCTCCGTTCGCACCATAAGCCCGTACTGTACTTTCTCATCGTCAAAATAATATCCCTTGGATAGTTCCATGGCCTCTGCTCTGGCGGGAGTGTAGGCGAGGGCTGAAATAGCCAGGTCATATTTGCCGTCTGAAATACCGCTTAGTACGGATTCAAAATCCAGAGGGACAATACGGCACTCGACACCCAGTTTCTCCGCTATATATCTGGCGAGTTCAATATCGGCGCCGACGTACTTGCCGTCCCCCTGCTTGGAAGGATCTATGAACTCATTCGGCGCAAAATACGGCTCTGTCGCAACTTCGATGTAACCGCGCTCGAGAATATCGGCAAGCCTGCCGCCGGATGCAGAATCAGAATGGGCGGCTTCAGAGCTTTCTGAACCCGGTACGGCGGCTGATGACCCGTCTGTATCATGATGCAGAGAACTCTCCTCACTTACTACTGTCGGCGCCTGGCTTAACGCAGAACAGGCACTGAGCATTGTCGTGGACAGTAAAGCGGCGGCTACGGAAGCGGCCAGCTTTTTCATTTGATTCTTTCTCATGTTTCCTTCCTCCTATCATAATATTTTAGCCTGTGGTGCATCTTCAGAATTTTAAGCCCGCGCTTGTGCGGCAGTCCGGAGAGTAATCATAGTTCTTCCGGAATGTTGCTTTAGTCTGCTACCATGCTAATGCATGAAATTATATCCGTGACAACGCCGGCTGTCAAGTATTTTTTACTGTACAAAAATTCATTTTTTGTCTGTATACATTGATTTTAAAGGAAAAAACGGCATAAGTTTATATTTTAAAACAGGAGCTTAACGGGACAACGCAGGGGAACGGCAGCCGTGTTTACTTCCCGGGCGGCAAAACAGGCAGGTTCCTCCACAATGCCGGAACCTGCCTGTCTCGATGGTAAAATCGTTAATTTTTAATTGTCATTCACACTCTCCCATCGTAATGATTCTGCTTCACAATTACTTATTCCCCTTCTACGTAGTTCAAAATATTCCCCGATCCCTATTCGGGCGATACTATCATTCTATTCATGAAAGAGAACAATTAATCCATCACCTTTATTTTCTAATCCTGCGTTTCCTGTCATAGATCATCAGAAGGCAGCCCCATACCAGCAGTCCGGAAACGGCAGTGCCTGCAGCCGCATAGAATATTCCTCCAAAAAAAGAAGGATAACGCCCCGACAAAGCGGTAAGCGCAATTGAGGTCAGATTCGCGCAGACGTGCAGCCATATGGCCGGAACCAGTCCGTCAAAATGCTCATAAACAACCGCCAGCACAAGCCCCATTAAAAATCCGTAGACCGCCTGAACCAGATTGCCATGGTACAAGGCAAATAGAAGCGATGACAGAATGGCGGCCGGTATAATCCCCATCACGCCGCGCAGCCTGCCGTATCCCATTCCCCTGAAAATCAATTCCTCCACAACGGGAGCCGCAAAACCCACCGCCAGTATCTGAAGCCAGACGGAGACGCCGAATATGCTGGCGCTCACCTCATCGAATGCCTCTGAAACATAAGCGATACCGCTTATCTCAATCAGGTTATTCAGAAAAACGCAAAGGGATGCCGCCAATACAAAAAGCAGCGCGGCCCCGGTTCCAATATCCAGACGTACCCGCCAGGAAGGACCGTAATGACGGCCTTCCGTCTGCCTCCTCCTGCTGTAAAAATAATACAGAACCCCGGATGTCAGGATAGCTGAAATCAGCAGAATCCACATTACATCCAGTCTGGCTCCGACCAGCAAGGCCATCACTGTTGTTACAAAACTATAGAGCAGAATCGGCCATATCACCTGCCATACTACTGAAGCCGCTCCAAAATTTCTTCCAGTCATTTTTTTACTCCTTTGTCACAGTTGTAAGATGCATCAATTGTAGCATGGACGCAGATGAAAGTCTATTCATGGTTTCCAGAACTGCTCACTGCTCCTATGCCCGCGTAAACGATAACCTGCACGCTCCGCGAACAGGTCACCGCCTTCAACAGAAACGGCAGAGCCGTTCCCTTACTCGGAAACAGTCTCTGCCGCGTTCATTCTGCCGGATAGATATTCAAATACGCTGTAGAATACCACCGCCAGAGCAATACCGATTATGTTTGCCAAATACCTGTGCATCACAGCCCCGCCGGCCCCATAGAGGCCTGCCGCCACGGCAAGAGCGCCGAAAGAATTGAAAACCGTCTGCCACCCATAGGTTGCACAGAATCCTACACAGATTCCGCCGGCGATCCCCAGCATCCCGTAGCTCCCTTCCGGTAACACCCGGCACAGCAGGAGAAACAGCAGGCCTCCCGCTATGGTACCCGGCAGTCTGTGTTTTACGCGCTGCTTTAAATCTTCTGCAAATGGCTGCATGACCGACATGGCCGCAAAGCCCGCCCACATCGGCCGGGGAAGCCCCAGTTCCCGTGAAACAAGCATGACGAGAGCCACGCCGAGCGTAATGCAAAGCTGCCATTTAGTTCTGGACGATGTGAGATAAAATTCCCGAAAAAGGTCAGAAAGCCGTCTTTTATAGGTGATTTTATAATGATTGCGGTAAAAAATCAGGGCCGTCAGCAGACCGCCGGCCATAAGTCCCAAAATCCGCGTACCATATGCTCCGCCCGACACATCATTGCCTGACAGAAGCAGATACCCCAACACAAAAGTTGCATGGTTTGACATCAGAATATTATGACATCCAAAGAATGTAAGCGCGAAAATACAGATAAAATCCACAGCAAATGCCGTGATCGGAGAAGATACAGCCGCAATATGGGGCCCGACTGAAAGTATCCCGAAAATTCCCAGCAGGACAAAGAAGCTCTGCTTTGAATCAATTCCCAAATCCGCCTGCCTGAAGACCATGACTGCCAGCAGCACCACGACTCCCGCGATACTGTTTTCCGGCCCGAACAGGGCGGTAAATGCCGAAATAAAAGCCACGCAGAACGCCATGGTCAAAAATACCTTCAGGATATAGACGCCAATATGCCTCTGCTTCTCTCTGCGGTTCCCGGCATTTTTGATAAGCGCCTTTGAACCTGCCTGGTTTAATTGTAATTCCTGATATAATGTCAAATAAAATCCCGTCCTTTCAATCTAAACAAACTACTTCTGCCGTAACAGTTAAGACAGCATGAACAGTTACCTTCTGCCTCCGCTCTCATCCGTACCGTCAGCCTGTGACTGCTGTTTTTCACCCGATATCCGGTTGCACTCGCAAAGCAGCCCGGCCAGCAGGCCAAACTTCTCTTCCCCCATCTGTGTCCTGAGCAGGTATACCGGTTCCAGGTAATACGCATAGGTTCCCTTCAGTTCCCGGCTGCCAAGCTCTGTAATCCGTAAAAAGTAACTTCGTTTATCCGCCTCGCTGACTTCCTTTTCCAAGAACCCCTTCATCTCCAGATTTTCAATCAGCCTGCTGGCGAGAGGCCTGCTGATTCCCATTTTTTCACATAGAGAATGCGGGGTCAGAGGATTTTCCGATAAATGCAGCCTCGACAGAAGATCCAGTTCCTGAGCTGAGGAAATTCCGCCTTTCGGACTGCGCTTCACATGCAGGCTGCAGAACTGCCTGATATCCTGCATGATTTTCATCATTTCCATCCAATCCTTCTTTTCTGCTGCCTTTTCCATACCCTCTCCACTCACCGCATGCCGCTCCGGGCAGACTCACATATACCGTATTTCATCAACAGATGCCCCGGACAAACCGGGCGTTTAGACCCGCGCAGTGCAAATATAGTTTACTTTGTTAATAAATAGGGATTATACTCCTTTTAATTTACTTTGTCAATTATTTCCAGCCAGACTTTTCATTGTCACAGCCGGGCAGAGCTTATCATTTTACCGGCGGCCGCCAGACCATCGCGTTATACAGAGGGGCCAGTAATTCGAAATAATAAACGACGGCATCAGCAATTGTAGAAATTCCTTCTCCAAAGAGGTTGCAGATACGGTTTCGCTCCAATAGTACATTGGCCCCCTCCTATGTATTCCGTTCCATTCAAATTCCTTCCCGCTCAAATTTCTTTCTCAGCTCCAGCGCTTCGGCAAGTGAATTTTTCCATCCGTATTTTTTCAAATCCACCCTGTTTTCCGCCGAAACCGCTACGCCCTCCTCCGTCAACAGAAGCCGCTGCATTTCCGGGTACTCAAAATAAGCCGCTCCCGACAGAAAGCCGCTGCTGTTCACCAGCCGCCATGCTGGAATCCCGCTTTCCACACGGCCGTGGCTCAGCGCATACCCCACCTGCCTTGCATTGCGCGGCTTGCCGCAGAGCATTGCTATCTGACCGTATGTAGCGACTTTTCCATATGGTATTATATGACAGACCTTCTCCATCCGCTTATAAAAATCCATGCAGCACCTCCTGTCGGCCTATCCATCCGTTCTGTTCTGATACGCCGTCTCCGCATCTTCGTACGCCTGTCTCGTTGCTGCGTCAAAACATACCATTGTAACGTCCATCTGAGGGTACTGATGGATTGTCCTGACTGCAATTGCAGCCGCTTCTGAGACCGGGAACCGGTAAATGCCGGTGCTGATGGACGGAAATGCAATTTCATGGATATTGTGTTTTAATGCCAGCTCAAGACAGCTCCTGTAACATGATTCCAGAAGTTCGCGTTCGTTATGAGCGCCGTCCTGCCATACCGGCCCCGGCGTATGGATAATATACTCCGCCTTCAATTTATATCCTTTTGTGATTTTAGCCTGTCCAGTCTTGCATCCGCGGAGCATCCGGCATTCTCCCAGAAGCTCCGGCCCGGCCGCCCGGTGGATGGCCCCGTCCACGCCGCCTCCGCCAAGAAGGGATGTATTCGCTGCATTTACAATTGCTGTAGTCTCACATTTCGTTATATCACCTGTGATTATTTTAAAAGACATTTTTCTCCTTTCCAGGGGCTTCTGCACTCGGGACAATTTCATTTCTCCCGATTTTACTGTCTTTCTCCTTCATTTGCTTCCTCGACAACCAGTTCTTCCGGCGGCGCCTCCTCGATAAATGTGACATGCAGAACCGCCTGGGGCCAGTTCAGCCCGGTCCGTGCGTGTTTTCCCTTCTGCCTGGCCGTCCCCTCTAAAAGCTTTAAAAGTTCTGATAACACCTCCCGCGTGAGGTATCCTCCGCGCCAGTGAAACAGCAGTGGTTTCCCCTTCCTTATTGCCTGGAGGGCGCGTTTTTGCACATCCTCTGTTTTTGTAAATGACAATTTCTTTTCCCGGTAATAAAATTTCTCTCCGTCACTGCACTGAGGGACTTTGTAGATTACCGGCTCGTGATCGCGGAATATCTGTTTGTCATCCAGGTTAAAATAGTCGTATCTTACCATATCACCGTCGCTTAGCGTATTATCAAATGTGGCATCCAAATGATAATACATGCCTCCTGATTTAATGACGTTCCATGCGTGGCGGTACTTGATATTTTTATCCGGATTGGAATCCGAAATCGCGATCATACACCAGATTCCCAGATTATCGCAGAGGATTTTGACGGTTTTGGCAATTCCTTCGCAAACCCCGACTCCCTGTCCCAGCGGGCCGATTATCTCATGGGAGTAGGGCTTTTTCAGCTTATCGTAATGGACATGGGTGCAGATAAAATCGTGAATGTACTGTTCTTTGTCACGTTCCGCAAGTGACTGCGCCGGCCGGCACAGCTTTTCCACACGCGCCTTCATCGCCTTTTGATGCTCTTTAATCTTACCTTTTTCAAACAGGTATTCCGGTATCATCTCCACATTGCCGGAATCCGGAAAAAACCGGTAGTGAAAACCCACGGCATAAAAGATCTCCGGGCAGTCGAGTCTCAGTTTAAAGAAAATATCACTCAGCTCATGATTCTCCAGCCGCGGTACCGGAAATGACGGAGCCAAAGAGACCAGGCCGGTTTTCATGGCGTGGTAGGCTGTCCGTTGTGCTTTGCTCATTTGGTTGTAATAGTATGGTTCCATGAATCCTCCTGCGGCCTTTATTCTCTCAGTGCTTATTCCGGCTCCGGCCCGGAATCCTGTTCTCTCTTTAACACTGTCTCAAACACTCACTGATCCCAATTCGTTTTCTTCAGGATTTCAAAAATGCTTTCTAACGTGGTCTCAAGTTTCATCTTTTTATCCGTAAAAATATGGTTTTCACCTCTCGGTTTTCCCCATACATCCACAAATTGCCGCACTCTCTGATAGATGTACTCCTCAACCTCATTTACAGTGCTGCCTATCTCCGTATTATAGCAGCTTTTAGATACACGGTTTGGATTCCATTCATCCGTATCGGCCGCCAGATAGCGATTCTCCGACCTTAATTTCGTATTTATCGTACCAGACACTGATCCCAAGGCGCTGTAAATCTCTCGCCAATTTTTCTACAAATGGTTTGTCAATGCTTGTATGGCTAAGAAATATGGTGGGCATAAAGACCTCCTCTTTCGTATGAAAACGGTTACCGTCAGTCCTGTATCTCCGCCATAAATTGACTGACTGCCTGTTTAATCGTCATGCATGGCAGGCCCTGCTTTTTAATGCCGTTTTCTTCAATATTGACAACATGGAAAACATAGTCATTCACCGGTACATAATCCATCTCTATCAGGACATTGTCCTCCACATCCTGAAGCAGCACAATAGTTGTCTGGGTGCTGTTAATGAATTTCTGCACCTCGGATAAATATCTTGAACAGTCCTTTTCCCGTGCAAAGGCCTCTGTCAGCTTATTCAGTTTTTCTTCCCTGTCTTTGGATGTACATTTCGTGTAGGTCCACATAGTATTCCCTCCTGCTAATTTGCATCATTGAGTCAAAATCTATCTTATATCTACTGTCTGATTACAATTCCCGCCTTATTTTATCGAGCAATTCCATGTCAGCCGGAAGCCATGATATACAACTTAGTTCTTCCTTTCCCAACCATTTTGCCTCATCATGTTCTAGTAATTCCAGCGATCCTTTTATAATACTACACCAGTAGCATTTCATTGATAAATGAAAAGTAGGGTAATCATATTCTATAACATCAATCAAATCCCCGACCTCGATATCCGTGTTCAATTCCTCACGAATCTCACGTTTTAATGCCTCTTTAGCTCCTTCACCAGGCTCAATCTTTCCACCAGGAAATTCCCAACCGCCCTTAAATTCACCGTAACCACGCTGTGTTGCAAATACTTTGTCATTTCTTTTAATCACTGCTGCTACTACGTTTACTGCCATCATTGTTTCCTTTATCTCTTATAAATAAGTTTTTTGGGATGTGTTAGGTTGTTTCATGTAAACTGTTTTCGAATGCCAACAAACGTTTTAATTTCTCTGCATTTTTATTCGCTATTATTTCAAGAACAAGCCTGTCTTTTTCATCATCTAAAACATGAAACTTTCTATGACAATTAGGGCAGACAGCAACTACATTATCAATTGTATCGCTCCCCCCATCTGCGAGTCGTTTCACATGGTGCTCTTCTAAATATGGTTCATCATTTTTATCAATGAATGGAGCTTCTGAACCGCAACACTGGCACTGGCCATTTGCAAGGCGTTTAACTAGTTCTTTTAAATATGGATCCCTATAATATACTATCGTTTCCGTTGTCTTTGATTCTTTATTGTCAGGATTGTTTTTCAATCGATTATTTAATTCTACATATGAAAGCTTTCTAACTTCCTTTTCAAAATCATCTGACTCACTTTGATTTGTATTGAAAACAGGTTTTATAGGAAAAATCCAGACATTTCTCATTTTTCCCGAACTGTCTTTTTGTTTGTCTTGATATGGGACATCGGCAAGCTTTACTATCCCTTTATAAGTATATCTAGCTTTTTCAAGCACTTCAAATAAATGTAACTCTACACCATTCTCATTAGAATTATACAGAGTACGATTTTGATTTCCATCTAAAATTTGATCCCCAATCTTTCCCATACCTGTATAGTATAAAATTCCATTTTTCCATACATCACTGTAGAAGCCTTTGGTATGATCGGAAACTATAACAAGAGTGCCCGTTTGCTTTGAACGTCGCATTCCTCCCATATTTCCACATTTATATAACTGACGCAATTCATTATTAGACAATTCTGCCCCTATACTGATTCCCGGATTAAATCCCATTGCAGCCCTCCATTTATCCAGTATCTATCTACTCCAATTGTGTTACTAAAATTATATCATAGAACTTTAAGCTTGGCGACTTCATAAAAAGAGCAATGTATTTCTTTCTATTATAGTGTATTGGCTATAAAAAACACTATATCAAAAGTAAAAACATTGCTCTTTTTATGAAGTCATCAGTCAAACCACGAATGCCCGTCTCGACCTAAAAGCACATCTGCCGCCTCAGGCCCAGCGCTGCCCTGCTCATAAATATGCACAGGAAGTCCCATTTCACGGTATTTCTCCCGCACCTCGTCCACGTAGTTCCAGCTTGTCTCAACCTGATCCCACTGTGAAAACCAGGAACGCTCCCCACGCATGCAGGCGCCGAGCAAGCGTTCATAGGCTTCCGGCGTATTCATCCGGTTTACATAAGAACAGCTCTGGCAGAAATCCATTTTCGCCTGTATAATTTCCTCCGTCTCACCCGGCTTCTTAATATTAAACTGAAGATATACGCCTTCCGTAGGCTGAATCTTAATATTCAGGATATTTGACTCTAATCCCGGAGCCGGGCTTTTAAATACAACCGCCACCTGCATTTCCCGTCTACCCAGTTTTTTACCGGTGCGCACATAGAAGGGCATGCCTCTCCACCTGTCATTATCAACCGACAGCTTCAGTGCGGCGTAGGTCTCAGTCGAAGAATTTCTGTCAACGGAGGGCTCTTCACGGTATCCGCCGTATTGGCCCAGTACTATACTTTGTGAAATATCCTCCGGTACCTGGAGCGCCCTGAGTACTTTTATCTGTTCACGGTGCATATCCTCTACGGCCAGGCTGCCGGGCTGCTCCATCGCCACAATGGTGAGAATCTGAAACAGGTGGTTCTGTACCATGTCCTTAAGAGCGCCGCTGTGGTCATAATAACCGCCTCTCGTCTCGACCCCGACCTCTTCCATTGCCGAAATCTGAATGCACTCTATATGCTCTGCATCCCAGACATTACTGAAAATTGGATTTGCAAAACGGATAATCTGAATATTCCGCACCATCTCTTTCCCAAGATAATGATCAATCCGGTAAATATGATCCGGCTTAAAAAATGACTCCATCGTCCTATTCAGCTCAGCCGCCGAGGATAAGTCTTCTCCAAAAGGTTTTTCCAGAACTACCTTTCCATGCTCTGCTCCGGCCACACTTTTTAAACCATTTACGATTGTGCTGAAATATCTGGGGGCAACGGCAAAATAAAATATGTGATTTCCGGCCCCCATTTTTTTATAGAAACTATCCAGTCCCCCATACTCCTTTTCATCTGTAAAATCCATACGGTAATATAGAATACGTTCCGCAAGCTTTTGGTAGGTCTCCTCTTTGAAGTGCAGCCTTGCAAATTTCTCCACCCACTCTCTGGCCATGGTACGGTATGTCTCACTGGTGTAGTCCCGTCTTCCGATTACCACCACCCGGGGACAAAATACTTTGTCATCCGAGGCCTCAATATTATAAAGAGCCGGGAGAAGCTTCCTGAAGGTCAGGTCTCCGGTTCCGCCAAAGATTGTAAATATCTGCTCTTTATTCATGCTCAAACCTCCAATCATGGTGGAAAATGCCGTCCCTGTCTGTCCGCTCATACGTATGCGCTCCAAAACAGTCCCTCTGGGCCTGAATCAGGTTTGCGCCTACCGGTGTCCCCCGGAACGCGTCTATATAGGAGATTGCCTGGCTCATGGCCGGAACAGGGATTCCGTTTTGAATTCCCGTTGCCAGGATACTTCTCAGGCTGTCCTGTCCATGGTTGATCCCGTCTCTAAAGAACGAGTCCAGCATCAGGTTGGGTAGTTCCCTGTTATATGTGAACGCTTTTGTTATATCATCTAAAAATTCGGCCTGTATGATACATCCCGCCCTGAAAATGGAAGCTATCTTTCCGTAGTCTAAATCCCAGCCATAATCAGAAGAAGCATGGGAAAGTAAATCGAAGCCCTGCGCATATGCGGCTATTTTAGCTGTATAAAGTCCTTTTCTCACTTTTTCCTGAAAAGCGGCTTTGTCCGGCACCAGATTCTGCATTGGCCCCGCAAATAGTTCTCTTGCCGCATTTCTTTCACTGATACGGTTTGACATGATTCTCGCATTGCAGGCTGCCGTAATCATGGAAACATTTATGCCTTGTTTCAGTGACTCTAAACTGGTCCATCTTCCCGTTCCCTTCTGCCCGGCACTGTCCAAAATATAGTCAACCAGCTCTCCGTCTGTAAAATCATCCTTTTCACGGAAAATGCCTGCTGTAATTCCTATCAGGTAACTCTTTAATTCACTTTTATTCCATTCTGTAAATACGTCGGCCAGCTCCCTGTTTGTAAATCCGCCGGCATATTTAAGAAGCAGATACGCCTCTGCAATTAACTGCATATCTGCGTATTCAATTCCATTATGGACCATTTTCACATAATGTCCCGCTCCGTCCGGCCCCATATAGGCACAACATGGTTCTCCCTGCGCTTTTGCTGCAATTTCTTCCAGAATCGGCGCAATATGCTCATAGGCCTTTTTATCACCGCCCGGCATTATGGATGGGCCAAAACGGGCTCCCATTTCACCGCCGGAAACTCCGGTGCCGAAATAATAAATTCCTTTTTCCTTCAGCTCTTTTTCCCGTCTTCTTGTATCCTCAAAAAATGAATTTCCGCCGTCCAGGATCATGTCGCCTTCATCAAGCAAGGGAAGAAGCTGGTCTATCACCATATCTACCGGTTTTCCCGCTTTGACCATTATCAGGAACTTTCGGGGTCTCTCCTGGGAATCCACAAGCTCTTTCAGATCATAAAACGGGATGAGATTTTCATGGGGATGTTCCCTCATCAGCGTTTCTGTCACCTCCCGGCTGCGATTGTATCCTCCTACTTTAAATCCGTGATCCGCCATATTCAGGGCAAGACTCCTTCCCATAACTGCAAGTCCGATGATACCTATCTGCGTTGTTGGTATTTGCATTTTTATTACCTCCTCTGTGTTAATGGTAGTGTCAAGTTTCACTACCTGTTTTATTG
>NZ_KE993050.1 GCF_000466485.1 [Clostridium] symbiosum ATCC 14940 | reverse complement strand
CGCGTCCTCCCAACCTCAGTTAAATCTCCATTTGCCACACCCCCCAATATATGATAAAATAAAAAAACTTATAGAAAAAAAGGAGTACACAAATGAAAAGAGAGCATTTGTTTTCCCTGGATTTTGTACGGGTGCTTGCGGCCGTGATGATCGTTATTTTCCATTACAATGCGGTTACTCTTATGATCCCGGAAGTCAATAAACCGATACTTTTATTTGTCCACTATGCCAACGGAAGTATGGGACATATCGGTGTTTCCCTGTTCTTTATTCTGGCGGGAGCGTCCCTGATGTATTCTTCGATGGAGAAACTCGATTTAAAACAGTATTTTAAAAAACGTTTTCTCGCGATATTCCCAATTTACTGGACGGTTTATTCGGCTTTTTTTGTATATAATTATCTGATTAAAAGAGTATTCACCTTCGATAAGCCGTTATGGAGGCTGCTGCTCAGCGTAATTGGTATGGATGGGTATCTGAATTACCTGATTCCCAACTATTATCTTTTGGGAGAATGGTTTATCGGCTGTATTCTCCTGATTTACCTGATGTTTCCTTTCCTTCGCAAATGTATGCTCAGATGGCCGGTGCTTACCCCTGTGGCAGTCGGTATGATCTATGTTCCGCTCACGCTGTTTTATCCGTTTAAGATGGATATCCAGTTCTTTTTCCTTCTCAGGGTGCCGGAAGTGCTGTTCGGGATGTATTTTATAAAATATTTGTATGGAACGAAACAGCAGAGGGAAAAATATAACTGGAAATGGGGATTGTGTTCGTTTGCGGCCGTTTGTACGGTAATGACGATTAAGACGTCAATTCCGGTGCCGTTTAAAATCCTCTGGACCGGGATACCTATTTTCCTTTTCCTTGTCTGGGCCGGCCAGCTAATCCGGAATGCGGTTGTAAGGAAGGGGATTTCAATTTTTTCATCATATACGTTCGCCATATATCTGGTTCACCATATCCTGGTGGGAAAATTTGTGTTTCCTCTTGCGGGCAGGCCGGTGGGGCGTCTGGAGAATTACCTGGTTTTTGGAAAATATTTTTTGTTTATCAGCGTGGTCGGCCTGGTATTTTACTGGCTGAGCCGGATTTTAACGCAGGTTGTGACCCTTTTCATCCGGGTTTTAAGGAATCCTTCTTGACAAAAAGGAGCGAAACCGCTAGACTAAACCTATGTTGGAAAATCAAGCATAGAACTGTATAATACAAAGGCTGTGAAGAGAAGAGTACGCAGAAAGAATGATTACAGAGAGTCCGGATGGGTGGAAACGGATGTCAGGAGAACTGCCGAAGATGGTCTCGGAGCTGCACTGCCGAAGTATGAACGGGATTGAAGCATGGCCTGCAGGCCGCCTGTTCATTTTAAGCAGTGACGGAAATAAGGTCCGTTAACACCGCAGGCTGTGAATACGCAGTGCATCGCCAGGAGCAGAGCCGGGATGCAGATTGCTGGAGACAGCCGCTGAGGCATCCGCTGTGAGGCGGCATGCAAATTAAAGTGGTAACACGGGAAAATAAGTCTCGTCTTTAACGGTGAATTAATCACCTTTAAAGACGATTTTTTTATTTAACAGGAAAGTTCTCCTGTTAAATAAAAACCGCTCCGCGGAGGAACGCACTGCGGCGGTAGGGAATGATGTCGCCGAAGCGACCCGCCGCAGGCGGAGAATCCCGCTCTCGGGATTCTCTCTTAATTTAACAGGAAAGTTCTCCTGTTAAATAAAAACCGCTCCGCGGAGGATCGCACTGCGGCGGCAGGGAAATATGCAAAATTATAATCATTACAGGAGGAACAAATCTATGTGCCGGAATTGCAAAAAACCATATTATATAACAACGGCAATCGCCTATACGTCGGGCAAGCCGCATATCGGCAATACCTATGAAATTGTCCTGGCAGACAGTATTGCCAGATATAAAAGGGAGCAGGGCTTTGACGTCCGTTTCCAGACTGGTACGGACGAACACGGTCAGAAAATAGAACTGAAGGCTGAGGAAGCCGGAGTTACGCCGCAGGAATTTGTTGACGGTGTGGCTGCCCAGATTAAGTCAATCTGGGATTTGATGAATACGTCTTATGACAAATTTATCCGTACTACAGACAAAGAGCATGAGGAACAGGTACAGAAAATCTTTAAAAAGCTCTATGACAAAGGTGATATTTATAAAGGACATTATGAGGGACTTTACTGTACGCCGTGTGAATCCTTCTGGACGTCGTCCCAGGTAACGGACGGCAAATGTCCGGACTGCGGACGCCCGGTCGTTCCGGCCAAGGAAGAGGCATATTTCTTTAAAATGAGTAAATACGCCCAGCAGTTAATTGATCATATTAATGAGCATCCGGAGTTTATACAGCCGGTATCCCGTAAAAATGAGATGATGAACAACTTCCTGCTTCCGGGACTTCAGGATCTCTGTGTATCCCGTACTTCATTTAAGTGGGGAATACCTGTATCCTTTGACCCGAAGCATGTTACCTATGTATGGCTGGATGCGCTTACGAACTATATCACAGGTTTGGGATACGATTGTGATGGTAACCACGGAGAATTATTTGGAAAATACTGGCCGGCGGATTTACATCTGATCGGCAAGGATATCATCCGTTTCCACACAATTTACTGGCCGATCTTCCTGATGGCTCTGGAGCTTCCGCTTCCCAAGCAGGTATTCGGCCATCCATGGCTTTTACAGGGCGACGGCAAGATGAGCAAATCCAAAGGCAATGTGCTTTATGCCGATACGCTGGTAGACTTTTTCGGAGTGGATGCCGTTCGCTATTTTGTTCTCCATGAGATGCCGTTTGAGAACGACGGAGTTATCTCCTGGGAACTTATGGTAGAGCGTATGAATTCCGATCTGGCAAACATCCTTGGAAATCTGGTGAACAGAACGATATCCATGAGCAATAAATACTTTGGAGGCGAAGTGGCGAATAAAGGAGCTGCGGGTGAGGCAGATGCAGACCTGAAGGCGACTGTTCTGGAAGCGGTGAAGCGGGTGGATGAGAAGATGGATAAGCTGCGTGTGGCGGATGCCATCACGGAAATCTTCGGAATCTTCAGAAGAAGCAATAAATATATCGATGAGACCATGCCCTGGACACTGGCTAAGGATGAGGCTCAGAAAGACCGCCTTGCCACGGTGCTTTATAATCTGACGGAGGCGATTACAATCGGAGCTTCCCTGCTATATTCGTTTATGCCGGAGACGGCAGAGAAGATTCTGGCGCAGTTAAATACGCAGAAGAGAACGCTGGAGGAGATGGGGACATTCGGCCTTTACCCTTCAGGCGGTAAAGTGACGGATAAACCTGAAATTCTTTTTGCACGTATGGACGTAAAAGAGGTTTTGGAAAAGGTAGAGGCCATGAGAGCTGCCGAAGAGGTACCGGCAGAGGAAGAGGCAAAAGAGGATGAGAATGTGATTGATCTGGAAGCAAAACCTGAGATCACATATGATGATTTTGCAAAGCTCCAGTTCCAGATAGGTGAAATTATTGCCTGCGAAGCCGTTCCGAAATCGAAGAAACTGTTATGCTCCCAGGTCAGGGTGGGCAGCCGGGTAAGACAGATATTAAGCGGTATCAAGGCAAACTACACACCGGAAGAGATGGTCGGGAAGAAGGTCATGGTTGTGACTAATTTAAAACCGGCTAAGCTGGCGGGAATGCTGTCGGAGGGAATGCTGCTCTGTGCAGAAGACAGCGAGGGTAATCTTGCACTGATGAGGCCGGAGAAGGATATGCCGTCCGGAGCCGAAATCTGTTAAGAAACCGGATATGGATTTTTGCAGGAATTGCAATCGGCTGGTGATTTGCCCCGCCCGGAGATATGGTTTCCGGACGGGGCCTTGCTCTATCCGGAAACTGGCCGGACAGGAGAGGAGACGGTTAAATGGCGGAGAAAAAGACAGCCCTTGAAAAGGAATGGGAATCGTTTCTGAGACGCGAGAAGAAATTGCTCAGAAAATATGGCAGAAGAAAAGAGCCTCTATTGGAAAGAAAATTGCAGAAAGCAGTTCCGGACGGCTTGAGCGAAAAACTGGAAGCCGCGTTTTACCGGGCCTTCTGCATGATTTTGGAAAATGGAACGGCGGCAATTGAGAAGACTTTTCCCAAAGACAGGATGGAAGCGGAATATAAGACGAGGGAATATGCCGGAACGGTTTATCCGGTGAGAAAGAACCTGGCGGCGGGCCGGAAACTGGCGGCCAGGAATGTGGCTGCCGGGGTGGCTGGAGCCTGTGCAGAGGGGGCGGTGCTGGGCCTTCTGGGGATTGGCCTTCCCGATATTCCTATTTTTCTGGCCGCGCTGCTCAGAAGCCTGTATACCCAGTCCCTCCATTTTGGCGTGGATTATGGAAAGGCGGAAGAGCAGGTGTTTTTGCTGGAGCTTCTGGCCCTGTCTCTCTATAACGGAGACGATTTTATGGAGCGGGACGCCGAAATGAACCGAAAAATTTACCGCATGGCCTGTGAAGATGACAGTCAGACAAAGCGTGAAACGAATCTCAAACAGGCTGCGCTCAAAGCATCCGGCGCCCTGTCCGGGGAATTGCTGTACATGAAGTTTTTGCAGGGGATCCCGGTTGCCGGGTTAATCGGCGGCCTGTATGACGGCATTTATATGAAAAAGGTAACGGATTATGCGGCGGTCAAATTAGAAAGAAGGTATCTATTGACAAAATCAGAGGCAGATCACAGATAGAAACAGTTACTATTCACGGCCCATATTCCGCGAGGTGTTTTCGTGCGTATTTTGCACGAAAAACCCGAGTTACACGGCGCGAAACGGCGTTTTTTGCCGTTTCTGTGCATCGCGGAGCGTGTTACTGTTCGCGGAGCTGCGCTTTTTCAGTAGGGCCGTGAATAGTAACTAGAAACAGCCCGAAACGGAAGAAAAACCCGATAATCGTTGTTTTTTAACGGAAGATTGGCTATAATGGTGCATGAATACAAAAACGGAGAAGAAAGCCGGAGGAAACAAATGATTTTTGATACACATGCCCACTATGACGATGAGGCATTTGACGAAGACAGAGAAGCATTGCTTGAGGGCCTCACAGAGCATGGGATCGAGGCCGTAGTAAATATAGGAAACGATATGCTCAGCACAGAGCATACACTGGAGCTTACAAAGCGTTATCCGCAGGTGTACGGCGCTGCCGGGGTTCATCCCAGCAGCAGTGCGGAGCTTGACGAGGAGAAATTCAGCCTTCTGCGGACAGCGGCCATGGATCCCCAGATTGTGGCAGTGGGTGAGACCGGTCTTGACTATTACTGGGACGAGCCGGACCGCGGGATACAGAAGTACTGGTTTGGCCGCCAGCTGGAGCTTGCCAGAGAGGTGAGAAGGCCAGTTGTCATCCACAGCAGGGATGCAGCCAAAGATACATTTGATATTATGAAGGAACACCGCGCGGAAGAGATTGGAGGGGTTATCCACTGTTTCTCTTATGGCAGGGATATGGCCAGAGAATTCCTGAACCTGGGATTCTACCTCGGAATCGGCGGGGTCCTTACGTTTGGCAATGCAAAAAAGCTGAAAGAGGTGGTGGAATACGCTCCGCTTGACCGTCTGGTCCTGGAGACCGATTGCCCCTATCTGGCGCCTGTTCCCAACAGGGGAAAGAGGAATTCGTCCTATAATCTTCCTTACGTAGCGGATGCAATGGCGGAAATTAAGGGCCTCAGCCGGGATGAGATTATCAGAGTGACGAACAGGAATGCCAAGCAGCTCTATCGTCTGGCTCCGGGAAAAGCAGAAAGGAACTGATATGCGCATAGATTTGGGAAATCCAAAGAACACGATAGAGATAATACAGAAGTACAATTTCGCTTTCCAGAAAAAGTTCGGACAGAACTTTCTCATCGATACACACGTTCTTTCCAAAATCATCACGGCTGCCGGGGTCACGAAGGACGACATGGTACTTGAGATAGGGCCGGGGATAGGAACGATGACACAGTATCTGGCAGAGAATGCGGGCAGAGTGGTGGCTGTTGAAATCGACAGCAATCTGATCCCGATTCTGGAAGAGACGCTGAAAGACTATGATAACATAACCGTCATAAACGAAGATATTCTCAAGCTTGACATAAATAAGCTGGCGCAGGAATATAACGGAGGAAGGCCGATCAAGGTGGTGGCCAATCTTCCCTATTATATTACCACCCCGATTATTATGGGACTTTTTGAGAGCGGGGTCCCCATCGATAATATTACCGTTATGGTGCAGAAGGAAGTGGCCGACCGGATGCAGGTGGGACCGGGAACAAAGGACTACGGTGCTCTCTCTCTGGCAGTCCAGTACTACGCCGAGCCGTATATAGTGGCGAATGTGCCCCCCAACTGTTTTATCCCGCGTCCGAATGTAGGCTCCGCGGTTATACGCCTGACGCGCCACAGGACGCCTCCGGTGGAGGTGGACGACAGGGAGCTGATGTTTAAGCTGATACGGGCATCTTTCAACCAGAGGCGCAAGACGCTGCTCAACGGTCTGAACAACTCACCGGAAATCAATATTTCGAAGGAGAAGATAGCGGAAGCGATTGAGGCGCTGGGAGTTTCGGCATCCGTCCGGGGAGAAGCTCTGACGCTCAAACAATTCGCAGAGCTTGCCAATCTGCTTTCTGTGGAGAAAACGGAAATATAAAATGGAACCGGAATCCGGAGAGCGCCTTTTTACAAAGAGGGCGGTTTTCGGATCCCGGCAAAAAGAGGTCCGGCAAATTAATCTGGAAATAAGATAAAAAATCCTTGACAACATAAAGAAAATCGAGTAAAATTATTTACGTTGCTGGTAACACCAGTACGGTGAGAGTCAGTTGATTTCTCAGGAGGCCCAGATAGCTCAGTTGGTAGAGCAGAGGACTGAAAATCCTCGTGTCACTGGTTCGATTCCGGTTCTGGGCATTTGAAACGTAATTTAACAGATTACATTATGCGGGTGTAGTTCAATGGTAGAACACTAGCCTTCCAAGCTAGATACGTGGGTTCGATTCCCATCACCCGCTTTTTTGTTGCTTAAAACCCGGAAAACCAAGCGTAAAGAGGTTTTCCGGGTTTTTGCGTATCTTGCGCCTAATCGGCGGTCTGATTATTCCATATCGAGTGGCATACTCTGATAAACTTCTTGAAATGAGGGGGAAGAAACGTATCTTTATGATAAACAATATAAAAATACCGCTTTAATTCCATATCAGATATCGTACAATACCTTAAATTTTTCAGCTTCACATCATTAATAAATAATTTTTTAGCCATGATTGAATATGCTTTGCTGTTGTTTACTTCAAACTTAATCGAGTCTATATTCCGATATACTTCTTTCAACTGGAATTTATATCCCCTGGTCGCTAAGGCATGTTCGAAATATTCCCGGGTAGAATTGCCTTTCTCCCGCATGATTAATGGATGTTCCGACAGATCCTTTAGAGAAATTGAGGACCTGTTGCAGAATTCACTGTGTTCATTGTAAATAAACACAAAATCATCTTCAGCAATTTTACTGCATACTAAATACTCGTGATCAAAAATTTCTTCCGTCAGTACGAAATCGATTTCTCCGTTCAACAGTTTATTCTTAAGAATATAATTATCGTCTACAATCATCTTTGTTTTTACATCGGGACAATGATAATGATAATCAGACCAGATCTCATTCAGGATGCTGGAAATGGTGATAAGAGTGGTGCCGATACGGATCACTTTGCCAAGTGAATTTTTAATGGCTTCTTCCATTTCCGTATACAGGCCTATGATTTTTTTACTGTAATCGATGAATATTTTTCCCTGTTCCGTAATGACGAGTTTTTTGGACAGGCGTTCAAAAAGCTTTACATTATAAGCTTTTTCAATATCCAGTATCGTTTGGCTGACAGTGGACTGCGAAATGTACAGAGTTCTGCTTGCGGCGCTCATATTGTTGTATTTTGCAACCTCTAGCAATATTGTCATCTCTCTGATTGTCATTTAAGCCTCCCAACTATCGATTTTGCCTATGATGTTATCATATTTTACTGTTTTACCGAAAATATGTCAAGTGTTATAATCGAAAATATAAAACGGCCGGATTATAGATATTAATAAAAATAAAGGAGGAAGAGTATGCAAAATGCGCTTACAATATCTGGGAATAATTTGATATTGGATGATATTTACCAGGTAAGCCATAAGCACAGGCCTGTTGAAATCGAAGAGAAATCAATGGAACTGCTGGTTAACACCAGGAAACTGGTCTTTGAACTGTCCGGCAGGGGAGTGCCGATCTATGGCTGTAATCGTGGAGTCGGCTGGAATAAGGACAAAAATGTAACCAGTGAAATGATTATCCGGTTTAACAGTAATATGATGCATTCCCACGCCGTGGGAGTGGGACCTTATGCTCCGCAGGAGGATGTGAGGGCAGCCATGCTGATCCGCCTGAATACTGTTTTATTGGGGTGTACGGGTCTGAGCCCGGAGATTGCCGTGCTTTTAAAGGAGATGCTGAACCGTGAAATCCATCCGTTAATTCCGGAGCGCGGTTCGGTGGGAGAAGCAGATATCGTAAATCTTTCATTCCTGGGTCTGGCCCTGATGGGAGAAGGTCTTGTGAATTACAGGGGAAAGGAGATAAGAGCAAAGGATGCTTTTAAAGCGGAGGGAATTGAACCTGTAACATTAAGGGAGAAGGATGGTCTTGCAGTCATCAGCTCCAACGCATTTTCAGCCGGACAGGCAGCCAGCGTACTATTTGAAACCGAACTGCTGCTTAAGACGGCAGACATTATTGCCTGCATGTCGCTGGAGGGATTGAGCGGGAATGTTTCATCCCTGCGGGAGGGGGTACATAATAAACGCCGGTATGACCGTCAGACGGAAACTGCTGCAGACATGAGGAAGTATCTAAAAGGCAGTTATTTGTATGAACCGTGTTCCGGCCGTCCGCTCCAGGATCCGCTGTCCTACAGATGCGTTCCGCAGGTTCACGGAGCTGTCAGAACGGCTATGGATTACGCCGCCTCCAATTTGACCATCCAGTGTAACTCTTCGGATGACAACCCATGCCTGCTTTATGAAGAAGGCGATATTGCCTCCAATGGAAACTTTGATCCGCTCTGCTGGGTTTTGGGCATGCAGAATCTGGGAATCGCGCTCTGCCACATATCCAGGCTGTCCTGCCTTAGAACAATTAAGCTGGCAAGTCCCGGTTTTACGGGATTATCCCGGCACCTGACACCGGATGAAGGCACAATCGCCTTTTCCACCATTCAAAAAAGCTTTGCCAATCTGGATGCAGAGATACGCATGCTTGCAAATCCAGTAACAATGAACACGTATTCCCTCTCCGGTGACATGGAGGATATCAGTACCAATGCGCCTCTTGTCATGCAGAAAGATAAAAAAATTATAGATAATTTGTTTTACATTCTGGCAATAGAACTTTTGCATGCAGGACAGGCTATGAGCCTGAGAAATGCAGGGAACTGCGGAAAAGGAACCGGGGCCGGATATAAGGCACTCAGGCGTGTGGTTGATTTTTACGATTCGGATAACAGAATTCTTTCAATTGATATCGATAAGGCGTATACGCTTTTAAAATCGGGTGACTTTTTAAAATCGGTGTTAAATGGTTTGGAAGACTAAAACAGTAAGGGGAAAGGGGAATGAAACAATGACAGATGGAAAAGTCAAAACGGGAGCCAAACACATTTTGCTGAGAAAAGGGGTTTTTTATCCGACTTTCATATTTATGCTCTGCGCTGTAATTACCGGTATTTTTAAAAATGAATGGCTTCAGGCGGCATGTAAGAGTGTCTTCCGGTTTTCTCTGCTAAAGTTTGGCTGGCTCTATCAGATTGTCGCAATGGTTTGTCTGATTTCAGTTGCGGCAGTCACTTTTTCAAAAATAGGCAGCCGCAGAATCGGGGGCAAGGATGCGCGGCCGGAGCATTCTTTTAAATCATGGTTTGCAATGTCACTGACCGGAGGCATATCAGTGGGTATCGTTAACTGGGGAATCAATGAACCCATGGTTTATTTTGGAAATGTTTACGGCGAATTGGATGCGCTCGGAATACAGCCCGGAACATTGGAGGCGGCAAGATTTGCTATTGGGAGATGCTTTTATAACTGGACATTCGTACCTTATTCATTTTATGGAATAACGGGCCTGCTGATCGCCTGGTTGTTTTTTAATAAGAAAGAAAAATTTTCGGTTGTAGCAACCCTGAAACCTCTTTTTGGAGACAAGGTCTACAATAATACAATAGCCAGTATTATTGATTCTCTCTGCACCATAGGTATAGTCCTCGGCATGGCAACCGGACTGGGGACCGGACTTTCCTTTGTCCTCTCAGGATTTAAGGTTGTATATGGAATTGATACGAGCATTATCGTATGGATTATCCTGGGTACTGCAGTCACCGCCCTGTTTACCGGCGCGGCCTGGCTGGGAATTGACAAGGGAATAAAGAAGCTGGCTACATTTAACAGTAAAATATTCTATTTCCTGCTCATCATACTGTTTGCGACAGGACCTGTTGTTGATATCTGCAAAGCCCTGCCGATCGGCCTCGGCGAATGGCTGACAAATTTCTGGGTCTGGGGCCTTGATCCGGTTGATATCGGAGGGGAAGCTCTCACGGTCTGGTGGACATTGTTTGACTGGACGGTCTGGATTGCCTATGCGCCTGTAATGGGATTATTTCTGGCTAAGATATCTTATGGAAGGACAATCCGCGAGTTTATGATTATCAACTGGATATTACCTTCTGTTTTCGGCCTTGTCTGGTTTTCCGTATGGGGTGGAACGGCCCTGAACTGGCAGATGAACGGTGTTGTGGACTTGGTCACAATTTTGAAGGAAAATAACGCTACCGCCGCCGTATGGGGATTTTTGCAGCATCTTCCATTCCGTATGGGAATCGTCCTGATACCGGTAGTAATGGTCACTTTGATTCTTTCGTTCTGTACCGCGGCAGATTCGATTACACATACGCTGGCATCCCTCTGTGTTTCACAGGAAAGAAACAACGATGAGGCTCCTGCTTCTCTGAAACTGGTATGGGAAGTGATCATAGGTTCCGTTTCAGTTATTATGGGAGCGCTTGCCGGAGGTGTGAGGGGCGTTGACGGCCTGAGGCAGCTTTCATCGGTGGGGGCGTTTATCGTACTGGGGGTTTTCATACTACAGCTTATATCATTTATTAAAACATTTTTTATGAGCGGTGAATTAAAGGAGTAAAGGATTTTAGAGAACAATCAGGAAGAAAGAGGAGCATATGGAAATTTTATATTTGAATTCTAAGGATATTGAAGAAATTAATCTTACCAACGATGAAATTATAAATGCGGTGGAAGACAGCTTAAAAGCACAGGGGGAAGGAAAAACCTCCATTGAGCCGCGGGTTCATATCCATCCGAATCCGGAATACCACGGACATTTTAATGTGCTGCGAGGCTATATTGAGCCTAAGCATGCGGTGGGAGTCAAGATTGTGGGTGACTATGTCTTTAACTATGAAAAAAATCTTCCTTCTGAAATGTCACTGCTGAACTTGTTTGACCCGGAAACGGGAGCGCCTTATGCCGTAATCGACGCAACTGCGATTACCACCATGAGGACAGGGGCAATAACCGCGGTTGGGGCTAAAAACCTTGCCAAAAAGAAGAATAAGATCCTGGGCCATTTAGGCTGCCGCGGAACGGCGTTCTGGAATGTTGTCCTGCTTGACCATCTCTATGATTTTGAAGAGATAAGAATAAACAGCAGAAGACGTGAATCAATGGAATCTTTCGCAAAGAGCCTGGAAGTACGGTTACACAAAAAGATAACGATTACGGAAAACAGCCGGGAATGCCTGGAGGGCGCTGATATTATGGTGGAGGCCACCCGCCTGATGGAACCTATGCCTCTGCTGAAGACGGAATGGATCCGGCCGGGAAATTTTGTAGTTCCTTACGGAACTATTTGCGCCAATGAGATAACCCTGACGGATGTCATGGATAAAATTGTTGTTGATGACTGGGGGCAGTGCAGGGAAGGCGGCAGGCTGGGAAGCCTCAGTCCGCATGTGAGAGCTGGCAAGCTGACCGGTGAAACGCTGTACGCGGAGCTGGGAGATATTGTGGCGGGAAGAAAAGCAGGAAGGGAAAGTGATGAAGAAAAAATCCTGTTTTGGCACAGAGGTCTTTCCATCAACGATATCGCGCTGGGACAGCTTTACTATGAGAAAGCGCTCGCTTCGAATATCGGAACAAAGCTGTTTTACAGATAAAAACTAAAAGACCCGTCCGGAACGTAACAGTCCCGGACGGGTTTTTAGTGATGGCAGCGGCCTGTGCGCAGAGCGTGCAGGTTAACGTTGCCTGAGAAATCCTATTTTGCAAAATCTTCCTTCCTGAACAGGGAGCGGAGCAAAACTATCCAGCCCCAGGAGAGGGAAAAGGACGGCATGCAGGCCAGCAGGACCGCCTTTACAGGAGGAATGGCCGAAAAGCAGATGGGACCGAAAAAAATAACGAAAGTGGCTACCAGCATGACCAGCAGCGTGATTTTTTCTTTTCTGGTATTTGGGGGAGTAAGAAAAATTTTTGTTAAATCCATTTCCACCTGTCTTTTTTCCATGCTTTTCATCTGCACATTTCTCCTTTTTTAATTGATAGATAGTTATATATAGCGATTTGATAGTAATCAGTTTAACGTACCCGTTATGGATTCGACAATCCGGATCAGGTGTCCGGAATGAATCAGTTCCCTGAGGTATTCGATGTAAGGATGGAGGAACATATCCTGTTCCATGATGGGGACATGTCTGCCGATTTCCTTCATAACAGCTTCAGTGGCTGCACTCCTTTTAACGTCGGTATCCAGGAACTGCTGCGTCTCATAGGCGGAAAGCAGCTCGATGGCCAGGATATACTCCAGCTTTTCGGCTGCAGAGCCAGCTTTTTTGCAGGCGTTGTATCCCATAGCCACATAGTCCTCCTGGTTTCCGCAGGTAGGCGTGTTGTCGATGGTTGCGGGGGTAGCCAGAATCCGCATCTCATTCAGCAGGCCGGCCTGCGTATACTGAGGGATCATCAGGCCCGAATTAAGGCCCGGCGTCTTGATGCAGAACCACGGATTTCCGGACAGGCTTTCGTCAATCAGACGGTTATTTCTGCGCTCCGACATCTTGGCAAGGGCAGCGGCGGCAATGCAGGCGCTGTCCATTTCGATTCCCACATAGGAGGAGTCCGCATTGCAGGCTGAGATGACATCCTCATTGCCCTGTCCGGACCAGATGATTGGATTGTCACAGCAGGAATTCATCTCAATCTCAATGACTTCCTTTGCATCCTTCAGTGTTTTTTTAGAAGCGCCGTGAAGCTGCGGAATGCAGCGCAGGGACAGGGCGTCCTGTACGCGGCTGCCTTTATATTTTTCTATAATACCGGAGCCGTTTAAAATCGTTCTCACATTTTCTGCTGTTTTAGCCTGTTCACTGTGGGGGCGGACAGACATAACACGTTCGTCGAAGGCGTTCATCACGCCTTTGCATGCCTCCAGTGTGGCGGAGCCGATGATGTCGGCTGCTTTGGCCGCGTTTAGAAGGTCGTAAATCGCCAGGGCAGCCATAGCGGTGGGGGAGGTGGTTCCCGATACAAGGGCAAGCCCCTCCTTGGAACTTAGCTCTAACGGTCTCATTCCCGCTCTCTTAAGCGCCTCGCCGCCCTCCAGCAGTTCACCTTCATACCAGGCCTTACCCCTGCCAAGCAGCACAAGGGCCATATGGGCTTCCGGCGCCAGATATCCGACGCTTCCGTCTCCCGGTGTCCAGGGGGTGATGCCTTTATTCAAAAAGTCTTTATAATATTCTAAAATGGTCAGGCGGACTCCGGAATAACCCTGGCCCAGATTTTGGAGTACCATAAGCATGATTCCCCTGACCCGCTCAATAGACAACGGTTCCCCGACGGATACGGAGTGTGAGAGGATGATGTTCTCCTGGAGTTTGGCCGTTTCATCTTTACCGATTGCTTTGGTGCAGAGAGCGCCGAAACCGGTGGTGACTCCATACATGACTTTCTCTTCGGAAACCCATTGTTCTACCAGTTCCCGGGATTTTTCCACTCGTCTGCAATATTCCTCCGAGAATTCAACGGCTGCGCCATATCTGGCAACTGCAATGAAATCGTCCAGTGTGATAGGAGCGCCTAACACGATATTTTTTATATTGTTGGCTGTATTTATACTATTTTCCATATTGATTTGATTTTACCTTCAAAGAGAGTTACTCTGTCTGCGTGTTACTCTGCCCGGATATTACTTCAGGCTTCCCCGGTTTTGGCAGTTCCGGCCTGAATGTTTTTATCCGTATATTCGGCGCATTCTTCAATGTCCTTTTTCGTCTGCGGGTCAAAGAAGAACACTTTGATGGAAGCGATTACCTGGAGGATAAAGATAGCCAGTACGACGAAACCGCCGCAGGCCGCCAGGTATTTAACTCCGTCCACACCCTGGGAACCGCCGCCGAATGCAACCATGATGCAGGCGATGAGTCCGATGGAGACACCCCAGACTACTTTCTGCCAGAGAGCCGGCTCTTCATCGTGGCGGGCGCCTTCCGTACAGAGGGCCGCAATCGTGGTTGACATGGTATCAGCCGTTGTTGAGAACGCCGCTATCAAGGTGATGATGATAACAGGAATCAGGATTGCTCCCAACGGTACATGCTTTAAGAACTCCCAGATGCCGGATACGGCTCCGCCTTCATTGATGGCAGCGATGATATCGGCTTTGCCGCTGATCTGCCAGTCAAGAGCTGTGCTGCCCCATACGGAGAACCATACGAAACCGAAAGATGCCGGGAGAATCCAGTTGATAATCAGGAACTGCCGGATTGTTCTGCCATAGGCAATGATTGCAAAGAAGATACCCATTAAAGGAGCATAAGCGATCCAGATTGCCCAGTCATACATCGTCCACCAGGTAACAAGCGCTTCTCCGCCTACTGTGTAAGGGTCGAATCCCCACATCCAGAAGCGGTCGAGCCAGTAGCCGAGTCCTACATTTGCCATGTTGAGGATGTAAACGGTCGGCCCGATGATGAAGAGAAGGATTAAAAGCACATAGAAAATTTTTGATGTCATGCCTGCCAGCCACTTGATGCCTTTATCAATACCGGCTACGGATGCTGCCGTGAAAGTTACTGTGATGATTGCCGTAAGGATGAACCATACGACAGGACCCTGCGCGATGCCGTAGGCTGCGGAAAGTCCCGTACCAATCAGTGCAAGTCCTGCGCCGAGGGAGGCTGCCAGACCGAGTGCAATTGCCAGTACGGATAATACGTCAACCAGCGCTTTCCAGAAGCCCTTCGTCACCTTCTCGCCAAACAGCGGTGTCAGTGAAGCGGAAACGGATAATTCCTGTTTGCGGTTGAAATACATGTAGGCGATGATAACGCCGGAAAGTGCATACATGGCATAAGGAATAACGGTCCAGTTATAGAAGCTGCGGCCCATTGCGAAATAGGCTGCCTCATTGGAATAGGCCTGAACTCCGTAGCCGTCCAGTTCCCCGTATACATTGCCGAAATAAATCAGAACCTCATTAACGCCGTACGTAATCAGTCCGGTTGCAATACCTCCCGTCAGGGTCATGGCAAACCAGGAACCGAATGAATATTTTGTTTTTGCCTCAGGTCCGCCCAGCTTAATCGTACCGATTTTTGAAAAGCACAGAAGACTTACCAGAATCAGAGTTACAACTGCAATTACCTGATAGAGCCAGCCGAAGTTACCCAGAGACCATGTGAAAATTGCCTTGGTGACTTCAGTGAGCCATGCATTGTTCACGATACCGAGAATGGCGGCCCCGCCTACGATTAAAAAGCAGGGAATAAATACGCTCCACCGGATCGGCTTAGAATTTGAATTTTTTTCACTCATGTTTTTTGTTGTATAGAGTTTCCCCCATGGAACTCCATACTCTCCTTTCCGTTTTTCTGATATTATATAAAGCAAAAACCGTGCCAACTTTTTTTGTTTTTGCCGGAGTGGTAAAAAATATATTATAGTAATACACAATTTTCGTTGTATTTAACAGTATTTTGAAAGAAATTAAAAAATAAACAAATTTGCGGCTGTCTGCTTTGGAAAAAAACAGAGTGACATATGGAAGCGTTTTCTGTAAAGAATGAGTCGATTTGCGCCAAACTATTTTGCTTAATGCCAAATGATTTGGCATCTAAACTTGACGGAAGAATCTTTTTTATGGTACTATGTTTCGTAAAAGATACGTGCTGAGATGAGGGAACGGGATGAAAATTTATGATTTTTACTTTGTACTGGACAAAAATCAGGTGATGCTGAGAACGGAATGGGGGAATCCCCGGTCGGAGGATATGTACCGGCTGCTGTTTTCAAACTGGATACTGAGGGGTGAAAAACCTTCGGGTGTATTTCCGATGGCGGACGAGGACCAGGATGGGGAGCTGTTCTGGGATGAAGATCATTTTACTTTTGAAAAGATAAAGGTGTCAAAGGAGAGATATTACCTCTTTTTCAAAAAAAGGAATGATCAGGAGTATCTGTTTGCCAAGACGCTGGATCATATTTCAGACGGGATTCAGATTTATGATAAGAACGCCTGTGCCGTATTCTTTAATAAAGCCAGCCGGGAAATTGCCCATATACCTTCGGATGTCTCCATTGAGGGAAGATATCTGCTGGACATGTATAATCTGGATGAAAATATAAGCACGATTATGACATGCCTCCGGACCCAGTCTCCGGTAATCAACAGGGTGGATCATTATAAGTCCAGTGACGGGATATCGATTGCCACGGCGAACACGGCCTATCCGATCCGGAAAGGAAAGGAGATTTTAGGCTCCGTTGTATTTGAGCAGACCAGCGATATCGTGAAGAGATATAATAAAAAGATGCAGGAGATTGAACAGGCGCTGAAGCTCTATGAGGAGCATTCCCATTATACACGGTTTACAGGATACACCTTTGAACATATAATCGGCCACGGAGTAAAATTAAAAGAGGCGGTCGGCATAGCCAGAAAGGTGGCGTCCCAGAACAGCTCGATTCTTCTGGTGGGGGAGACCGGAACAGGCAAGGAAATTTTCGCGCAGAGTATTCACCGGGCCAGCGGCCGTAAGGATAAAAGGTTCGTCGCCCTCAATTGTGCGGCCATTCCCGATTCCCTGATTGAGAGCCTTCTCTTCGGCACGCAAAAGGGAAGTTTCACTGGCAGCGAGAATAAGCCGGGTTACTTTGAGGAGGCCGAAGGCGGAACGCTCTTTCTGGATGAGCTGAATTCCATGAGCCTGAGTATGCAGTCCAAGATACTCAGAGCGATCCAGGAAAATACATTCCGCAGAGTGGGAGGACAGAAGGACATAAGAATGGATGTACGTATTATTTCCTCCTGCAATGAAGATCCCTTCCGTGCAATTGCTGATAATCAGTTCCGCAAGGATCTGTTTTACCGGTTATCGACGGTGATGATAGAACTGCCGCCTCTCAGGGAGCATAAGGAGGACTTGGAGGAGCTGATCCGTTACAGGCTGGACGCCACGGCCTTTCAATACGTTCACTCGTTTTCCGGAATTTCTCCCGAGGTTATGGAAATCTTCCGGTCCTATTCATGGCCGGGCAATGTCAGGGAACTGTTCCATGTGCTGGATTACGCCCAGAATGTGGCGGACGGAGAGACGCTCCGGCGGGAGCACCTTCCAGGCTATCTGAGAAAATTCGGTGAGGAGAGCCGGGGTGTGCAGACTTTCCAGCCGGCAGGGGAAGACAAAGCTTCGGGGTTTATGCCGGGAGTGGAGCTTCAGAGTATCATGGATGCTTATGAACACAAGGTTCTGCAGAAGGCGCTGGAGCATTATGGATATAATATCACGAAGACGGCGGACGCGCTGGGGTTGAGGCGGCAGAGCCTGCAGTACCGGATTAAGAAGTATGGAATTATAATATAAGGGGCGCCGGACCGGAATAAAAAATAAAAAAATTGCAAAAAAGTGCTTGCCATTGAGCGTGAATTATGATAGAATACTTCTCATTGACAGGTTTGTTAATTGAACCTGAGAGACATATAATATTATGCGCGAGTGGCTCAGTGGTGGAGTATCGCCTTGCCAAGGCGAGGGTCGCGGGTTCGAATCCCGTCTCGCGCTCTTATAAAAGAAAGTATCATGCGGTTTCCTTTCGGAAGCCGTATTTTTTTGTGCAGAAAGTCTACCCATACGTCCTGATTAATCCCAAATAGCATATATCTGAAACAACAGATGAAAATTTTGTAAAAATTTGCGCTTTTCTGAATTTTTGAAATAAATAAATATTTTTGTATATACATCCAATTATTTCCTATATACCCTCTTGATTTATGTTGATACAATATGAATGTCGTAATAATATCGGTATAATTCACCGTCATTATGACTGAAGCGGCGAGCGTTTTTTACATATGGCCGCAGGTGTAAGACGGAGTGGATTATTAACCGAAGAAATGTGGAGGGGATTTATATGAAGAAACGGAAAGCGACGCTTTGTCTTGCTCTGGCCGCTGTGTTTGGCATTTCATCAGTGGCGGGGTGTTCAAAGACTCCGAATAACAGTGGGCAGGATGAAAAGGCTGCCGAAAGCCAGGCAGGCAGCGCTGTAGGGGGAGCAGACGGCTCCGGAGACGGTTCGGGAAGCTCCGGCGAATCAACCGCCATCAAAGAAGCGGGGCCAGATCCTAATGCGTCCGTATTTGCAGGAGAGGAATGGTTTGATCAGAGGGGAACGTTTGAGGTGAACCGGGAAAAGGCTCATACCAGCTTTATTTCCTTTGCATCTGAGGAAGATGCCAGGGTAAGGGAGAAGGAGAAGTCACCTTTTTACCAGTCTTTAAACGGAATTTGGAAGTTCCAACTGGTTGACAGCCCTCATCAGAGGAACACAGAATTTTACAGGACGGACTACGATGTCAGCGGATGGGACAATATCGATGTACCTTCCAACTGGCAGACGGAAGGTTTTGATTATCCGAAATACACAGATACCAGGCTGCCTTGGGAAGGAGTGGAAATTCCGGAACTGGGCGTGTCCCCGACTTTGTATAACCCGGTAGGCTCCTACCGCAGGGACTTTAAAACGCCTGAGAACTGGGACGGCAAGGAGGTTTTTGTCTCCTTCCAGGGAGTGGAATCCGCTTTTTATGTATGGGTGAACGGTGAATATGCAGGCTACAGTGAGGACAGCTACACAGCCGCAGAATTTAACATCAGCCCGTATTTAAATGCAGCCGGTGAAAATAACACGATTGCGGTGCAGGTATACCGCTGGTCTGACGGAAGTTATCTGGAGGATCAGGATTTTATTCGCTTAAGCGGTATTTTCAGAGATGTATTTTTATACAGCAAAGACCGCGGCGCTTCCATTTTTGACTTTAATTACACCACGGATCTGGATGACAGCTACGTGGATGCAGTGATGAATATTGAGGCGGTGCTGCGCCGTTTCGACGAGTCTGCCGGGGGCGGACATACTTTGGAAACTGCGCTGCTTGATAAGGACGGTAAAGAGGTGTTCAGGAAAACGCTTCCTGTCACATTTGATGGAGAGGAGGCAGTGATCTCTGAACAGGTTTCCGTAAGCAATCCTGCAAAATGGTCGGCGGAGGAACCAAATCTTTATCAGATGGTGCTGACTTTAAAGGACAGCGGCGGCTCAATTCTGGAAAGCGCCGGCTGCAACGTGGGATTCCGGGAGGTTTCCATTATCAATAACGGGACTAACCAGGCTCAGGTCGTGATTAACGGTCAGCCAATCATGTTCAAGGGAGTTAACCGCCATGAGACGGAACCGCAGGGGGGAAGGCATATCACGGAGGAAAGCATGATTCAGGATATTCTTCTGATGAAACAGCACAATATTAATTCCGTGAGAAATTCCCATTACCCCAACGAGCCAAGGTGGTATGAGTTGTGCGACGAATATGGCCTTTATATGATTGACGAGGCTAATATTGAGTCCCACGGGCTGAATGATTATATACCCCAGAGCGATCCGGAGTGGATGAAAGCATGCCGGGACAGGATGACCAGCACCATTGAGCGCAGTAAGACTCACCCAAGCATTCTTTTGTGGTCCCTGGGAAATGAATCCTATAACGGTGATACCTGGGCTGATTTGGGACGTCTCTGCAAGGAACTGGATCCGTCACGTCTGGTACATTACGAGGGGGACCGGGATATACCGGAGGTTGACGTCTGGTCCCGTATGTACCGCCGCGTTAACAAGCCGGATGTGATGGACAAGACTGCCAACCCCCTGGTCTGGTGGGGCAATTACGGTACCAAGCCGGCTCTCCAGTGCGAATATGCCCACGCAATGGGCAACGGCATTGGAAACTTGAAAGAATACTGGGATATTTATGAGAAATATCCGATTTTACAGGGCGGTTTTATCTGGGACTGGGTGGATCAGACCGTGGAGATGCCGGTTCCGGCGGAAAAACGCCTTAAGAATGACGCGGGAGATCTGGCAATTACTTTAAAAGGCAGCCTGGAGGATGGCGGAAATGAAGGAAAGGCAATGAAGGGCTATGCTGTCTGCTACAATGACAAAGCGCTGGCCTTTTCCGGAAAGATGCCGTTTACCCTGGAGGCATATGTATATCCTGAGGATACGGTGGCTTCAACACCAATTATCACCAAAGGAAATGATGAGTGGAAGTGTACCGAATCCTACGGCTTACAGAGAAAAGTATTCTTTAATCAGGAGACAGGAGATCCGGTGGAGGATTATCTTGAATTTTATATCTACAACACAGAGTGGAACGAAGACGACGGTGTTTATACCAAGGTATCGGCCTCCATTCCCACACCTGATAACTGGGCCGGACAGTGGCACCGGATTGCGGGAACATTTGACGGAGAGAACCTGAAGCTGTACCTGGATGGAAAAGAGGTTGCCGCGGCGAAGGATTCCCACGGAATCGCCAGGGGAGGCAATGCGGTCGGCATCGGCGCGGATGTAACCTATGACGCACAGAATCCAAACGTTCCGCCGGTCTTTAAAGGATTGATTGACAATGTACGTATCTACAATAAGGCGCTGACGCCGGATGAGATTAAAAAAACTTCCCGCAAACCGGATGAGAACGCACTTGTATGGCTGGATTTTGAAGGGGCGGAGGATGTGACATATCCGCAGCCGACTTATTACAGCTTCGGCGGTGACTGGCAGGATATACCCGCAGGGAACCCTAATAATAAGAACTTCTGTGCTAACGGGCTTGTATCAGCTGACCGTACAGTGCAGCCTGAGTTAGTGGAAGTAAAAAAACTGTATCAGAATATCGGTCTGGAAAACGGCGATGTGATGAACGGTAAAATACTCACAAAGAATAAATACTTATTTACAAACCTTAACCGGTTTAATGGGTCCTGGGAGCTGATAGAGGACGGAAAAGTAATACAATCCGGTATATTTGCGCCGGAGGAACTGAATATCGCTCCTTTGGAGGAAGGGATTCTTACCGCAGCCTTTACAACGCCTGAGTTCAAACCGGGGGCTGAATATTTCCTCAATGTAAGCTTTATCCTGAAGGAAGACACCTCTTGGGCAAAGGCAGGACATGAGGTTGCAAAGGAACAATTTTATCTGCCATTTAACGTACCGAAGGCTGATGCGTCGGAAGCGGAAATGGATCCGCTGACTGTGGAAGAGGCAGATGCTGCGGTCAATGTGGAAGGAAAAGACTTTGACCTGGTATTTAACAAGAAAACGGGCACCATAGATTCCTTCCGGTTTAACGGAATTGATTTGATAAAGAACGGCCCTGTTCCCAACTTCTGGCGCGCTCCTACGGACAGTGACCTGGGCTTTTATTCTCAGTTGGAGATGGCCGACTGGCGCTATGCAGGTGAAGACAGGACAGTGACGGACGTGACAGTGAAAAAAGAAACGGATCGTGTGACATTTACAGTGGGCGCAGAGCTTCCTACACGCACCACCTCCGGATACAATCAGGTATATACGGTATACGGAACAGGCGATGTGGAAATTACCAGCACATTAAAGCCAGGAAGCGCGGACCTGCCAATGATACCTGAAATAGGAAACATGCTGACGATTCCGAAAGATTTTTCCAATATTACCTGGTACGGACGAGGACCGGAAGAAAATTATATTGATCGTCAGACCGGTTACGGAGTTGGAGTCTACCGTAAGAATGTAGACGAATTCTTCATTGATTATATTAAGCCGCAGGAAACAGGGAACCGCACAGATGTCAGATGGGTGAGCCTGACCAATGATCAGGGCGCCGGGCTTCTGGTGAAGGCGGCAAAACCAATAGAATTTAATACTCTTACCTATACGCCGGAACAGCTTACCAATGCCCTTCATTCCTATATGCTGCCGGAAGGCCAGGATATTACACTGCGCATCAACATGCGTCAGATGGGGCTGGGAGGCGACAACTCCTGGGGAGCAAAGCCGCTGACTAAATATCTGAATCCCTCGGATCAGAATTATCAGTACACATATACGTTAAAGCCTGTTAAGACGGACAATGCGGATGAACTCATGAATGATTACCGCACACCGATTAAGTAGAAGCGACAGGCGGTATCTGCACCCGAGGCGTGTACGCTGCTGCGTAAATTTCAGCCGGAAATTTTGTGATATTACTGAAGTTGTAATAAAATAGTCGTAAAATATTAATTAAAAGGTAAATATAGTCAATTGTCTGACAGATGAAAAAATGCTATACTGTTGCTATGCTTATTCGGTAAAAGAAGGGCTGTACGGCAATAGCCGTTTAAAAGTGAGGAAAAAGGAGAAAAACAATGAAAAAGATGATCAAGACAGCAGCAGTCATCATGTCAACCATTATGGTATTTTCCATGACAGCATGCGCAAAGAAAGCAGATCCGAAAGAGGTATTTGACGCAGCAGTTAAGAAAAACTCGGAGCTGACATCCTTGGATATGGATACGACAATGAAAATGACCATGACCCAGGGCGAGGAGACCATGGACATCACGGTTGATATGAACATGAAGATGAGCAACATGAATGAGGACTCCATGCAGTACCTTGCCGACACAAAAACTTCCCTGATGGGCCAGAGCATGGATGCCAGGATTTTCTATAAAGACGGATATTATTACATGGACGGAATGGGCCAGAAGATTAAATATCCGATGGATTTGACCGAATTGATGGAATCTGTTAAACAGAGCACCGAGAGTACAAACCTGCAGTCCGAGCAGATGAAAGAGATTACCATGGCAAAAGAGGGGGACAGCACAATCCTTACTTTTACCGCTGACCCGGAAAAAATGAATGCTTATTTATCGGAAGTTATGGGCAGCATGAGCGGAATGGGCACAATGGACGGTATGGAGATGACCTTCAAAGAGGCCAGCGGAACCTATACTGTAAACAAAGACGGATTCTACACAGACATGACAATGAAGATGAGTGTGGATATGGCAATGGAAGGCGAGTCTATTTCCATGGTCCTGGATTTAACCGGTAAAGTGAATAACCCGGGACAGGATGTGACGGTAGAGCTTCCCGACACAGAAGGATATACCGAAGTGGAGATGCCGGCAGCCCAGTAACTGGCTGAAACGGCTGAAGCAGTCCAGACAATGTAATAAATCCCGTACGGCCTTTTATTCAGGCTGTACGGGATTTTTTGCCCCGGTTAATCGTTAATACCGGCCCTGTATGCGGAAAGTTCCTCCTGATAGGCAGCCGTCTTATGGTAACCGTAACGTTATGATTTTAGCATGCAGGCTGATAATCGGCAACCAGTTTCCCGGTGAGATGTATACAAAAAACAAAGTACTTAAAAAAGAACTTGTGTTATGGCGGAAGGTGAGTGTAAGATTGGGATGGAACATATTTACAAATTTTTAACATTTATTATTTTATTACTTTTAAGGGGAGTTTTATTAGTATGAAAGAACTGAAACCACAATTGTTTCTATCCATGAAGGAGTATTCCGGAAAACAGCTGGCGGGGGATTTGACAGCGGGTGTTATCGTTGCCATCATTGCCCTTCCGCTGTCGATTGCTCTGGCGCTAGCCTCCGGTGTGACACCGGAACAGGGGCTCTATACGGCTATTATCGCCGGTTTCATTATTTCCTTTTTCGGCGGCAGCAAAGTACAGATCGCAGGCCCGACAGCCGCATTTGCCTCAATCGTGGCGGGTATTGTGGCCCGGAACGGAATGGACGGGCTGATTATTGCTACCGTACTGGCCGGAATTATCCTGGTTGCCATGGGACTTCTGCATCTTGGAAGCATGATTAAGTTTATTCCTTTTACAATTACCACCGGCTTTACGGCCGGGATTGCCGTGACTATCGTGATTGGGCAGATTAAAGATTTTATGGGGCTGACCTTTGAAAAGGCGCCTGTGGAAACGATGGAGAAACTGGAGCAGGTAATTACCTGTTTCGGGACGCTGAACGTCCAGGCGCTGGCAGTGGGGCTGATATCGCTCGCGATTCTTATCATATGGCCCAGATTCTTTAAGAAGATACCGCCGTCCCTGATTGCCGTTCTTGTGTCGGCCGTGCTGGTAAAGGCGGCAGGGCTGAATGTCAATACGATAGGGGATTTATATACGATTTCTTCCTCCCTCCCGGCTTTTCACCTGCCGGAGGTATCCTATGAACTGGTAAAAACCGTTTTGCCGGATGCATTTACCATCGCAATTCTGGCGGCGATTGAATCATTACTCTCCTGCGTGGTAGCCGACGGTATGATCGGCAGCAGGCATAATTCCAATATGGAGCTGGTTGCGCAGGGGCTGGGCAATGTGGGTTCTGCGCTGTTTGGCGGTATTCCGGCGACAGGGGCAATTGCCAGAACCGCGGCCAATATCAGGAATGGAGGAACCTCCCCTGTAGCCGGAATGGTCCATGCCGTCGTCCTTCTTCTGACGCTGCTGCTTTTGATGCCTTATGCGGCCTTGATTCCAATGCCGGCCATTGCGGCAATCCTGTTCATGGTGGCTTATAACATGAGCGGATGGCGCACGTTCGCAGAGATTATGAAGACATCACCGAAAAGTGATGTGACCGTACTGGTACTGACCTTTTCGTTAACCGTTATCTTTGATCTGGTTGTGGCTATCGCAGTGGGGCTGATTCTGGCTTCCCTGCTCTTCCTGAGCCGGATGGCTGATGTGGCGGATGTGCAGGAATGGGATTATCTGGACGATTATGAAGAGGGCAAGGACAACAGGAACCTGAAGCCGGTTCCCAGCCATACAACGGTATTTGAAATTACCGGACCAATGTTTTTCGCTGCCGCCGACAAGATTCTGGAAGTGCCTTTTCATGAAGAAAAGAAGGTGATGATCCTGAGAATGAGAAGTGTTCCGGCTATGGATATCACTGCGCTGAACAGCCTGAGAAAACTAAACAGTGTCTGCAGGGAGAAGGGAATCCGGCTGATGCTTTCACATGTCAATGAACAACCGATGAGGGTTATGAGGAAGGCCGGCTTCTGTCATGAGGCAGGGGAAGAAAATTTCTTTGGCTGTATTGACGAAGCGCTGGCAGAAGCGGAAAAGACGGCCGTATAAGGGTACGGCCGATAAATGAATACATGATAACACGGCAGAAAGCCAAAGTCAGCAGCATGAGTGATGACTTTGGCTTTTTTGGCGTCTCTGTAAAACTATTCCAATTGTACTTTTTTTAACGGGACAGATAAGCATAATATTGATGACGAATAAGGGTAAAACCTTTAATTATCAAGGCCTGACAGAGACAGCCGGAGCTGATTCGGTTATCTGAGGGATAAAGAAACGGATATAAGAATGAAATATTGTCAGAAATCTAACAAAATACTGTGCATTTGCTAAGAATACAGGGCGTGATGGAGGGCGTTTTCATCCTGATAAGATTATAATAAAAAGTTTTCAAATATCTTGACAAGGATTTTACAAAATGATAATATTTTTCTAAAGAGAATAACATATCTTGTAATGTTATATAATGAGCTGGCGCGGTGAAACAGCCATTTTTTATGCATCTACATATTATATAATGATACATAATAACATGCTAAATATTATACGCATTAAGCGCATATGCAAACAGGGCTGCTGAATCTGGCGGAAGAGACAGAGAGTAAAGAGAAGAGAGTGTGAGCGGATGGGAGAAGTTTTACTGAAAGTAGAGAATCTTAAGATGGTATTCCAGAATAAGAAGTCCTCATTTGCTGCGGTGGAGGGACTCAGTTTCACTGTTGAACAGGGAAAAACCCTCGGAATCGTAGGCGAGAGCGGGAGCGGAAAGACGATGGCGTCTCTCTCCGTACTGCGGCTGCTTCCGAATCAGGGAAGGGTGGCGGAAGGTGAGATTACGTTTAAGGGAAAAAATCTTCTGAAGCTGAGTGAAAAGGAGATGCAGGAATTAAGAGGCAACGAAATGTCGATGATTTTCCAGGATCCCGTCATGTCCCTGGATCAGATTTATACGGTCGGGGATCAGATTATTGAGGCGATTCTGACTCATGAGAAAATGCCGAAGGCCGATGCCAAAAAGAGGGCGTTATCCCTGCTTGGCGATGTGGGAATTCCCCATCCGGAACGCGTGTACCGCTCCTATCCCTTTGAGCTGTCGGGCGGTATGTGCCAGAGGGTCATGATAGCCATTGCGCTGAGCTGCAATCCGAAGCTGCTGTTTGCGGACGAGCCCACGACGGCCCTGGATGTGACGGTGCAGGCCCAGATTATGGAGCTGCTCAAGAAGATTCAGAAAGAATATAACATGGGGATTGTCCTGATTACGCATGATTTGGGAGTTGTGGCGGATGTGGCTGACGATATCGTGGTTATGTATGCGGGAAAATCGATGGAGATTGCACCAAAGGATACGATTTTTAATTCACCGTGCCATCCTTATACCCACGGGCTGATCCGATCCATCCCACAGCTCGATACAAAGGCGGAACGGCTCTACAGCATTCAGGGAACGGTTCCCGACATCAGGAATTTTCCTCCGGGCTGCCGTTTCTGTACGCGGTGTCCCTTTGTTCTTCCCGTATGCAAAGAGAAGGAGCCGCCGTTTGTAAAGCTAAATGAGAAACATTTCGTCAGATGCCACAGGGCGGAGGAAATTGCGAAGGGAGGCCTGATTGATGAGTGAAGTAATTCTGAAAGTGGATCATCTTAAAAAGTACTTCCCTGTCAAGGCAAAGATGTTTTCCGGTAGCAAAGGTACGGTCCATGCGGTGGATGACGTAAGCTTTGAGATAAGAAAAGGTGAGACATTCGGCCTGGTAGGGGAATCCGGCTGCGGCAAAAGCACCCTGTCCAGGACAATTTTAAACCTGGTGCCTGCCGATGGGGGAACCATAATATTCAATGGAGAAGATATCACGAACCTGAAGGGAAAGAAAATGGAAAAAATCCGCCGTAAGATGAGGATGATTTTCCAGAAGCCGTATGGCTCTCTGAACCCGAGGGAAAAGGTGAAGGATATAATCGGGGCGCCTCTTAAAATCCATCATACGGTGCCGGAAAGCGGGCTGGAGGATGAGGTACTCAGGCTGATGGATATGGTAGGCTTGAACCGGGAGTGGCTAAACCGCTACCCCCACGAGTTTTCGGGAGGCCAGAGGCAGAGAATCGGAATTGCCAGGGCGCTGGCAGGAAACCCGGAGTTAATAATCTGCGATGAGCCGGTGTCGGCTCTGGATGTATCAATCCAGTCACAGGTTCTCAACCTTCTGAAGGATCTTCAGAAAGATTTTGAACTGACGTATCTGTTTATTTCACATAATTTATCCGTTGTGAAATTCATGGCGGACAGAATAGCGGTAATGTATCTCGGTGTGATCGTGGAGCTGGCCGACAGCGGGGAAATCTATGAAAATGCGTCCCATCCTTATACAAAAGCGCTTTTGTCTGCGATTCCGGAAGCAAAGACGACGCAGAAGAAAGAACGGATTATATTAAACGGCGATATACCAAGTCCGGCAGACCCTCCGGCCGGCTGCCGGTTCTGCACACGGTGTCCTTTTGCACAGGATCGCTGCCGGACGGAGAGGCCGGAGCTTGCACAAATAAGGCCGGGTCATTTTGCCGCCTGCTTCCTGGCCGGGAAAGGGGGCAGCTGATATGGTGAAATTTATAGCAAAAAGACTTGCAATCTCAGTGGTATTACTCTTCATTGTGACAACTTTGGTATTCGCATTTGTACATATGATGCCCGGCGATCCGGTCCTTACGATGCTGGGCGTCGACAGCAACCCTGACCCGGTCACGGTGGAAAAGATCCGCACGGAGCTGGGACTGGATCAGCCGATTCTGGTACAGTATGGCAATTATCTGAAAGGAATTGTAAAGCTGGATCTGGGGAAATCCTATTCCGAGAAGATTCCGGTGGTACAGGCGATTGCATCACGTTTCCCGAGGACGCTGGAGCTGGCCTTCGTGTCCCTGGTGCTTGCCTGTCTGGCGGGGATTCCCCTGGGGATTATCGCTGCGGTTAGAAGAGGGAAACTTTCCGATTTGATGCTGACAACAGTGGCATCGGTGGGAACCTCGGTGCCGGTTTATGTTCTGGGGTATCTGCTCGTGGTGGTTTTTGCGCTCAATATATTCAATCTTCCCATTGCAAAGCTGCCGGCCAGCGGGTTCACCGCATTTTCCAAGGATCCGGCCATGCATATACAGAAGATTATCCTTCCTGCCGTCACACTGGCCCTTGGTGTGGCAGCATCCATCATGCGGACGACGCGCTCCTCAATGCTGGACGCGATGGCGGCGGAATCCATCCGGCCGCTGCGTGCAAAAGGGCTGTCGGGCGGCAAAGTCATCAGAAAGCATGTAATCCGCAATGCGATGATTCCCGTTATCACGATTATCGGCCTGCAGCTTGGAAACCTGATTGGAGGAACCGTACTCTGCGAGACGGTATTTAACTGGCCGGGAGTTGCCTCCCTTCTCGTAAAGGCCATCAATCACCGTGACTATCCGCTGATACAGGGATGTGTGCTGCTGATCTCGGTTGTTTACATTTTTACCAACATGATGGTCGACATAATATATGGAATTCTGGACCCAAGAGTGAGATAGCATTCTGGTGATATGTCAAGAACTTTTTG
>NZ_KE993049.1 GCF_000466485.1 [Clostridium] symbiosum ATCC 14940 | reverse complement strand
TTACACTCGCTAAGTGAGCCAATGCCTGCGGCGGTAGGGAATAATGTCTCATAAAAAAAGAACGAATGTTCGAGAAAACTCTTGCCATCAAAATCAGAATGTGATAAAATGAGGATAGAACAAATGTTCTTATAAATCTGTGCAGTGATGTGCCGGTGACAAGCAGTACAATGGATTATCACAATGCGGTTCATTGCTTATATAAAGGAGAAAGTTAATGCTGATACAGGAGAATCTGTCAATAGAAGAAAAACTCAAAATTTTAACGGATGCAGCTAAGTATGATGTCGCCTGTACATCCAGCGGAGTGGAAAGGAAGGGGAAGGACGGCTGCATCGGAAGCGCAAGTGAAGCCGGACTTTGCCACAGCTTTGCTGCCGACGGCAGATGCATTTCTCTCCTGAAGATTCTTTACACGAACCAGTGTATCTATGACTGCAGGTACTGTGTGAACAGACGTTCCAATGATACTGTCCGCACTGCGTTCACACCCGGGGAAGTCTGCCGCCTGACGATGGAGTTTTACCGGAGGAATTATATTGAGGGGCTGTTCCTCAGCTCCGGAATTCTTGACACACCGGATAAAACAATGGAGCAAATTTACAGAACTCTTTATCTGCTGCGCAATGAGCATAAATTTAACGGTTATATTCATGTGAAGGCGATACCGGGAGCCGATCCGACCCTGATTGAGATGACCGGTTTCCTGGCAGACAGGATGAGCGTGAACCTGGAACTTCCAACCGCCGAAGGGCTGAGGAAGCTGGCGCCGGGAAAGACAAGGGATAAGATATTAAAGCCGATGCGGCAGATTCAGAGGGGAATTGTAAATCAGATGGCCCGTGAAGGGCTCCTGGAAAAGAAGGGGATTATATTGCCGCCGGGATTTCTCACAGACTCTTTAAGGACTGCGCCCGCCGGTAAAACGCCGGGGCCGCGGACGGAGCTTTCGGAAAGCCTGCCGCAGGCTGCCGGCGCGTCAACGCCGGTACTGTCCCGTTCCGGCACCGGAGCGGATGCCGCACGCCCTGCAGTTATTCCGGGAAAGTCTGTGTATGGTAATTATGGCGTGGGCCGTGTATCTAATCATAAGTCGTATTTTGTGCCTGCCGGTCAGAGTACTCAGATGATTGTTGGAGCCACACAGGAGAGTGATTATCAGATGATGGCGGTAGCAGAGGCGCTTTACAAGAATTTCGGGCTTAAGAGAGTCTTTTACTCTGCCTTTGTCCCCGTGAATCATGACAGCCTCCTTCCGGCTCTGCCGGGAGGACCGCCGCTTCTAAGGGAACACCGGCTCTATCAGGCGGACTGGCTCCTGCGATACTATGGGTTTCACGCCTCCGAACTGTTATCAGAGGATAAGCCTAATTTTAATGTGTTTCTGGATCCCAAGTGTGACTGGGCGCTGAGAAATTTGGGGGAATTTCCGGTGGAGGTAAATCATGCTCCCTATGCCTCTCTTTTGAGGGTGCCCGGAATCGGGACTAAATCTGCGATGCGGATTGTCGCCGCCAGGAAGCAGGCAGTCTTAAGATTTGAAGATTTAAAAAAGATGGGGGTTGTTTTAAAAAGAGCGGTATATTTCATAACCTGCTCCGGTAAAATGATGTATCCGGTGAAGCTTTCGGAAGATGCCATCGCAAACCAGATAGTGGGAGAGGAGAAGCGGCGAAACTGGGAGCTTGAGCAAAAGGGGCTGTTCAGGCAGATGTCTCTGTTTGATGATTTCCATATGGAGGCAGCGCCTCCTGCAGAGGAAAGGGTATCTGTCTTAACGGGGGAGATGTAATATGGTTATATTTATATGTAAAGATGATTTTGACTCCATACTCTGCGGCGTTTATGATGCCTGGATGAGCAGACTGGGGCATGACAATGTCAGACTGCAGCTTCAGGGAGCCTATAATATGGAGTTGTTTGCAAAATACCGCGATGTGCAGGTCACCGAAGAAAAGGTAGATAAGGTGATACAAGCTGTTGTACAAAAGATATCCAGGGAAGCGTATGGCTGGATTTACAGGGCGTCTCTCAGTTATGAACCGGAGAAGGCAGACATAATTTACCGATTTCTGATTTTTGGATTCCATATAGGAAAGCAGATTACGGAAAGTCTCCATATACCTGCTGTCCATGAGATATTCCGAATAAACCGCCACATACAGAATGAGGCCCATAATATGAAGGAGTTTCTCCGGTTTTCTGAACTGGAGAATAAAGTCCTTTTTTCAAGGATTGGGCCAAAGAATGACGTTCTTCCGATGCTGGCCCTCCATTTTTCGGATCGGCTGGGGCCGGAGCGGTTTATCATTTATGATGAAATCCGGGAGAAGGCTGTCATATATACTCCCAATACAGGCTGGTACATTCTGTCCGGCGAGGAGGGGAAAAGACTGGAAAAACTGTCGGAGAAATCAGATCGGAAGGAGTATGAAACACTCTGGAAAATCTTTTTTGACAGTGTCGCAATCAAAGAAAGAGAAAATTATGTCTGCCAGAGAGGCCATCTGGCTCTGAGGTACCGCCCCTACATGACAGAATTTCAATAAAAAAATTAAGAATTAACAGGCGGATAATCCTGATAGAATCAGGGTGTTAAAAATATATTCTTACGAATTCTTTCCTTTTTCGAAAAAAAAGGAAGATAATTTTATTCTTCATTAATAGATTGGTCACAATTTTGACACAATTTCAAATTATCATTACTGGCGTACCACGAATTAAGTAAATTGATTCAAAAAAAGAGGAGATGTAATTATGAAAAAAAATTTAGTGAAACCAGCAGCAGTAATGATGATGAGTGTAATGTTAGCGGCTACCGCCCTGACAGCTTGCGGCGGAACCGATGCAGGCACTACAACAGCAGCCGTAACCGAGGCAGAGACAACTGAAGCTCCGGAGACAGCAGCACCAGAGGAGAGCACAGAGGAAGTTAATTCTGAGTCAGCAGAAGATATCACAGAAGCAGCTGACACAGAGGAGACAGAGGCAGCAGAGAGCCAGGTTGAAGATGCTGCGGCAGAATCCGACGATGCAGCTCTGATTGAGGAGAGCACAGCTAACTAATCGTTAGCAGGCTGATAAGCCTACATAAATTAATCAGGTTAAGAAAAATGTAAGGAGCGGCCGCTTGACAGCGGACCGCTTCTCTCGTATACTAAGTGTATTAAATGAATTAATACACTTAATTTAAATAATACGGGAAAGGAGGAGCCTATGATTCTGATTGACTATAAAGATCGGCGACCTATATATGAACAGGTTGTAGAAAAACTGTCTGAGCTGATGGTGCGAGGAATTTTGGAGCAGAACAGCCAGCTCCCATCTGTACGCAGCCTTGCAACGGAATTGTCGATTAATCCCAACACAATACAGAGAGCCTATGCGGAACTGGAGCGGCAGGGGTATATTTATTCGGTAAAGGGCAGAGGCAGTTTTGTGGCCGAGAATCACCAAATTCGTGAACAGAAAAAAAAAGAAATTTTTGTGAGACTGGGCAGACTTGTGGAGGAGGCCAGGGGAACGGGAGTCACGATGCTTCAATTTCAGGAGCAGGTGATACAGTTCTATGGCAGCAGTGACAGGAGGCCGCGGCCAGCGGCAGGAACTGCGGCTCCGGTAAAAGAACCGCAAATTCTGCCGGCTGCGGAGACCACGTTAACTGCCGTACATGAGCCGGTGACAAAGAATCAGATGACGGAACCGGCTCTTGGAGGCAAGAGGGAGGAAAAAGGAGGAGAAACGGATGATTGAAGCAATCAACCTGACAAAGCGATTTGACGATATCAAAGCCGTTGATCATATTAATGCAGTAATCAGAGAGGGCAGCGTATTTGGATTGATAGGCACGAATGGTGCAGGAAAGAGTACGTTTCTCAGAATGGCTGCCGGAATACTGAAACCGGATGAGGGCAGAGTTACGATCGACGGAGAAGACATTTTTGAGAGTGATAAGGTAAAATCAAAATTTTTCTATATATCGGATGAGCAGTATTTTTTAAATAACGCGACTCCAGGTGAGATGATGAAGTTTTACAGAAATGTATACAGGAATTTTGACGAAAAGCGATTTTTCGGCCTGCTTTCCAATTTCGATTTGGATGCAAGGCGGAAGGTAAATACATTTTCAAAAGGAATGAAGAAACAGCTTTCCGTTCTTCTTGGAATTTGTGCCAACACAGACTATATATTCTGCGATGAGACATTTGACGGGCTGGATCCGGTTATGAGGCAGACAGTGAAAAGCCTTTTTGCCAATGATATGGAGGAGAGGAACCTGACTCCGATTATTGCCTCACATAACCTGAGGGAGCTGGAAGATATCTGTGACCACGTGGGACTTCTCCACAAAGGAGGAATTCTGCTGTCAAAGGATCTGGATGATATGAAGCTGAATATCCATAAGGTTCAATGCGTACTTCTTCCGGGTACAGAGCCGGAAAATCTGCATGGAATTGACATTATCAGGACGGAACGCAGGGGGAGCCTGCTGACTCTGACCATAAGGGGGAAAAAGGAAGAGATAGAAGCGGTTATGCAGACCTTCCATCCGGTATTTTTTGAACTGATTCCTCTTTCCCTGGAAGAAATATTTATCAGTGAAACGGAGGTGGCCGGTTATGACATCAAAAAACTTATTTTTTAATCTGATGAAAGAAAATACGAAACAGCGCCTCTGGACAGTCGCTTTGATATCATTAATATTCTTTTTTACATTTCCGGTGCAGACGGCGCTGTTAATCAGCAGTTATCTTTCCCAGGACAGAATCGATGCCGTTTGGGAGAGGGAAGCGCAGGGAGTCGAGGTGATAAAGCAGCAGCTTCAGGAAAGATACTTAAGCTGGACTGCAATAGATAATGGCATGTTGGTTTTTCTTCTTATCGTTTTTGCCGTAGTCTGCGGTATTTCGGGATTTGCGTATCTGCATTCGCGAAAGAAAACCGACTTTTACCATGCAATTCCGGTAAAACGTGAAAGATTATTTACAGCCGTATATCTGAACGGCGTCCTTTATACGGCTGTGCCTTATCTGATATCCCTTTTGATATCTTCATTAATGATTCAGGTGAAAGCCGGGCAGATATTCCCGTGGGGAGAGGTGTTAAAGACTTACTGTATCCATATGTCGTTCTTTTTGTTAATGTATACGGTAGTGATAGCGGCTGCTCTGATGACCGGCAATACCATTGTCAATGTACTTGGAACCGCAGTGTTTTTCCTGTGGGGACCGGGAACGGTCATGCTGCTTATCGGCTATTTCAGCAGCTATTATATTACCTTTTACCAGGACGGGAACAGATTCGTAGAGCTTTTGCAAAAATCATCACCGGCAGCCTGGTATATCGGAGCGGTATCAGAACCGGAAAAAGCAGGCTCAATGGCGCTGTGGGCGGTTGCAGTAACCGTACTTCTTATCGCGCTCTGTGTATTTCTGTATAAGAAAAGACCTTCCGAGGCAGCCGGGCGCGCCATGGCATTCAGAAAAAGCCAGCCGGTTATCAAGCTGCTCCTTGTAGTGCCGATTGCACTCACCGGCAGCCTGATTTTCAGAGAAATGATGGGAAGCGACGGATGGAGCATTTTCGGTCTGGTCTGCGGACTTGTAATCAGCTACGCTATTATTGAAATAATTTATAACTTTGATTTCAGAAGACTGTTTGCACATAAAAAACAATTTGCACTCTGTACAGTCTGCTCATTGGCAATTCTTGCATTTTTCAGGTTTGATTTGTCGGGATTTGACTCTTATGTGCCTTCTGAATCCAAGATGGAAGCGGCAGGAATTTACTGCAGGCGGATGGACGCGGATTTTCTTGAAGACTATTTGTCTGAATTGGAGCTGAACAGTGACTCCAGGGGCTATGATTATGTGAGCTGGAAATCGAAATCAGCAGGAGAACTGGTGAAGGAGATGAAACTGGCTGATGTAACGTCGGTGATTGAAATAGGAAAAAGGGGCGTTACCGATGCCGAACAGGCAAAGAAACGAAACCACGGCATCCTTAGAAGCGGCCGCTATTATTACCGTGATTCGAGTGACGAAACGATTGACGAGGTAGTGGTTGCTTATCATCTGAAGGGCGGAAAAACTGTGCTGCGCCGCTATAATATGAATCTGTCAGCGGTAAGCGGAGCGCTCGACAAAATTTATGACAGTGAGGAATATAAGACGGAAGTTTATCCGATTCTTTCTTATCAGGCGTCGGATGTGGCCGGAATCAATTATGAGGAATACGGTGATTTCAGTCATGTGAACCTGAAGAATGACGAAATGAAGGCTCGGATTCTGGAGGCGTATCAGAAGGAGTTAAGAGGCCTGACTGCCGAAACAAGAAGAGAAGAAAGCCCGATTGCAGCAATTCAGTTCAAAACGGGCGAGATGCAGGAAATGATTGATACGCTCAGAGAAAAAAAGCGCGACTTCAGTGTGTTCAACAGAAAATTTTATTATCCGATCTATCCGTCCTTTACGGAAACAATCAGCCTGCTGAAAGAATGCGGGGTTGATGTGGGAGAATTCCTGACAGCAGACAAGGTGGATAAGATTGTTATGGAATACTACAGAAGTGAAGAGGACGTGGAAGAGATACCTTCTGCTGAAATGGAAGGTGTCTATTCAAAAGAGCGCGGAAGCTGGAAGGTCACGGTAACTGATAAGAACGAGATCCGCCAGATCCTTGACAGCTCCCTGTCTGACAGCCTGAACTGTACAAATTATCTGAATAATACCTTTACCGGGGTGAATCTGACTGCCTATGTTTCGGTCAAGCGGGGGCAGACGGAAGACGAGTTTGATGCGGCTGCCATGCCTGAAACAGTGCAGACGGAGAGTATAGATGGAAGTGAACAGGAGACGGAATATGTCAGATACGGACTGCGGTTTGACTACGACAAGATTCCGGATTTTGTAAAAGAAACGTTTAAATTGACGGAAGAAAATATGAAAAATGATGTAATGTGGGGCTATTAGAAGCTGCCTTAAGTGGCCCGGTTTTACTTTTGATTGACTTTCTCTCCTTTACAGGATAAAATAAGTGAGGAAAAATATCCTGTAGAGGAGGAAAATGAATGGCATTTTTAGATGAACTTGGTAAAGTAATCAGTGATAAGAGCAAGGAAGCAGCCAATAAAGTGAAGGATATCACAGGCGTAATCCAGCTCAAATCAAAATTGTCAGCAGAAAAGGAAAAAGTTAATAAAGCATATATCAGTCTTGGAAAGGCATACTATGACAGGCACGAAGCAGCGCTGGAAGATGAGTACGCCGATGAATTCAAGATTATCCAGGCGGGTCTGATTAAGATGGCTGTACTGGAAGACGAAATTGCAGAACTGGAAGGAACCAGAGTCTGTGCGGAGTGCGGAGCCAAGGTAGAGAGAGAGGCCCTGTATTGCAGTAAGTGCGGTGCTCCTATGGAGGATAAAATGGCAGGCGCCTCAGAGGATGAGGACAGTGAAGAACCAGGACTGCAGTTTCCGGTAAAGACGGCGGCAGATGAATCCATCTTCGCAGAGGAAGACAGCGAAAACGAAGAATAGGAGATAGAATGGACGCATTAGTACAGTGGTTTACGGCCAATCTTTCTGAGTTTATCTCAAAAGAGGCAGTTATTTTTATTATTTCCATGGTACCAATACTGGAATTGAGGGGAGGACTTCTGGCGGCTTCGCCGGCACTTCTCAATGTACCGATTATGCAGGCAATACCAATCTGCATTATCGGAAATATTCTGCCAATCCCGTTTATTCTGCTCCTTATCAGAAAGATACTGGACTGGATGAAGCTGGTGAAGGTGTTCCGGCCAATTGCTTTGTGGCTGGAGAATAAGGCGATGAGTAAAAAAGACCAGATTGAGAAATATGGATTTTGGGGACTTGTGCTTTTTGTAGGGATCCCCCTCCCTGGTACGGGAGCCTGGACAGGCTCTTTGATAGCTGCGCTTTTGAGAGTGCGTTTTAAAACAGCATTTGCAGCAATATTAATAGGCATTGTAATCGCTACGGTCATTATGTCTATCCTGTCTTACGGTGTGCTGGGAGTCATTTTCGGATAAGAAATAACAGTCTGCGGTATGGTACGGAACTTTAACATGTTCCTGCCATGCCGCAGTTTTTTGTATGCATTATCCGGTTCAGATATTCGGATACAGTATATTTTCGGAAAGTATGGAGATTCTTGATAACGAAACAGTTTAGATGGATATTTAACGGAGGTTAGGAGGACGCGTCCGAAACGGACCATGTCCGGTGTGGTGAGGGGGCTGTC
>NZ_KE993048.1 GCF_000466485.1 [Clostridium] symbiosum ATCC 14940 | reverse complement strand
CGTGCCGGCTGGCCGTAGTAGAAACCGTTGCCCATTGCGATATGGCAGGTTCCCCTTGCCTTCTTCTCTTCCTCAAAGTCTCCGTTGAACATGCAGGCCGGGTTTAATCCGATTCCAATCTCCGCAATGTTGTCGCTGTCTTTTACTTCCGCTATCTGACGGCGGATTTCTTTACAAATCTTTGCGTCTCCGCCCACTACCTCTACGATGCGTCCGCCTTCAATCTTAAGCTCTACCGGTACGGTCGGGCAGCCATAGTAGCAGATTGGTCCGTCGATTACGAGTTTTCCGTGGGTGGTTCCGATGACCGGCCCTAAGGATACTTCGCCGTCCGACCATGCCATTGCATCACCAGGATTACGGGCAATACCGCACTCGATGATTGGTTCCATATCGTTCATCTCCATGTACAGGTCGGTTCCGGCCGGAGTTGTGATATGGGCGTTCTTTTTGCCTCTCCAGATTGCCTGCAGTTTTACGCCGTCCGCATAGACTGCCTCATAGTCGGCTAAAGCTCCGCCTCTTGTAAAGTTGTCGATGTGTCTTAAGCAGATGGATACTTCACGCAGCTTCTTCTCATTCATAAGCTCTTTTAAGCGGTTGTTGTAGATAGCCGCGCCGGATGCCGT
>NZ_KE993047.1 GCF_000466485.1 [Clostridium] symbiosum ATCC 14940 | reverse complement strand
AACCGGAGGCTATCAGGGAAACCGTGACGGTCAGGGAGGAAGAGGACTGAATATTCCGAAGCCGTCCTTTGAGACGCCGGTTGTACAGAAACAGCAGAACAACAAGCAGAATAAGAATGCTTATAAGAGTGATAAATACGATAAGAAGAACCGTGAGGACGGAAACCACGCAAAACAGGGCAAGGGAACAAAAGCTCCTGTACTGCCGCCGCAGCCAAAAAGAGAAGAGCCTAAGGTGGAAGTGGTTAAGACCATCATTATTCCTGAAGTGATTACAATTAAAGAACTGGCCGCGAAGATGAAGCTTCAGCCGTCCGTTATTGTAAAGAAACTCTTCCTTCAGGGAAAAGTTGTAACGATCAACCAGGAAGTGGATTACGGGCAGGCGGAAGAAATCGCCATGGAATTCGATGTACTCTGCGAAATGGAAGAAAAAATAGATGTAATCGAAGAACTCCTTAAAGAGGAGGACGAGAACGAGGCAGAGATGGCGGAAAGACCGCCGGTTGTCTGCGTTATGGGCCACGTTGACCATGGAAAAACATCACTTCTGGATGCAATCCGCCAGACGAATGTGACGGCCAAAGAGGCGGGCGGTATTACACAGCATATCGGCGCTTATATGGTGGAAATTAACGGTCAGCAGATTACTTTCCTGGATACGCCGGGACATGAGGCATTTACGGCCATGCGTATGAGAGGCGCGAAATCGACCGATATCGCAATCCTTGTAGTCGCAGCGGACGACGGCGTTATGCCTCAGACAATCGAGGCAATTAATCATGCAAAAGCAGCCGGCGTCGAGATTATTGTGGCGGTCAACAAAATTGATAAGCCAAGCGCCAATATTGAGAAGGTTAAGCAGGAGTTAATTGAATACGAACTGGTATCCGAAGACTGGGGCGGCAGCACTATTTTCGTTCCTGTATCCGCTCATACGAAGGAAGGAATTCCGGAGCTTCTGGAGATGATCCTTCTGACGGCCGAAGTCAAAGAGCTCAAGGCTAATCCGAACCGTACGGCAAGAGGTCTTGTAATCGAAGCCGAACTTGATAAAGGTAAAGGCCCGGTTGCTACTGTTCTTGTACAGAAGGGCACGCTGCGTGTCGGAGATCCGATTGCGGCAGGAGCCTGCTATGGCAAGGTACGTGCAATGATGGATGACAAGGGACGCCGCGTAAAAGAAGCCGGCCCGTCCACTCCGGTAGAAATTCTCGGATTAAACGATGTGCCGAAGGCAGGAGAAGTATTTGTTGCTACGCCGAATGAGAAGGAAGCAAGAAGCTTTGCGGAAACATTTATTTCCGAGGGTAAGAATAAATTAATTGAAGATACTAAGGCTAAGCTGTCATTAGACGATCTGTTCTCACAGATCAAAGCCGGAAATGTCAAAGAACTTCCGATCATCGTAAAAGCCGATGTTCAGGGTTCTGTAGAGGCAGTAAAACAGAGTCTTGTCAAGCTGTCAAATGATGAGGTAGTAGTAAAAGTCATCCACGGAGGCGTCGGCACAATTAATGAGTCCGATGTCAGCCTGGCAGCGGCGTCCAATGCCATTATTATTGGTTTTAATGTGCGCCCGGATGTTACGGCCAAATCAATCGCAGAGCGTGAAAAAGTAGATATGCGTCTCTACCGTGTAATTTACCAGGCAATCGAAGACGTGGAAGCAGCCATGAAGGGTATGTTAGATCCAATCTTCGAAGAGCAGATTATCGGCCACGCTGTAATCCGCCAGACCTTTAAGGCATCCGGTGTCGGAACAATTGCCGGCTCCTATATTCTGGACGGTAAATTCCAGAGAGGCTGCAAGGTAAGGATTACCAGGGACGGAGAGCAGATATTTGACGGACCTCTGGCATCCCTGAAGAGATTCAAGGATGATGTCAAGGAAGTCAATGCCGGATATGAGTGCGGTCTTGTATTCGAGAAATACAACGATGTACAGGAAGACGACATGATCGAGGCATATGCAATGGTAGAGGTTCCCCGCTAAGGGAACCTTCTGCCTGACTGATGGCGGTGAAAGACGGAAGACGTTTTACATCGTTGGAAAGAGAGGCATGAATAATGCGCAAAAACAGCATTAAAAATACACGTATTAACAGTGAGGTTCAGAAAGAGCTGAGCGAGATTATCAGCCGTGAATTAAAGGATCCGAGAATTCATCCCATGACGACGGTTGTATCGGTGGAGGTGACTCCGGATCTGAAATTCTGCAAGGCGTATATCAGTGTTCTCGGAAGCGAGGAGGCTGGCAAAGATACAGTTCAGGGGCTTAAGAGTGCGGCCAGCTTCATACGCACCCAGCTGGCCAAAAGAATCAATTTGAGAAATACTCCGGAACTCAGCTTCATCCTGGATCAGTCGATCGAGTACGGCGTCAATATGACGAGACTGATTAACGAAGTGACGGCAGGGATGAATGAAAGCGGAGCTAAAGAAGAGGATTCGGAAGAAGAGCTTTTGGAAGACACTTCAAACGAATAATAGATGGTTAAGCCTCCGGTGAATTTCGGAGGCTGTCTGATTGGTGGCGGTGACCTGTGCGCGGAGCGTGCAGAGGTTATCGTTGAATCCGGTAATCTGTGCGCACAGCGCCCGGATTATCGCTGAGCAGGAGATGATATAGAGGATGAGTGATTTATTAAATGAAGTTCTTTACGGCGTAAACAATGTTGTCCTGTTAGGACACCTCCATCCGGATGGCGACTGTGTCGGCACCTGCCTTGGTATGTATAATTATCTGTCGGAAAATTACCCGCAGCTCACCGTTGATCTGTATTTAGATCATCCGGCCGGAAAGTTTTCGTATATGAAAAATTTTGACCGGATTAAAACGGAGATGGAGCCGGGTAAAGTTTATGAATTATGTATTACACTGGACAGCAGCGATGCACAACGGCTTGGAATCTTCCTGCCTTATTTTCAGGACGCCGGGGCGACTCTCTGTATTGATCATCACGTGACGAATAAAGGGTTTGCCGGTAAGAACCATGTTGTTCCTTCTGCCAGTTCCTGCAGTGAGGTGCTTTATACCTTGCTGGAAGACAGCAAAATCAGCAGGAATACCGCAGAATGCCTATACACGGGAATCGTTCACGATACAGGTGTGTTCAAATACAGCAATACGTCCAAAAGAACGATGGAGATTGCCGGAAACCTGGTGGACAAAGGCCTGAACAGCGCTAAGATTATCGACGACAGTTTTTACCGGAAGACTTATGTACAGAATCAGGTACTGGGACGCGCTCTTTTAGAAAGCTTCCTGTTTATGGACGGACGCTGCATTTTCACAGCACTGAAACAGAAGGATCTCGATTTTTACGGGGCGGACAGCAATGATTTGGACGGTATTATTGATCAGCTCCGGATTACGGAAGGAGTCGAGTGCGCCGTTTTCATTTACGAGAAAGAACCTCATGTATATAAGGTCAGCATGCGCTCCAACGATTATGTGGATGTGAGCAAAATTGCCTCTTATTTCGGCGGCGGCGGCCATGTCCGTGCAGCCGGATGTACAATAAGCGGAAGCGCTTATGATGTCCTGAATAATCTTTCAAAACATATTGAACAGCAGATGAAAGAGCATGATAACAAATGATCCATGGAATAATTAACATATACAAAGAACCGGGCTACACATCCCACGATGTGGTTGCGAAACTGCGCGGTATATTAAAACAGAAAAAGATAGGCCATACGGGAACACTGGATCCGGAAGCGGAGGGAGTGCTTCCCGTATGTCTCGGAAAAGGCACAAAGCTCTGCGATATGCTGACTGATAAGCGAAAGACGTACCGGGCCGTCATGTTACTGGGAATAGAAACAGATACGCAGGATACCACAGGTACGATCCTCCAAAAGAGGGATACGTCCGGCCTGAATGAAAAACAGGTGAGGGAAGCCATCCTGAGCTTTATCGGCCATTATGAACAGATTCCGCCGATGTATTCCGCGCTGAAGGTAAACGGCAGGAAACTCTACGAGCTGGCCCGCGAGGGAAAAGAAGTGGAGAGAAAAGCAAGGCCGGTGGAGATATACGGCCTGGAGATAGAAGATGTGGATCTTCCTAGAGTCACTATGCGCGTCGATTGCTCCAAAGGAACATATATCCGGACGCTTTGCCATGATATCGGCGGCAAGCTGGGATGCGGCGGATGCATGGAGAAGCTGTTCAGATCCAGGGTGGACCGCTTTGAGATAGAAGACAGCCTGCGCCTGGGGGAAGTGGAAAAACTGGTGGAAGAAGGCCGGCTGGCGGAAAAAATCATTCCGGTCGATCAGATGTTTTCCTCCTTGCCGGAGTTTGTCTCAGAAGGAGAGGAACTGGACAGGCTGCTTCACAACGGCAATTTCTTTCCTCTGAGCTTTGTACCTGACGGGACGGCGGCCGGTTGGAAAAAAGACGGACAGGAGACGGCAATCCGTGTCTATGACAGCAGCCGTCGTTTTGTCGGTATTTATCTGTATGCCGAAGATGAGGGCAAATGGAAACCAAAGAAAATTTTTCTGGGAGGAGATTAGTATGCGGTATATTACCGGAACCAGAGAATTTAATATAGAAGAACCGACGGTTGTTACACTTGGAAAATTTGACGGCCTTCACAGAGGTCATCAGAAACTTCTGAATGAAGTATTCCGCTTTAGGGATAAAGGGTATAAAACTGCGGTTTTCACTTTTGAGACGGCTCCCGGGACTCTGATGAAAGGGAAACTCCAGACGATGATTACGACAAATGCCGAGCGGAGGGAAAACCTGGAGAAAGCAGGAGTCGATTATCTCGTTGAATATCCTTTTAACCAGGAAGTGGCCCATATGCAGCCGGAGGAATTTGTTTCCCATATATTGTGCGGCCAGATGAAGGCCAGGGCAATTGTGACAGGAACTGATTTCCGCTTCGGATATCAGAGAAAGGGAGATGTGGAGCTGCTGAAAAGTCTGGCCGGTAAATACGGCTATGAAATGGTGATTGTAGACAAAGCGCTGGACGGAAGCAGGGAAATCAGCAGCACTTATATCCGGGAAGAGCTGGCCCGGGGAAATATTAAAAAGGCAAACGAACTTCTGGGATATACGTATATGATCCATGGCCGTGTCATCCATGGCCGGCATTTGGGTACGACACTCGGATTTCCTACGGTTAATATCGAACCGAGAGAGCAGAAGCATCTGCCGGCATTCGGGGTGTATCTTTCAAAGGTAGTGATAGACGGAAATATCCATAACGGTATTACAAATATCGGCAGAAAGCCTACAATAGAAGGAAAACACCCGGTTGGAGTGGAAACCTATATATACGACTTGGATGCTGATCTTTATGATAAGTGGATTGAGGTCAGACTAACCGATTTTATACGTCCTGAGCAGAGGTTTTCCAGTGTGGAAGCACTGAAAGAAAGGGTCCTGGCAGACAAAGAAGCCGGAAGAAGGCTACACGCCCGGCCGTACAGCATAATCGCTGAGACAGATTAAGGTAACCGTTCAGCCATGATGTATTCCGCGAGGTGTTTTCGCTGTTTTTTGCGAAAATCCCGAGTTGTGCGGCGCGAAACGACGTTTTTTGCCGTTTCTGTGCATCATTTGTTACGGTTTAGCCGAAGGCTGAACTGTAACAGAAATACAGAGCAGGAGGGGAGCCGCAGAGTCATGAACTGACTAAGGGGCTCCCCTCTTTAATTGATGGCGGTGACCTGTGCGCGGTGCGTACGGGTCACCGTTAAATCCACTTCTGCACTTCTTCACATACCAGTCTGATATATACGCTAAGCGGCATATCCCCGCATCCCACCACGGTATGGTGGCAGTGCTGGCTGACAGGTATCAATATCTTATGGGCCCGGCTGCTGCCTATGGCCGAGGACATTGCCGGTGTGATCTCACCCAGCAATGAATCGGCAATGACAATTCCCAGGGGTCCGATAATTAAATCGGCATCGCGGCAGGCCGTGATAACAGGATTTTCTCCTGTGGCACCCAGATCGGCTCCCGCCTTCAGCATAGCAGAAGTGGCGATACTGTTGGTGCCGATGGCTGTGAGAGGCAGATCCGGGTATGTATTCTTAAGCTGTTCTACCACAGTTTTTCCCATCCGGCCGCCCTGGCCGTCAATTACTACGATTTTTTTCATAAAAATTGACGAATCCTTTCTGCTTTTTAAAATAATACCCCAGTATATTTTTACTAGCATATCATAAAAAATGTAAAAAGGAAAGAGAAAAACGCATTTTTTCGGTTTACAAGGCAGAACTTTTCTATTATAATCTTGATAATGCCTTACTGGGGTCTTTTGGCAAAAAGGACTTCTGAGCGGCTTTTAGAAAATGTAAACTGCAGACAATGAGAGGGAAAAAACATGAGGAGAAACGACATTCACAAAGTGATGATTATCGGTTCCGGTCCAATTATTATCGGACAGGCATGCGAGTTCGATTATTCCGGAACTCAGGCATGTAAGGCGTTAAAAAACCTTGGTTACGAGATTGTACTGGTAAACTCTAATCCGGCGACGATTATGACGGATCCGGAGACAGCAGATGTAACATACATCGAACCGCTTAATGTTGAGAGACTGACACAGATCATTGATAAAGAGAGACCGGACGCATTACTTCCTAACCTGGGAGGACAGTCAGGTCTTAACCTTTGTTCTGAACTTGCTGCGGCAGGAGGTCTTGATAAATATAATGTAAAAGTAATCGGAGTCCAGGTTGATGCAATCGAGCGCGGGGAAGACCGTATCGAATTCAAGCATGCAATGGAGAGCCTGGGAATCGAGATGGCAAGAAGCGAGGTTGCTTACACCGTAGAGCATGCTCTTGAAATTGCCGATAAACTGGGATATCCGGTTGTGCTTCGTCCGGCTTACACGATGGGCGGCGAGGGCGGCGGCCTTGTATATAATGTAGAAGAATTAAAAACAGTCTGTGCGAGAGGCCTTCAGGCCAGTATGGTAGGCCAGGTACTCGTCGAAGAATCCATCTTAGGCTGGGAAGAATTAGAGCTGGAAGTTGTACGTGACGCTAAAAACAATATGATCACCGTTTGTTTTATTGAAAACATCGATCCTCTCGGCGTTCATACCGGCGACTCATTCTGCTCCGCACCAATGCTTACTATTTCAGAAGAAGTCCAGAAACGTTTACAGGAAAAATCATACAAAATTGTTGAGGCGATTGAAGTAATCGGCGGTACAAACGTGCAGTGGGCGCATGATCCGAAGACTGACCGAGACATCGTAATCGAGATTAATCCAAGAACCTCCCGTTCCTCTGCTCTGGCATCCAAGGCAACAGGCTTCCCGATTGCCCTCGTATCTGCCATGCTGGCAACAGGACTTACTCTGGATGAGATTCCGTGCGGTAAATGCGGCACTCTGGATAAATACGTTCCGTCCGGCGATTATATTGTAATTAAATTTGCACGCTGGGCATTTGAGAAATTCAAAGGCTCTGAGGATAAACTGGGAACTCAGATGAAAGCCGTAGGCGAGGTTATGAGTATCGGAAAGACCTATAAAGAGGCATTCCAGAAAGCAATCCGAAGCCTGGAGAGAGGCAGCTACGGACTCGGCCATGTGAAGGATTTTGACCAGAAAACGAAAAAAGAACTCCTGTCCATGCTCCATGTACCGACCAGCCAGCGTCAGTTCATTATGTATGAAGCTCTGAGAAAAGGCGCAACGGTAGACGAACTCTTTGAGCTTACCAAGATTAAGCACTACTTTATCGAACAGATGAAGGAGCTGGTGGAAGAGGAAGAAGCACTGCTGCAGTATAAGGGACAGGTACCTCCGACAGAAGTACTCCGTCAGGCTAAGCTTGATGGCTTTGCGGATAAATATCTGAGTGAAATTCTGGAAATTTCGGAAGAGACTGTTCGTGATGCCAGAACAGCGGCAGGAATCGTGGAAGGCTGGGAAGGCGTTCATGTAAGCAGCACCGAAGATTCTGCTTATTATTACTCCAGCTACCATATTAAAGATGAAAGTCCATGCAGCGACAATAAGAAGATTATGATTCTCGGAGGAGGTCCTAACCGTATCGGCCAGGGTATCGAATTTGACTACTGTTGTGTTCATGCGGCAATTGCCCTGAAAGAGCTGGGATTTGAGACTATCATTGTTAACTGTAATCCGGAGACCGTATCCACCGATTATGATACATCCGATAAACTGTACTTTGAGCCACTGACTCTGGAAGATGTTTTAAGTATTTACCATAAGGAAAAACCGCTGGGCGTTATTGCACAGTTTGGCGGACAGACACCGCTTAACCTGGCCGCAGATCTTAAGAAATACGGCGTAACAATCCTCGGAACCACACCTGAGACGATTGACATGGCGGAGGATCGGGATCTGTTCCGCGATATGATGGACAAGCTTCAAATCCCAATGCCTGAGTCAGGAATGGCTGTCAATGTAGATGAGGCTCTCGTTATTGCAAACCGCATCGGATATCCGGTAATGGTTCGTCCTTCCTACGTTCTCGGAGGACGCGGCATGGAGGTTGTTCATGACGATGAAGCTCTGACATATTATATGAAGGAAGCCGTAGGCGTTACTCCTGACCGTCCGATTCTGATTGACCGTTTCCTGCACCATGCGACAGAGTGTGAGGCGGATGCCATCAGCGACGGAGAGAATGTGTTTGTACCGGCTGTAATGGAACACATCGAGCTTGCCGGTATCCACTCCGGAGACTCCGCCTGCATCCTTCCATCCAGAAATCTGACGAAAGATCAGGTAGATACAATCCGCGACTATACTAGCCGTATTGCGAAAGAAATGCACGTTGTCGGCCTGATGAATATGCAGTATGCAATTGAGGATGGAGAGGTATACGTACTGGAAGCGAATCCAAGAGCATCCAGAACCGTGCCGCTGGTATCCAAAGTCTGCAACATCAAGATGGTAAAACTGGCAACTGACATCATGACATCCCATCTGACAGGAAGACCGTCACCGGTTCCGACACTGACAGAGAAGAAGATTCCTCATTACGGAGTGAAGATGCCGGTATTCCCGTTCAAGATGTTCCCTGAGGTTGACCCGGTACTGGGACCGGAGATGCGTTCCACAGGCGAGGTTCTGGGTATGTCCGCAAATCTGGGCGAAGCGATTTACAAGGCACAGGAAGCAACTCAGACAAGACTGCCAAGTTCCGGAACCGTACTGCTCAGTGTCAACGATATGGACAAACCGGAATTGATTGAAGTTGCCAAGGGATTCTATGACTGCGGATTCAAGCTGATGGGAACTGGCAGAACTTACGACATTATGGCAGCAGCAGGGCTTCCGGCTGAGAAAATTGCCAAGATTGACGAGGGACGTCCGAACATTCTTGATAAGATTACAAATAAGAAGGTTGATATTATAATCAACACCCCTCTTGACAAGAAAGGTCTGGGAGATGACAGCTATATCAGGAAGGCAGCCGTAAAAGGCAAGATTCCGTATTTTACGAATATGGCTGCAGCGAAGGCTACGGTTCAGGCTCTTAAGACGATTACAAAGAATGGAAATATTGAAGTGAAATCACTTCAGGAGTTCCACAGCGAGATTAAGTAGAGCGAATAGATTAAATAGAGCAAATAGAGCGAATAGATTAAATAGAGATATAGAGTAAAAACAAGGGTGGAAAGATAAAAGGATAAGCAGCCGGTTTTGATATGCCCCCAGTCAGACAGACAGGGGCATATCATTATATGGTTGCTTTTCTGTTTTTACCGGTGATACCGGCGGTAAATGAGATGAAGAATAAAAGCGCCCATGATAATGGCAGCGATATAGGCTAAATCTCCGGCCATAATCCCAAATTGTTCAGCAATCGTTGAAAAAAACGGCTGCGTCGTAGGATAATAGGGCGTTATGTAAAACATGTCCGGATAACCATAGGGACCGGCCAGAATGTTGACAGCCGTTGCAATCCCGCAGCATGCCAGAAACAGCCCGGTGGAGCCGGTAAATCCCTTCCATAATACAGAGCCCATACCTGAAAAAGCGATTAATAGTCCGATAAAAACGAGTAGAATATGCCACATAAAAGAATGGATGGTCAGGCTCCAGTATGGATGCATCATTCCGTACGGAGCCGCAAAAACGAGGATACTTCCGGGCAGATTATAGCAGTACATAAAAGTACAGAGCAGCCTTTCCCACTTCCGGCCGAATTTTGCTGCAAAGGGCAGAATGAGGCAGAGATACATGGGGACGCTGCAAAGCTGAAATGGAAAATACCACCAGTCGTATTTATGGCCGTTGACAATATAATACAGAAACATCTGTTTATAACATTCCGAAAGGGCGAGCAGAATCCCCAGAAAGAACAAGAGGCGTACTCTGTATGCCTGCGGCAGACGTCTGCAGAGCCATGCCAGGGTAAAGGCCGCACTCAGGCCGAATAGGGAAAAGCAGATGTGAAATGCTGAAAAGGGAAGCGGCGGAGTCATTGGCCAGGCCGTTTTTATCAACCAGTCTTCCATAAAATTTACCTCACTTTCTAGTTTGTAGTATAAACCTTAATAATAATTTTGCCAATAGCCGGAAACGGTTGGGGGATTATTTGCATAAACATTCATAAACTTGTGGAAACCATAAAAAAATGTGGCCCAGGTACTTGATTAATTTTAAAAATACGTTATAATGAAATACTAGAAAAGAAAATTTATATTTATACATATTTGATGCATAAAAATGGCGAATATTAACATAAATATGCGGTCGGAAACAGCAGACCGATCGTGGGTTTATGCATCCGGTATGACAAGAGGAGGATAATTATGAAAAAACAGATTTTAGCATTATCAATGGCAGCACTGATGGCGGCAGCACTTACGGCATGCAGCTCGAAACCGGCAGAGACAGCAGCACCGGAGACAACACAGGCGCAAACAGCAGAGGCAGCCCCAGAGACAGAGGGCGAGACAGCCGAAGCTTCTGAGGAGGCGACAGGCGGGGCGGAAGCAGCCGGCGGTACACTTGTGATGGCTACTAATGCAGAATTCCCTCCATATGAATACTATGAAGACGGGGATATCGTAGGCATCGATGTAGAAATTGCAAAAGCAATCGCTGCTAAGCTTGGCATGGAGCTTCAAATAGAAGATATGGCTTTTGACGCAATTATTCCGGCAGTAACAAGCGGAAAAGCAGATTTCGGCGCAGCAGGCATGACAGTTACGGAAGAGCGTCAGAGATCAGTTGAATTTACAGATACCTATGCAAACTCAAACCAGGTTGCCATTGTGAAAGAAGACAGTGATATCACAGGCTCTGATGCACTTGCTGGAAAAATTATCGGTGTCCAGCTTGGAACTACAGGTGACGCTCTTGCAACTGAAATTAAAGATGCTACAGTAGAGCGTTATAATAAAGGACTTGAAGCAGTACAGTCCCTTACACAGGGAAAGATTGACGCAGTTGTAATTGACCAGGCGACGGCAGAGGCATTTGTAAAGAAGACAGAAGGCATCAAGATTTTGGAAGAGAAGATGTCAGAAGAAGAATATGCAATTGCAATCAAAAAAGGAAACATAGAACTGGTTGAGAAGATGAACGAAGCAATCAAAGAGCTGAAAGAAGAAGGAAAGATTGACGAAATCGTTGCAAAATATATGGATGCAGAGTAAAATAAAGATACACGTTTAATATTGTTAAATATAAGATGGAGGCTGGTATCAGCCTCCATAAAATAACAGATAAGGAAGAAGGATATGTGGCAAAAATTCACTGAGGATTTCTATTTTAATTTTATCGAGAAAGATCGCTGGCTTTACCTGGTAGATGGTCTTAAAATAACGCTTACCGTAACACTGCTGGCAGTAATTCTCGGTATTGTCATTGGTCTGATTGTCGGTGTCATCCGTTCAACTTATGAGAAAACTCATAAACTGAAGATACTCAATTTTATATGTAATCTTTATCTGACCGTGATCCGGGGGACTCCTGTAGTCGTGCAGTTAATGATTATTTACTATGTCATTTTCGGCAGCCTCAGAGTGGACAAAGTTCCGGTTGCCGTGTTAGCGTTTGGTATCAACTCGGGCGCGTATGTGGCGGAAATCTTCAGGAGCGGTATAATGTCTATCGATAACGGACAGTTTGAGGCCGGGCGCAGCCTGGGATTCAACTATCCTCAGACGATGTGGTACATTATTATGCCTCAGGCATTTAAGAATATTTTGCCTGCGCTCTGCAATGAATTTATTTCCCTGCTGAAAGAGACATCGGTTGCCGGTTTTATCGCGCTTCAGGATCTGACAAAAGGCGGGGATATTATCCGGAGTATCACTTACAGTGCAACGATGCCGCTGCTTGCGGTGGCTGCCATATATCTGATTATTGTTATTATATTTACCCAGTTAATTAAATGTCTGGAAAGGAGGCTGAGGCAGAGTGAGCGCTAATATATGGGATCAACCTCTGATCCAGGTGAAAAATCTTCAAAAAAGCTTTGGAGCCAATATCGTTCTGGACGGTGTGACAGTCGATATATACAAAGGGGATGTGGTATGTGTTATCGGGGCGTCAGGCTCAGGTAAAAGCACATTTCTCCGCTGCCTGAATCTTCTGGAGGAACCGACAGGCGGCCAGATTTTATTCGAAGGCACAGACATTACCGATAAAAAAACAGATATTAATAAACACCGTCAGAAGATGGGCATGGTATTTCAGCAATTTAATTTATTTCCTCATATGACAATCCTCGAGAATCTGACGCTGGCGCCGATGAAGCTTCAGGGAAAGAAGAGAGAGGAAACTGAGGCTGAGGCAATGAAACTTCTTGAACGCGTCGGGCTCCAGGACCGGGCTGCGGCCTATCCGAATCAGCTTTCCGGCGGGCAGAAGCAGCGTATTGCGATAGTCAGGGCGCTTTGTATGAAACCGGATGTGATGCTGTTTGATGAACCGACATCGGCTCTGGACCCTGAGATGGTCGGGGAAGTTTTAAGCGTTATGCGTGATTTGGCGGAGGAAAAGATGACAATGGTGGTCGTTACCCATGAGATGGGATTTGCCAGGGAGGTAGCGACACGTGTAATGTTTATGGACGGCGGAAACTTTGCGGAAGAAAATGAACCGAATGAGTTTTTCGGGCATCCAAAGAGCGAAAGATTACAGGCGTTTTTAAGCAAGGTGCTGTAAAACGTTCTATATAATTTATGTTACAGGCAAAACGGGACTGTACAATAAGTCCCAAAAGAGGAATCGCCAGTGCCGGCACAGTGCCGGTTCAGGCGATTCCTCTTTTTAGTAAATTCACCAGGTAATAATCCGGTCCAGCAGGGCCTTTTGTTCCTGGCTTGAACGGGTCAGGTAAATTCTGGTTGTCTCAATGCTGTCATGCCCCATCAGATCGGCAAGAAGAGAAATATCATTGAAACGTTTTAAAAAGTTCTTGGCAAATCGGTGGCGGAATGAATGGGGATAAACGGTTTTTGGATTTATCTTATATAGTTTGGCAAAGTGTTTCAATCTGAGTTCAATACCCCGCGATGAAATCAGGTTCCCGTGCTGGTTTAAAAATATAAATCCGCTCCTCGTTCCGCGTTCCATGAACCAGGGGATGGCTTCCGCGCAGAGACTTCGTGGGAAGTACAGACGCCGTATTTTGCCCCCTTTAGTATATAGATCCAAATAACCGAGACGCAAATCTTCTATTTTAATCTGCAGTAATTCACTTACCCGGGCGCCGGTTGCACCAAGAAACCGGATGACAAAATACCAGTACATATTTCCGTCCTGTTTTAATCTGCGCTTCATGCGCTCATAATCCCGCTGAGAAATAACGGTATCAAGATAACTTTTTTTCTGTTCTTTTACAGGCTGCATTCTGTAGACGCCGTCCCTTGTTATTTTAACCGGATTTAAGTGGATTGGTTCCTGCCAGTCGGGAGGACCTCCGGAGGGGAGTGTCAGTGAAGCAGGAAGCCGGCCGCTCTCCTGTAAATAGTCGAGGTAACGGTTCATACCGTAAATTCTTGTATTTACGGTATTGAGCTGATAGTTTTTGAGCAGATATTCCCTGTATCTTTTCAAATTTTCGACTGTAAGCTCACCGCAAAGTGAAATAAACATTGAGACTGAGCAGGCATAGGAAGTGAGAGTCTTAGCTGAGCGTCCCTGCTTTTCCAGGTATATTTTAAATTGTTCTACTGTATTTTCAAGTGATTCCTCCATGTATAACTCCTTTTACTGAAGACGGTGGCCTGTTATCTTGTTACCAGTCCACCACCTTGTTGATGATTTCATATTGCTCACTGCTGGAACGGCGCAGATAAATCCTGGTGGTTTCCAGGTTTTTGTGGCCAAGCAGATCGGAGAGGAGAGAGATATCTCCGCATTTTTCAATAAAGCTTTTGGCAAAACGGTGGCGGAAAGAATGAGGATGAACCACTTCTGGGTTCATCCCGTAGGCAAGAGCCATATTCTTGAGTTGGCCCCGGATTCCACCGGGGGTAATGGGGTTCCCATACCGGTTTAGAAATACAAATCCGCGTTCCTGTCTGATTGCCTTCAACCAGGCAATAGCATCTTTTTGCAGAGCTTTAGGTACATAGATGCGCCTGACCTTATTTCCTTTTGAGTAGATGTCCTTATATCCGGTGAAGATATCTTCAGCTTCAAACTGGATTACCTCGCTGACACGCGCTCCGGTTGCAGCCATAAAACGGATAATAAAATAATAGAGGTATTTCTCATCACGGAGCAGACAATTTTTGAGGTATTCATAATCTGCCTCGCTGATTACATTGTCAAGATAATTTTTATGCTGGATGCGCACCATAGGAATTTTTCCAGGATTAAGCTTTTTAAACTCAATATATGAGTTCAGCGCCCGAATCCGCAGGTTGACGGTCTGCGGTTTGTAATGTTCCAGAAGAAAAACCTTATACAATTTCAAATTGGAATATGTAATTTCGTGGTATAGTGCAAAAAACTGGCGGATAGCGTAAGCATATACGTGAATTGTATTTTCCGACATATTTTGTGCTGAAAGATAGAGACGGTAATCTTCGATGCTCATGGCATGCCGGATAGCGGTCTGTTTTGCATATTCCCTTTTTTCTTCATCGGAAGAAGGTTCCGGTGAGAGAATCCCTAAAGCCTGCTCAGGGGCTTCATTGCCGAAAGACAGGGGGATGCAGGCAGTCTGTGGCAGGGAGTCGGATAGGTATTTCATAATGGAAGCTCCTTTCAAATGTTAAATTTGTGAATGTGATTCATCGTAACAGTTCATACTGTCCGAACTGTTACGATGAATCACAAGGATCTTGGAAAGGATGACATGATAAATAAACAGGAAATACCGCTGCCCGCGTTCTATTTGAACAGATTTTCTGCATAAATATACCATAATTCATCCCAAATAAATTACCCAAATCCATGTTATCAAAAATTCAGTGATAAAAAATCTTATACTACTATACCATCCTATTGATTGAGAATCAATGAATATTTACTTAATAATACAAGTAAATCTATTTTATGTTGAAATAGTATGACAAAATAGGGTGATAAAACATCCTTAACTTGCGATAATTTTCC
>NZ_KE993046.1 GCF_000466485.1 [Clostridium] symbiosum ATCC 14940 | reverse complement strand
TACCGGCGGCGTCCTCACCTGCTTAACTAAATCCTATAACAGTGTCCCGGCCAGCGAATGTATGTTCCCTTTTCTTCCGTTTTGTGGTATCCTAACTATATATACTGAATTTAATTAAAATCCCAAAAGGAGGTTCTCTCATGATGGATCAGCTCTCGCTCTTTGATAACCGTGAAACTACGTCCCCTCTTGCAAGCAGGATCCGCCCCGACACCCTGGACGGCTTTGTGGGGCAGAAACACCTGATAGGAGAAGGCAAAGTACTGCGTAACCTTATCGAAAAGGACCAGGTTACTTCCATGATATTCTGGGGCCCTCCGGGAGTTGGAAAAACGACCCTGGCCAGGATTATTGCCGGGAAAACACGCTCCTCTTTCATCGATTTTTCCGCCGTGACAAGCGGAATAAAGGAAATCAAAACGGTAATGGAGCAGGCGGAGAAAAACCGAAGCATGGGAATCCGGACCATTCTTTTCGTGGACGAGATTCACCGCTTTAACAAGGCCCAGCAGGATGCTTTCCTTCCCTATGTGGAAAAGGGGAGTATCATTCTAATCGGCGCTACCACGGAAAATCCATCCTTTGAAATTAATTCGGCTCTTCTCTCCCGCTGTAAGGTCTTTGTTTTAAAAGCTCTTACAGCGGAGGAGCTGGCCGAACTGCTAGCCGCTGTGGTAAAATCCCCAAAGGGCTTTGGGAACCAGCATGTGCAAATCTCGAAAGAGCAGCTTTTCTTTATTGCTAATTTTGCAAACGGAGACGCCAGGACTGCTTTAAACACCCTGGAGATGGCCGTTCTTAACGGAGAATTGGACCGTTCCGGAACACTCAGCGTCACAAATCAGGTGCTTGAACAGTGTACCAACAAAAAATCACTTCTCTATGATAAAAAGGGGGAAGAACATTACAATCTTATCTCTGCCCTTCACAAGTCCATGCGCAACAGTGATCCCGATGCCGCCGTTTACTGGCTGGCCCGAATGCTGGAGGCCGGAGAAGACCCGCTCTATGTGGCCCGCAGACTGATCCGTTTTGCCAGCGAGGATATCGGAATTGCCGATCCTCAGGCCTTAACTCAGGTTGTGGCCGCCTATCAGGCCTGCCACTTCATCGGAATGCCGGAATGCACCCTGAATCTGACTCAGGCAGTTGTCTACATGGCCATGGCGCCGAAATCAAATTCGATCTACAGAGCCTATGAGGAGGCAAAGAAGGATGCCGGAACCATGATGGCAGAACCCGTTCCTCTTCAAATCAGGAATGCGCCTACTCGGTTAATGGCGGATCTGCATTATGGTGAAGGCTATGTCTACGCCCATGAAACAAAAGACAAAATAGCCGCTATGGACTGCCTTCCCGCCTCTCTAAAAGGCCGTGAATATTACCGTCCCGGAACAAGCGGCGCCGAAGCCCCGGTCCGGGAACGTCTTGAAGAAATCAGGAAGTGGAGGCGGGAACATCCCGCCCTCCCATAGGCTGTTCAGATTCTATTTCTGTCATCCATCAGTTAAAACCAGTCATTACGGCAATGACCATTGCCGCCGATGCAAACACAAACAGCACTGCCTGGAATTTAATCTGGAATTTTGCCCACTTGCCCCAGTCGAGTCTTGCCGCAGCCAGCGCTCCCAGCAGACATCCGGATGTAGGAACAATAAAGTTACTGAATGCATCGCCTAACTGGAATGCGAGGACGGATATCTGCCTTGACACACCCACGATATCGGCAAGAGGGGCCATAATAGGCATTGTCAGCGCCGCCTGACCGGAACCGGAAACGACGAAGAAATTGAATATGGTCTGGAATACATACATCAGCCATGCGGACAGCATCGGCGGGAAATTCTTCATCCCCTCTCCGATGGAATGGAGTATCGTATTGAGTACGGTTCCCTCCGTGGCGCTGGTTCCGCCAAGGATAATAATAATTCCCTGAGCCATACCGACACACAGCGCTGCCCCCAAAAGCTCCGCCGCCCCTTTATCAAATGATTTTGCAATGTCATTCACTTTCATATCGTTCAGTTTAAAGACAACACCGATAATACCGGATACGAGCCCCATCACAAAAAACTGGGAGGCGATCTCCGGGATATAATAACCTTCGGCAATAACGCCCCAGATTGTCCATGCCATAGTCAGGACAATCGTGAGGATAACTAGCTTATGACCGAAAGTAAACGGCACATCTTCCTTATTTTTCGATGAAAAATCATCGCGGTAATACTGATCGGTTTCATATGCCACGGAAGACTGCGGGTTCTTTTTAATCTTCACCGCATAGCGCATTGTAAATATGATTGCCGTCGCAGTAAAAATCACCCAGAGGACGATTCGAAAGCCGGCACCCGACATGACCGGAATACCTGCGACTCCCTGGGCCACGGCAAGGCTGAACGGATTCATCCAGGAAGAGCCAAAGCCGATCTGTGTCGCCACATATGAACACATGATACCTACTACCGCATCATAGCCCAGCGCAATAAAAAGCGGGACAAGAATCATGACAAAGGGAATCGCCTCTTCTCCCATTCCGAAAACAGCGCCTCCCAATGAAAACAACGTAATCAGGATGGGGATCAGAAGTATTTCCCGCCCCTCCGTCTTCTCTATCACCTTCATAATTCCCGATTCCACGGCGCCGGTCCGCAGAACAATTCCAAATGCTCCGCCTACTACCAGAATAAAAGCAATAATTCCGACCGCAGTACCATTCTTATCCCCAACGGTCATGCCTTCAAAAACGAAGTTTAAAATTCCCTGGCCTCCAAAATCTTCGGTTCCGAAAATGGGAGCCGCCTTCGTCACTTTATTCCCGTTCTCATCCAGCACATACCGGAAACTGTCGGGATCTAAGACGGTTCTGGTTTTCTCTGAACCATTCTGCATATAGGTGATTTCTTTTGTTTCATACTGTCCCAGCGGAATAAACAGGGTTAACACTGCTGCCAGCACAATTACAAAGAAAATAATAATATACGTGTGCGGCATCTGAAAACTTTTCTTTTTTTCCATCTCTCATACCTCTTCTTTTAGTATTCAAAGGTCCCCCTCTTAAGAACCTCTCCTCCGGAAACAACCGTCTCACCTCCGGCGATAACCGTATCAATTTTCAGTGTATCCGAAGCAGACAGCACCAGATCGGCGTCTGCATATTCGGTAATTCTTCCCTTGCCCTTAAGTTTTAACAGAAATGCCGGGTTGGAAGTAACGGTCTTCAGCGCATCGGCAAGCCGTACACCGTCCTTTAACACCGCATCCTTCATTTCCCGGTACAGTGAAGATACTTTTCCCACGCCAAGATGCCTGAAATTTCCCTTTTCATCGAAAACCGGAAGGCTGCCCTGCCCGTCGGAGGAAAAGGTGATATGGCCGGCATCCACACCTGCATCCAGCGCCATCTTAAGCCCGGCTGATGCCTTTACCTCATCCGGATCCAGAAAATCAGGATCGGAACTGGTTGTCAAATCAATATATCCGCCCAGCCGTCTGGCGTAATCGATTCCGTCCGACATCAGGGATTTATTTCGGTTAATATGGGTCGGCAGCATATTGGATGCCGGAATCTGGGACTCTCTCAAAAGCCGGCGCAAATAATCCAGCTGCTCCCGGCCGTCTCCCATATGGATATTGACAATCCCGGCTTTGCCGGATAATATGCCTCCCACTCTTGTATCAGCGACAATTCTGGCAAATTCCTCGTACGTTGGCTGGGATGAGCGGTGATCTGAAATTGCAATTTCTCCTGTGCCTATTACTTTATCAAGCAAAATAAGGTCATCCGCCACACTGCCGGTCAATGTCCTGACCGGTATCTGATAGGAACCTGTATAAATATACGCAGTAATTCCTTCTTCCTCCAGTCCTCTGGCTTTGGCAATCAGGTTTGTCATGGTTCTCGTTGTGCCGTCTGTCCCCAGACAGCCCACTACTGTCGTAACACCTCCGCAGATAATATCCGACAGCATAATTTCCGGTGTTCTTGTCCTGTATCCGCCTTCACCGCCGCCGCCCAGAATATGCACATGGGCGTCTATCAATCCCGGCATCATGATTTTTCCGCTGCCGTCGATTACCTCAACATGATAAGCCTCTTCTGCGGGCAGTGATTCCCCGATTCTAAGAATCTTTCCCCCGCCGATCAGTACATCCATGCATCCCAAATCCTCCGGTGCGTACAGACGGGCATTCCGGATCAGTTTCATAGCTCCGTTCATTTTCCTGTTCTCCACTCTTGTTTTTATTATAGAAGTAACTGCAAATCCACCGCCTGGTTACCGTACCATTCCCGATTTCACAGACACACTCCGGCGCAAATTACAGTTCATATTATTTTATCACATACATGATAGAATGTCATAGATTTTTGTATTATTATTCTGGCTGATTTTACGAATATTGTAAAAATCTTCATCAGCTCCAGCCATTCATTCAAACACGACACATGCAAGACGTAAAACAGGACAGAACCTTATTCATGGGGTTCTGTCCTGTTGCCTTGTACCATATAAACCTGTAGTGTAAAATTATGTAAATACAGCAATTCTTTCTGATTATTATTGAAATTAATAATTTTCTTTTCTAACCTCAAAATAGCTCTGCGGATGAGCACATACCGGACATACTTCCGGAGCTTTCTTGCCGATTACAAGATGTCCGCAGTTTCTGCACTCCCACATTGTCTCTTCAGATTTCTCAAATACAGCTTTCATCTCCACATTATTTAAGAGCTTTAAGTATCTCTCCTCATGTGTTTTCTCGATTGCCGCTACTGCCGCAAATTTAGCTGCCAGCTCTGTAAAGCCCTCTTCCTCCGCTACTTTTGCAAATTCAGCATACATATCGGTCCACTCATAATTCTCGCCTTCAGCAGCAGCCTTTAAATTCTCTGCTGTTGTTCCGATTCCTTTTAATTCCTTGAACCACATCTTGGCATGCTCTTTCTCATTATTAGCCGTGTTCTCAAAAATTGCTGAAATCTGCTCATATCCTTCTTTTTTCGCTACGCTTGCAAAATATGTGTATTTATTTCTTGCCTGTGATTCACCTGCAAATGCTGTCATAAGATTCTGCTCTGTTCTGCTTCCCTTTAATTCCATTGTTTTATTCCTCCTATGTTTTCTTCTGATTTTAGGAATTATTCCTGTTTTTATAGTACACTCTTTTCCAGCATTTGTCAAGTGGTCGGGTGAAATATTTTGGAGATTTAGTAAAGCAGGTGAGGACGCCGCCGGAACGGCCAGCGG
>NZ_KE993045.1 GCF_000466485.1 [Clostridium] symbiosum ATCC 14940 | reverse complement strand
CGGCGTCCTCACCTGCTTAACTAAATCTCCATAATTAAAGTTCTCCGCGAGAAAAATGGGAAAAAATAGACAAAAAGGTTTTGGTTTATTATCATAACTTTAGCAACTTTTTAATGGGAAGAGGAAAAGGAGGAACTTATATGAGAAAGTCTAAGAAACTTATTGCCCTTTCAATGGCGGCCCTTATGACGGCCATGACAGGATGTTCCGGCGGCCAGACGGCCTCAACACAGGCTGAAAGCGCGGCAGAGACACAGCCGGCCGGCACGGAAGCAGAGAGCGCAGGAGCTGGAGAAGAGGCAGCTGAGACCGGGAACCGCGTGACTGACGGAGAGGGATGGTATCTCTGGGATGAGAACGGCAATCTGACGCTGGAAGGCAGAGGCGCGGAGGGAAAAACAGCAGTAGTTTCATCCGGAAAATATGAGGCGTCCAAGGCCGGCCTTGAAGTTCTTCAGGCTGGAGGAAATGCGGTTGACGCAGCAGTAGCGGTATCGTTTGCACTCGGTGTAACGGAACCGAACTCTTCCGGTATCGGCGGAGGCGGATTCATGACAATCCACAGCGCAGACGGAGAAGACGTATTTGTAAACTTCCGTGAGAAAGCGCCTGCGGCGGCAACGCCTGATATGTGGCAGCTTGATGCTGAGGGAAACGTTATCGGCAACCAGAAGGCCATCGGCGGAAAATCAGTCGGTATTCCAGGCAACGTAAAGGGAATGGAATACGCTTTTGAAAAATACGGTTCCGGGAATGTGACCTGGGAAGAGGTAATTGCTCCGTCCGTTAAGCTGGCTGAGGAAGGATATATCGTTACCCCCACTCTTTATAACGACATGTTCGGTTCCTATGATGCAATGGTTAATTATCCGGAGTTCGGAAATGTATACCTGAATGCGGACGGATTAAATTATCAGGTGGGAGATACATTTAAGAACCCGGATCTTGCCAAAACGCTGAAAGCTATTTCCGACGGCGGAGCAGATGCATTCTATACAGGTGCAATCGCCCAGAAGATGGTTGATACGGTTAACAAATACGGCGGTTTATTCACTATGGATGACCTGGCAAATTATGAAGTGAAGGTAATGGAACCGGTAACCGGCACATACCGCGGATACAAGATTATTTCTTCCCCGCTTCCGTCCTCCGGCGGCACGCACGTAATTGAAGCGCTGAATATCATGGAAAATTTTGATATCGCCTCCATGGGATTTGACTCTGCGGAGAAGCTTCACATTATGACCGAGGCGTTTAAGATGTGTTTCCATGACCGTGAAGAGTTCATGGGAGATCCTGACTATGTGGAAGTTCCTGTAAACGGGATTCTTTCTAAAAAACGTGCAAAAGAGCTGGCAGCACAGATTGACCCGGCTGTAGCAAGCAAATATGAGCAGATCAGCCCATGGCAGTATGAGCATGAGGATACCACACATTTCTCCGTAGCCGATGCGGAAGGCAACATGGTTTCCGTAACACAGACAGTTAACGGCCTGTTTGGCGCCAAGATTATTCCGGACGGATACGGCTTTGTATTAAACAACGAGATGGATGACTTCTCGGCAAACCCGGAATCCCCGAATGCAATTGCAGGAAATAAGGTTCCGTTAAGCTCTATGAGCCCGACTGTAGTTCTGAAAGAGGACGGTTCTCCATTTATGGTATTAGGTTCTCCTGGAGCAACAAAGATTATCACAACCGTTACACAGATTATCAGCAACGTAATTGACTTTGACATGTCCATGCAGGAGGCAATTGACGCACCGCGTCTGTATAACAATGCGACAAGTGCGATTCAGTATGAGACACGTCTTAATGCCGACTCGATTAAGAAACTGGAAGAACTCGGAAATACGGTAGAGCCGAATGATGAGTTTAACCGTTCCTTTGGTTCTGTAAACGCCGTAATGTACGGTGAAGACGGAACACTGCTGGGCGGAGCAGACCCCAGACGTGACGGCAAGGCTCTCGGCTATTAATCGGCAAGATGAGTACATAATTATTTTAAAATATTAAACATTCGAAACAAATCAAAATATCTAGTCAATGAAAAAGGAGACAGGACAATGAAAAAGAAATTAGCAGCAGCATTAATATGCCTTTCCATGGCAGCAGCTTCCCTGACGGCCTGCGGCGGCGATACAACATCTACACCTGCAGCGACACAGGAGGCGGCAAAAACTGAGACACCTGCAGCCGGCGGTGAAGCGGCATCCGGAGACGTTAAGGAAATTACGGAAGCCATTGCGGAAGGACCGATTATTCTTACAAGCGTGGGACAGAGCGCCGATGTCAACGTAGTTCAGACACTTCTTAAAAAGTGTGAAATCGACAGCGACTTAAATGCTACTGTTACGGCAGACGATATGGGCAGCTACAAGACTCTGGTTCTGGCTATCGGCGGAAGCTCCAAGGGTCTCGGCGCCGCCGGAGTTGATGAGAATCAGGAATTAGACCGTGTAAAAAGTGTCATTGCAAAAGCTGAGGAGCAGGGAATGACGATCATAGCGCTTCATATCGGCGGCAGCGCAAGACGCGGTACCTTATCTGACAAATTCATCCCGGATGCTTTAGCGGCAGCCGATGCGGCAATCATTGTCTCGGAAGGTGACAGCGACGGTTTTATGAAGGGTATCGTAACAGAAAACGGCGTTGCAACTGCATTTATTGACAATCAGGTTGGAGCAGTAGAGCCTCTGAAGACTATTTTCGGTAAATAATGTAAAGTCTGTCAAACGGGGCCGCAAAAATTCAGCGGCCCCATTTACATAAGGGGACAGAAAGGAGTAAAAAGTGACTCACGAACTTATTATATTCATCGTAATGATTGGTATCTTCATGCTCGGCTGTTTTTTGGCAAAGCTTCCGGTAGGCGTGTCCATGATGCTTTCTGCAATCGGCGGCTGCCTGGCAGGGGGGGAAGGACTTCCGATCCGCCATCTGGTAGAAGGTACGTTCTCTTACATTGATACGATTCTTGTTATTGCAACCGCCATGGTATTTATGAAGGTGGTAGAAAAATCAGGTACTCTGGACGCATTGAGCGCCGTTATCATTAAAAAGTTCCATAAACATCCGGCAATTCTGCTGATTCTCATCATGGCGGTTATCATGTTCCCGGGTATGATTACAGGTTCTTCCACAGCAGCGGTACTGTCTGCGGGCAGCATTATGGCTCCGGTACTTCTGATTATGGGACTCGATACGGTGACGGCCGCAGCTTTGATTGCCATGGGCGGCCTTCTGGGTATGATTGCGCCTCCGGTTAACCTTCCGGCCATGATTATCGGCGGAGGTATTGACGTTCCTTTCGTCGGATTTGGCGCTCCTCTTCTGATTCTGACCATCCCTGTGGCTATTTTCTCGGTTTTGTTCCTGGGACTGAAACAGGCGAGGAATATGGATTATGAAAAAATGGAACCGCATCTAAACAAGGAAGTGGCTGAAAAGTACGGGTTCCGGATTTACATACCGCTGTTCGTACTCGTGATTCTGATGATGCTTACAAAGATATTCAAGATAATTCCTGATATCGGAATGCCTCTGATGTTCCTGATCAGTGCAATTGTAGGCCTGTTTACAGGCCGCAAGGTGAACCCGGTGGAGACGATTCAGGAGGCGCTTCACAGCTCTCTTCCGGTTATGGGTATCCTGATGGGCGTTGGCATGTTTATCCAGGTTATGACACTGACCGGCGTACGCGGATTTATCGTTATGACGTGTCTGGGACTTCCGGAAAGCCTGCGTCTGCTGGCAGCCGGCGTATCCATCCCGCTGTTCGGCGCCGTATCTTCCTTTGGCGCTTCCTCTGTACTCGGCGTGCCGTTTGCACTGGCATTCCTGAATATGGATACCGTATTTACGATTGCGGCGCTGTCCTTCATCGCAGCACTTGGCGACATGATGCCGCCGACTGCTCTGGCCGGCCTCTTTGCGGCTAAGATTACCGGTGTTGACAACTATGTAAAGGTTCTGAAGAGATGTATGGTTCCGATGGCAGTAATGCTTGTATACGGAATGGTATTCATCTATTTCTCAAAGACAATTGCAGGATGGTTTTAAAAGGGGGATACAAATATGATTACATTGATTTACAGAGCCATTGCGCTTTTGTTCCTTGTATTTACAGCAATTGACATGTACAAAGAAGATGCTCCGTCAATGAAGGTGAACGCTTGTATGGTAATGGTACCTCTTTTACTGCGCGTCCTGATGATTAAATAAGGAGGACTGAAAATGGAATTTTTTAAGACACATAAAAATCTCGTTACAGCAGTCTGCGCCGTAGCAAGTATCGCCGTTGCCGTAGTCGCCGGAAAAGATTTCTACGATTTCAGACATTATCAGGAAGTAATTATCCCCGGTGAAGGGGTGACGTCAACTTTCCAGTTAAGCGAATATAATGAGAATTTAAAAGGTACATTCGGCGATACAACTGTCTATGTGATGCAGGGTGAAAAAGAGGGAGGTTCTTTCCTGGTACTTGGCGGGACTCATCCCAATGAGCCTTCGGGACATATGGCGGCAATCACGATGATTGAAAGCGGTAAGGTGGAAGCCGGTACGGTTTATGTAATTCCCAGAACCGACAACAGTGCATTCACACATAATGATCCGCAGGAGGGCTCTCCCCATTTCTATCATTTTGAGACAGAGAGCGGTACGCGCCAGTTTGTATACGGATCGCGTGCCTCCAATCCGATTGACCAGTGGCCGGATCCGGACGTATATACCCACACGTCGGGACAGACGCTTTCCGGAAGCGAGATGCGTAATATCAACCGCGCTTATCCGGGCGTAAAGGACGGCACGCTGACGGAACAGATTGCCTATGCGATTACGAATATGATCAATACGCTGGATATTGATATGGAGATGGATCTACATGAGGCATCTCCTGAGTATCCGACCATCAATGCAACCGTTGCCCATGAGAGGGCAATGAATATGGCTTCCATGGGAATCCTGGAGCTGCAGATGGCAGGAATCAATATGTCGCTGGAGCCGTCACCCGTTTCCCTGCACGGCTTAACACACCGTGAGCTGGGGGATCACACCAATACGCTGGCTCTTCTGATGGAGACGGGAAACCCGGCTCAGGGACGTCTCCACGGAAAGATTGACGAAGCTCTGATTTTAACCGGTAAAGATAACTGTTATATGAAGGCATCTGAGCTTGGCTATCTGTATATCCCCTACGATGAAAACGGAGTTCCTCTGGAACTGCGTGTCGGAAGACATTTACAGGGATGCATAGAGTATATGAAAGCTTTTAATGAAGTATACGGAGCTGAAAAAGGGGAGCTTATCATGACAGGCATTCCTACCTATGAAGAGCTGACAACAGGCGGCCATAAGCTGGGTGAGTACCTGAACTGATAGCAGCCCCGGGAAAAACCAGGCGCGATTTACGGTTTGCCTGCATAACAGACAGATGAAAGAGCATTCTTCGAAACGGGAATCCCGGGCCGAAAGAATGCTTTTTCTCCGTATAACCAGGCAGCAGGAAGTTATAAATCTAATTTCATGTAGATTGATGTATCCATAGGGCTGTTGTTGTAACCGGAAATTTCATAAAAACCCTGCTTTTTATACATGTGTATTGCACTTTGCAAAAACGGCAGCGTATCCAGCAGCATATGGGAATAGCCGATTTCCTTAGCTTCGTGTATAATCTGCTCCATGAGCAGGCGGCCGATATGTCTGCCGCGAAAGGCAGGACGGACATAGAGGCGCTTTACCTCACAGTTTTTATTATCAATTCTCTTTAACCCAATACACCCGGCAGGCTCTTTATCGGAATAAGCCAGGTAAAGCCGTCCATAAGGCAGGCCGTATTTTGTTTGTAAATCTTCTAATTCCTCATCGTAGTTCTGTAGCTCCAGATAATTTTTAATATCTGAATCTCCCTCGATTAACATATCCGTGTATTCTGTCAATAACTCTCGGATTTCCTCCTGGAAATTGTATGCGGGTACTATTTCTATACTCATTCCATCTCCTTTCAAGCTGCAGGTCTTATGCTCTGTGAGCAGAGGCTTTTGCAATGTATAACAGTCTGATCAGTAATAAAATAAAAAGCTCATTTTTGGGCGTTGAAAGCTCATTAATGGGCATATTAATTGACCGAAAATGAGACAAAAGGACTTACATATCCTGCTCATGGGTATGGGACCCTTTATGTTTCAAGGCTTTTTACTTGATTATGGCAGAGCGGTAAAGTTGGCACGTAAATTGCTTATTATATAGCTATAAGAAAATACTGCAAGGCGCCGGCAGAAAAAAATAGAATCTAAGTGGAGGAAGAATCATGAAGTTTGGAGTATTGAAGGATATCAAGGTTGGAGAGTACCGCGTTATCGCAACACCGGCAGAGGTGAGCATGATTGCATCAGACGGACATGAGGTTTACGTTCAGAGGGGGGCGGGAGAAGGCTCCGGCTTCAGCGATGAGGCTTATGCGGCAGAAGGTGCAAAGCTGGTTGATACAAAGGAGGAGATTTACGGCGAATGCGATTTTGTTGCAAAGGTGAAAGAATTTGAACCTTCAGAATACGGCCTGCTCCGTGAAAATCAGATTGTGTTTACCTGTATTCATCCGGCAGCCCATCCTGAGGAGGTACAGGCTCTTTTGGACAGCAAATGCATTGCCTTTACAGCGGAGGATTCTCACCGGTATGGCTCGCCAAACTGCGAGGCGGCCGGCAAGCAGGGCGCTTTAATGGGACTGGATTCCCTTCTGGCGATTCACGGCGGCAAGGGCAAGTTTGTCAATGGACTCGGCGGCGCTCCCGGTATTAAAGCGCTGGTTCTGGGCGGCGGAATTGTAGGCAAGTCCGTAGCCTCCGTGCTCCACTCGCTTGGCGCCTGGGTGACTGTGATGGATATTAATATCGGAACGCTCCGGGAAATCGGAAAGCAGTTTAACGAAGAAGTTAACACCCAGATTTCCAACCGCTATAATATCAAAAAGCTTCTTCCGGAAATTGACGTGGTTTATAATTGTGTAAAATGGCCGAAAGACGCCAAAGAATTCCTGATTGACCGTGAAATGGTCCGTTCAATGGAAAAGGGGTCCGTTATTGTCGATATCAGCAACGACGTGGGCGCGATAGAGACATTCCATGAGACGACTCATGACAATCCGCGCTATATTGAAGAAGGTGTCGTCCACTATTGTGTCAGCAACATTCCGGGAGCCATTGCGCAGTCCACTTCCATAGCTTATGCGGCCTCGGTGCTTCCTCATTTCAGAAGCATCATGAAGAACGGTGTGGCGGGAGCCTGCGAAAGAGACGGTTATCTGAGAAGAAGCCTCACGGCGTATAAAGGATTTCTGACGCATGAGGAGACGAGCGCGATTCAGGGAAGGCCGTGGATCCGGCCGGAGGATGTACTTCAGATAGCAGATCGCAGACTGGATCCGGCACCGCCTGCCACGGGAACAAAATCCGGCAATTTTATTCAAATGTAATTGCATGCTGGGTACGGTAAAGCGTTATAAAATGAGAGGAGGCCTGACATGAATCATAATCTGGACTTTTTATTTCTGTCTGAGGCGGATGCAGTTAAAGCGGGAGCCGGTGACATACATACCTGCATCCAGGTAATGGATGAAGTATTTGACCTGCTGGGTCAGGGAGATTATCTGATGGGGGCTCCCAACCATAATTCCCACGGAATCAAGATCTATTTCCCGAAGGAGACACCCTTTTCCGGGATGCCGGTCAAAGGGCCGGATCGGAGATTTATGGCCCTGATCGGGTACCTGGGCGGAAGATTCCATGTATGCGGTGAAAAATGGTATGGCTCTAATCTTGCCAACCGGGAAAAGGGCCTGCCGCGTTCTATCCTGACCACGGTGCTGAATGACCCGGACACGGGAGCGCCTCTCGCCATCATGTCAGCCAACGCGCTGAGCGCTGCGCGGACGGGAGCAATACCTGCGGTCGGAGCCAAGTATTTTGCCAGAAATCAGGCGGAGACGGTAAGCGCCATCGGTATCGGAGTAATAGGCAGAGCGTGCCTGGAAGCCCTGATGGATGTACTGAAATCGATCCGTGAGATCCGTCTCTGCGACATCGATGAGGCAGCCGCAAAGCGGTATGCGGAGGAATTAAGGGAAAAATACAAGGTGAGTGTTAAAGTGGCAGCCTCTGTGGAAGAAGCGGTCAGAGGGAGCGACGTAGTTAATGTAGCCACATCGGGCAGTGTCTCCCCGCGGATAGAGGATGAATGGCTGAAGGAGGGGGCGCTCCTTACCCTTCCGGCCAGCGCGGACATCAGTGAAAACTTGATGATGGATTCACGGATTGTAGTTGACAACTGGGAGATGTACGAGGCATATGCGGAGGAATTAAGAAATGCAAAAGGCGGCTTTGGAAAGAATCTGAGCGGCATCTGCGGATTCATGATGGATCTGGTCTGGGATGGGAAAATCAGGAAAGAGGATATTACCGGCCTGGGAGATGTGGCGGCAGGCAAAGCCGAGGGAAGACACGACGACAAGGAAAAGGTGATTTTCATTATGGATGGAATGCCGATCGAGGATTTGGCCTGGGGATATACCATTTACCGGAATGCCCTGGAACAGGGCATTGGAAAGCGACTGAATCTTTGGGGAGACTTGACGTAGGACAAAAGGCGGAGGGCCGGAAGCGAAGGGGTGATTCCGGCCCGTAAGGTGTAAATGCAGGAGGGTTATATGAGTGTAAATGATTTTTTACTTGATTTTGCAATAGCTTCACTGTTTATTATGATTGGACAGCTCATCCGGGCAAAAGTGAAAGTGGTTCAGAAATTTTTCGTTCCTGCCAGTATGATAGCCGGCTTCATTGCGCTGGCTCTGGGAAGCCAGGGGCTTAACATCCTGCCGTTTTCAGAGGCCATCGGCTCTTATGCAGGAGTGTTGATTATTGTGATTTTTGCGGCAGTGGGAATCAACGGATTTTCCTTTTCAAAGAATGACTTTAAGGCAGAGGTGGACCGCATCGGCTCATATTTCTCCTACAAAGTGCTGGCTCAGGCAATCCAGTTCAGTCTTGCTCCGCTTTTTTCAATCCTTGTAATATCTAAATTGTTTCCGGACATTAATTATGGATTCGGGCTTCTCCTGGCATCCGGATTTTCCGGAGGACATGGAACGGCGGCAGCGGTCGGCTCCACGTTCCAGAGACTGGGCGATACGGATGCAATGGATATTGCCATGACCTGTGCCACTGTCGGCATCCTGGCGGGCATATTCGGAGGCCTGTTCTTCATAAAACTGGGAACAAAGCGGGGCTGGACAAAATATGTCAAGAGTTTTCAGTATATTTCCGGCGACTTAAAGACAGGGCTGATCCCGGATGAAAAACGTAAATCCATGGGGCAGGAGCCGGTATCCTCGATGGTACTGGATCCGCTGGCCTGGCATCTGGCAATCCTCCTGGTTGCCTCCGGGGCGGGAATGCTTTTAAATAAGTGGATATTTAACGTGACCGGACTGGATCTGCCTACATATCTGGTAGCTTTTCTAATCGCCATTGTCATGTTTCTTGTATTTAAAAAGGTGGGAGTCAGCAAATACGTGGACGAAAATGTAATCAGCCGTATTTCCGGTACAGCCACGGATTATCTGGTGTTTTTCGGAATTGCCTCCATCAAGATTTCGGTAATTGTTAAATATGCGGTTCCTCTTGCGATGCTTTTGCTCTGCGGAATTGTTATCGTTGTTATGACACTGATGTTCTTTGGACCTGCCATGAACAAGGGAAGCTGGTTTGAACGTTCGATTTTTGTTTTCGGCTATTCCACCGGCGTTTTTGCAATCGGATTTATCCTGCTGCGCATTGTGGATCCGGAAAACCTGTCCAAGACATTAAATGATACGGCCTTTGCCGCGCCGTTTACGACGCCGATTGAAATGTTTGCATGGTCGATGGGACCAATGATGCTGCTGAACGGAAACCACTGGAAGTTTATCGGTCTTTATCTTCTCGTTATGGCGGCCTGCGTTATAGTCAATGTCATATTCAAATGGTGGTGGCTGAAGCTGCCGCTTGACCGGCCGGCCGAAGGGGAAATCTGACGTTACTATTCACAGCCGCTATTCCGCGAGGCGTTTTCACTCGCATTTTGAGTGAAAATCCCGAGTTATACGGCGCGAAACGGAGTTTTTACCGTTTCTGTGCATCGCGAAGCGTGTTACTGTTCGTAGAACCGCGTTTTTCAGCGGGGCTGTGAATAGTAACAATCTGACGTATTGTAATCCCTTGCAATCTTTGATACTATTTCTTTATACTTATGCTGCCGTTCTATAGGATACGACGGTGCAGAGAAATGGTGAAAGAGGGGGCGGGATAATGGAATTAATGAAGAAACTGTTCCACGGAAAAGGTTATATTGACGGCATTACAATTATCAACCTGGAGGGGGAGATCCTGTTCACAGCCAAACTGAACAACAAGCTCTCCAGCCAGGAGGAACCATATGAGCTGGTGGGACAGAAATTTTTAGATGTATATGAGAATCTGGATCCGAAGACAAGCACTACCATCAAAGCTATGGAACTGGGACTTCCGGTCTATATTGAGAACCAGCTTCTGAAGGCCCAGGGCAAGGAGGAAATCCGGATCACCTCCCTGTCCATCCCTATCAAGAGCGGAAAACAGATTGTGGGAGCCATTGATCTGTCCATGCAGGAGTCGGAGGAAGAGCTGGAACAGAATTCGGAGCGGGTGGAATTAAGCTATTCCAGTTTTCCCGTCAGCAGCTCAGGAAAGCTGGTCAACCGGAACACGGCTTTCTTTACAATAGCGGATATCATTGCCGTAGACGAGAAAATGAAGAAAGCAAGGGAGTACATAAGCGTTGTGGCCGCCTGTGATCTGCCTGTCATGATATGCGGCGAGACGGGGACGGGCAAGGAAGTGTTTGCCCAGGCAATCCACAATACGAGCGCAAGAAGGGATAAGCCTTTTATTGCCCAGAACTGCGCCGCCCTGCCGGATACGCTTCTTGAGAGTATTCTTTTTGGAACCTCCAAAGGAGCTTTTACCGGGGCCACGGAAAATAAGGGCTTATTCGAATTGGCTGACGGCGGGACGCTTTTTCTGGATGAAATCAACTCGATGCCGATTCATCTCCAGTCGAAGCTGCTCCGTGTTCTTCAGGACGGTCACTTCAGGAGCCTGGGGGCAAGGGAAGCAAAATCCGTAGATGTGAAAATCATCGCAGCGATTAACACAGAACCTTTGAAGGCAATTGAAGAGGGGCAGCTGCGCCGTGATATTTATTACAGGCTGAGCATGATGTCCATTACGATTCCGCCTTTGAGGGAGAGGAAGAAGGATATCGCCCATTTTGTTAAATTTTATGTAAACAAGCATAATGATACATTTAATAAAAATGTACAGTATGTTTCAAAAGAACTGTTAGCAAGACTGGAAGAATACGACTGGCCCGGCAACGTCCGTGAGCTGGAGCATATTATCGTATACGGAATGAGTATGGTCGGGGAAAACAGCAATATGCTGAAGTTCGAAGATATCGAAGATAAGTTTTGCGAAATGAAGAGCAGTGTGAAAAAAGAAGCGGAGGAGGGAGATACCCTCTGTCCGTCTTTGAGAGATGCCGTCGGCGAATACGAGAGGGGCATTATAGCCAGAACAATGGCCGTCACGGCGGGCAATATTTCGGAGGCTGCTAAAATTTTAGACGTGCCCAGGCAGACCCTTCAAAGAAAGGTAAAACAATACGGAATCCTTTTGTAAATGCCTTCGGAAAGATTGGTTTGCCGGGAAGAAAGGCATAAAAATGAGTGGAAGGATTAACAAAGAATCAGTAAGAGATATGCTGCTTCTGGTGATAGGGGCATTGATATACAGTGTCGGGACCCAGAGCTTTATCGTGCCGGCCAATATTGCGCCGGGCGGAGCAGTGGGTATCGCCCTGATGATGAATTATGTCACCGGCCTGCCGGTGGGCAGGATGACGCTTCTGGTGAACCTGCCGCTGCTGGTTCTGGCCTGGTTTTATCTAAGCCGCCGATTCGCGCTTCGGACGGCGGTGGCCTGCGGTATTTGTTCCATTATTCTGGATTACGTGGTGGCGCCAATCTGTCCGGTTTATGCGGGAGACCGGATGATGAGCAGCCTCTACGGCGGAATACTGGTGGGGATTGGAATGGCATTTATCTTTTTGTCCGGATCAACTACCGGAGGAAGCGATGTGGCCGGATACCTGTTTCAGAAAAAATATCCCCATGTCCAAATCGGGCGTGCTCTCCTGATCATAGACGGGATTATCCTGTCCCTTTCAATTTTTGTTTTCCGCAATGTGGACGCAGCCCTGTTCGGCATGATCAGCCTGTATGCCCAGACAAAGGTGATTGATACGATTATTTACGGGAGCGATGCGGGAAGCAAGGCGTCGATTATCACCGCACATCCCGATGAAATTGCCGGGAGAATCATAAGGGAGCTGGATCGGAGCGCAACAATACTGCCGGGAAAGGGAGCTTACAGCGGCCGGGAGACTTCGGTTGTACTTTGTACGGTCAGAAAGTCGGAATTTGCAAGGCTTAAAAGAATTATCCACGAAACAGATGAAAATGCATTTGTCATGGTGACAGAGACAACGGAGGTAATTGGACTGGGATTTAAGGATTTCTCTGACGCGGTGCAATGATAACCTGCATGCGCCGTGCAAAGGCCACCGTCTTCAAACGATAACCTGCACGCTCTGCGCACAGGTTGTCGTCAATAAAATACCGGGAAGCAGCAGCCGGAAGGCCGCTTTTTCCCGGTATTTTTTTCTTTAACAGCAGGGCAGCAGGGAGCGCACTGCGTAATTACCACAGGAATAAATACGGACGTACAGGTTTGTCTGACCCTAATGTTAACTAAAAATAAAAATAGGTTGACAATTGAGACCTGCACAGGTATATTTAATTCATCACACAGTCAATAGAGGAGGATGTATGAGACAGAAATTAAACGTAAGAGACATGACGGTCTGTGCCCTTTTTACCACACTTACGGCGGTGGGAGCCTTTATCAAGATTCCGGTTCCGGTAGTTCCCTTTACGCTCCAGTTCCTTTTTACCACAATGGCGGGATTGCTGCTGGGCAAACGTCTAGGGGCGCTTAGTGTTGCCGTCTATGTGGCGCTTGGACTTGCAGGCCTGCCCATTTTTGCAGAGGGGGGAGGCCTTGGATATCTGTTCAGGCCCAGCTTCGGCTATCTGATAGGTTTTTGCGCAGGAGCCTGGGTGACAGGCGCGATTGCGGAAAAAGGCGGAAGGAAGCCGGGCTTTGGCAGGCTTCTTGCCGCAAACTTCGCAGGCCTGTTTGTGGTATATCTGTTCGGCATGGTGTATTACTATGTGATTGGAAATTATGTAATCGATTCGCCGATAGGAATCTGGCCGCTGTTTCTCTACTGTTTTCTGCTGGCTGTACCGGGGGACATTGCCCTGTGCATACTGGGGGCGGCTCTCGGCAGACGGATTATCCCGGTTCTCGGTATTGAAGTGAGAAGGAACGGGAAACAGGCAACGGCCGGTTTAAAAGAATAGACAGGAGAGGAGCTGACAACAGATGGACAGACAACAGAAGAACGGGAAACAGGCAGGCGGAGGATTATTTATAACAGCAACGGGGACTGACGTAGGAAAGACATATGTGACGGGCCTGCTGATAAAGAAACTCAGGCAGGCCGGTTATAATGCAGGGTATTATAAAGCGGCTCTAAGCGGCGCGGTAAGAGTGGGCGGCAGCCTGATACCGGGTGACGCCGATTATGTTAACAGGGAGGCAGAGCTTGGGGCGTCGGCTAAAGAGATGGTGCCCTATATTTATGAAAATGCCGTTTCTCCTCATCTCGCCGCACAGATTGAAGGAAACCCGGTGGAAATGAAAACGGTCGTCGATGGCTTCCTCCGTGCGGCAAAGCAGTACGATTACCTTACTATGGAAGGCAGCGGAGGAATTGTCTGTCCAATACGGTATGACGGGCCAAAGAGCGGTGAAGTTAAGATATTTCTGGAAGACCTGATCAGGGAACTGAACCTTCCCTCCGTCATTGTAGCGGACGCAGGGCTTGGAACTATCAATGCCACAGTCCTGACGGCAGAATATATGAGAAACAGGAATTTGGAAGTAAAGGGAATAATACTCAACCGCTGTCATATCGGAAGCAGAATGGAAGAGGATAATAAAAAGATGGTGGAAGAATTGACTAAAATCCCGGTTATTGCATGTGTCGGGGAAGGCAGCAATGAGCTGGATACCGACGCCGGTTTTTTAGCTGCTCTATACGGGAAACAGTCTGAGAAAAGAGAGGAATGGAAATAATGGCAGGGCAAATGACATTAGAGGAGAGGGATTTAAAGCATATCTGGCACCCATGCTCCCAAATGAAGGATTATGAAACGTTAAAACCTATTGTTATAGACAGGGGAGAAGGCGTCCATCTCTATGATATATATGGGAAAGAGTACATAGATATCGTCAGTTCCTGGTGGTGTAATCTGCTGGGGCACTGTAATCCGGAGATAAACGGAGCGGTAAAGAGTCAGCTCGACCGGCTGGAGCATGTAATATTTTCAAACTTTACCCACGAACCTGCGATAAAACTGTGTGAAGAGCTTGTGAAGGTGATCCCGGCAGGTCTGACCCGGTTCAACTTTTCCGATAACGGTTCGGCTGCCGTCGAGTGTGCCCTGAAAATGAGTTTTCAATACCAGTATCAGACAGGCCATCCCAAACGGCAGCGGTTTATGTGCCTTTCAGAAGGATATCATGGAGAGACAATCGGGGCTTTATCGGTCGGGAGCATGGATTTGTATGCGAGAATCTATAAACCGATGCTGATGGATACTATTCAGATAAAAGCGCCGGATTGCTACCGCTGTCCTTATGGCAAATGCAGGGACTGCTGTCAGGCGGAATGCTTTGCTGAGGCAGAAACGGCATTTGAACGGTACGGAAAGGAGACATGCGCGATCATTGTTGAGCCTCTGCTCCAGGGAAGCGCCGGCATGAGAATTTATCCTCCGGTTTACCTCCAAAAACTCAGAAAGCTCTGTGATGAGTCGGGAATCCTGCTGATAGCGGACGAGATAGCTACCGGGTTTGGCAGGACAGGAAAAATGTTCGCTTTCGAGCATGCCGGTGTCAGCCCGGACATCATGTGCATATCCAAAGGGCTGACAGGCGGCTATATGCCGATGGCTATCACCATTACGACAGAGCAGATATATGAGGCATTCTATGCCGACTATAACGAGGGAAAAGCATTTATGCACAGCCACACCTACAGCGGCAATCCTCTTGGATGCTCGGCCGGTCTGGCGGTTCTCTCCATTCTTCAAAAGGACCGGGTTCTGGAAAAGGCTGAAAAAAGGGCTGCCTTCCTGACCGAAAAGCTGGCGGAACGTCTTGGTTCTCATCCTCATGTCGGTGAGATACGCCATATAGGGCTGATTCATGCGCTGGAGCTGGTGGAGGACAAAGCTTCGAAGAAGGGCTATCCCCCGGAAGAGAGGGTAGGCTACCAGGTGTATAAAAAAGCTCTGGAGCGCGGGCTGATTCTCCGGCCTCTCGGCAATGTGCTTTATTTTAATCCTCCGTTAATTATCAATGAGGATGAACTGGAGCAGGCTGTCACGCGGTGCGTTTCAGCGATAGAGGCGGTTGAGAGGCTCCGGTAATCAGAAGAAAATTCATGCCCCGGCAGACTCCGCGCTGCAGCGGCATGAATTTTCTGCCGCTGCAGCGGGCCGCCTCAGGAAGAAAATCCCGGGAACCGTTTTTCTCTGATACAGACAGTCTACCGCTGGTTTAAATACTCCATAATTCCCATATGTATCGTCCATGCCACCCGATCCTGGTAATCCTCCGAATTCAGCATCTTTGACTCACTCCAGTTGCTCAGAAAGCCGCATTCCACAATCACGATGGGGCATTTCACATGCAGGAGGAGATAGTAGTTGTCATTCGCCTTGGCAAGTCTTGTATTTTTTTCACCAAGAACATAATCAAACCTTTTCTGTATTTTTTCGGCCAGCTTCTTACCCTTTTCCGAACCCTTATAGTAAAATACCTGACCGCCGGATATTGCTTCCTGATGGTAGCTGTTTTGATGGACGCTTACGACGATATCCGGATCCGTCTCTGCAATTGTCTGACAGCGCTGTTTCATATCGGCCATTTTTTTGCTGCTGTCACTGGACTTATAGAGGCCCTTGTCGTCGTCCCTTGTCAGGATTACCTCCACATCGGACTGTTCCAGATATTCCTTCAGTTTCAGTGTAATCGCCAGGTTGATATCCTTTTCCAGGCTGCCGTCCACACCGACTTTACCCGGATCATTTCCGCCGTGGCCGGCATCCAGGACGACTACCGGTTTTTCTTTTCCAATATGTACACTGGTTCCGGACACCGACAGTCCGGCGTACCGCGTCATCATAAATACCCCGGTCAGCAGGACAAATCCGGCTGCCGCTTCCACTGTGAGCCGTTTTACAATCCGTTTTAACACATTTTCACCTGAAATCAATTACGGTTATAAAAAGTATATTCGCAGAATCAGGGTTCATGCCGATTTTGAAATGGAGATTTAACTGAGGTAGGAGGACGCGTCCGGAACGGACCATGTCCGGTGTGGTGAGGGGGCTCTTGCTGAGACTTCCGTCCCCGTGAGAGGTTGGTCGTGGAGGGGGAATCCGGCCGGAAT
>NZ_KE993044.1:12873-26512 GCF_000466485.1 [Clostridium] symbiosum ATCC 14940 | reverse complement strand
ACCGGCGGCGTCCTCACCTGCTTAATTAAATCTCCAAAACCTATTGTTTTTTTCTCCGAACTTTTCTATAATTGCATATATGCTTGACGAAATTTCCGTCAAAAGGAGGCAGCACTATGAAAATTGTCGGGATAATCCCCGCACGGTTTAATTCGACCCGTTTTCCCGGAAAAGTCCTAGCTCTTCTGGATAACAGGCCACTAATCTGGCATGTATACAATGCGGCTGCTGAAAGCGGCATATTGGACGCAGTCTGCGTTGCAGCAGACCATGAGGCAGTTCAGAAAGCATGCGCCGAATATAATATTCCCTGTCTGATAACCGGAACCTGGCATCCGAATCCGACTTCCAGGATCTGGGAAGCTGCCGGGCAGATGGAAGCTGATTTTTATGTCATGATGGGGGCCGATGAGCCGATGATATCCCCCGGCGATATCCGCCAGGTGGTTCATCAGGCTGTCAAAGCCATGTCGGAGACCTCCGGACTGCCGGAATCGGACAGGCCTTTCGTCGTGAACGCCATGGCGTCCATTACTTCCGCCCCCGAAGTATTCGACTCAGCCAATATAAAAATCGTATGCAGCCAGGCAGGAAAATGTCTGTATGCTTCCCGCAGTCCTGTTCCTTATCCCAAAGGCAGTCTTGATTACAGCTATAAAAAATTCGTAAGTATCGGGGTCTACACCAAAGAAGCGCTCGACTTTTTTGCCGCTTCTCCCATATCCCGCCTGGAAAAGATAGAGGAATTCGACCTGCTGCGTTTCATAGAGCAGGGTAAAAACGTTATATTTGAAGACATCTCCGGTTCAACGCTGTCCGTTGACACACCAAAAGATCTGGAACGGATCAGAGAGCAGTTTGAAGACCGGAAACGCAACGAGAAATAAAGGAGCCGCAAATGATACCTGAACCAACGAACAATCCTGCCGGCAGACAGGAAAAATCCCACCGCCGCTACCGCGGCATTATATTTGATCTGGACGGCACTCTGCTTGACACAGCAAAAGGCGTTTTGGAAAGTGTGCTGTATACCACTAAAACTATGGGATATGAACCCCCGCGTGAGGACATGATGAAGACTTTCATCGGCCCGCCAATCAAGCACTCGCTTATAAAAGTCTATGGTATTGACGAGGAAGAGGCCAACCGGGCCACCGAAATTTTCCGCAACCGGTATAAGGATTACGATCTTTTGAAAGCAACCCCCTACGATGGCCTGAGCGAACTTCTTAGAAGTCTTAAAAGAGAGGGCTATCTGGTCGGTGTCGCCACTCTGAAAAGAGAGGATTATGCCCTCACACTTTTGGAGCACTATCAAATCAGCAATTACTGCGACTGCATCTGCGGCAGCGATTTTGCCAGCAAGATGCAGAAAACCGATGTTTTAGATAAATGCCTGAAGGGCTTAAACCTGTCCCCTGGGGAAGCAGTTTTGATTGGCGACACTGCCTCCGACGGCAGCGGCGCAAAATGCTCCGGAACTGATTTTATTGCAGTCACCTACGGCTTCGGCCCCTCCGACCCTGATGGCTGGAAAGAGTTTGAGCCTGTTTTTATCGCCGGTAAACCGACTGACATTGGTATGTTTCTGGGCCTGGCGCCGGAAATCTGAAAGGAGTCATTATGAAGGAAATAAAATTACTTGACTGTACACTGCGCGACGGTGGATTTGTCAATGACTGGGAGTTTGGCTATGGCAATATCATCAATATTTTTGAACGCCTGATCAGTTCCGGCGTGGATGTGCTGGAAATCGGTTTTCTGGATGACCGGCGGCCATTTGACAAAAACAGAACCATTATGCCTGATACAAAAAGCGCCGACGACATTTTCGGCAGGCTGGACAAAGGCAATGCCATGATTGTGGCCATGATCGACTACGGAACCTGCCGTATCGAAAATCTTGCCCCCTGCGCCGAATCCTTTATCGACGGAATACGCGTCATATTTAAAAAACACGTAATGAAAGAAGCCATTGCCTACTGCCGCGAGGTAAAACAGCTCGGCTATCAGGTCTATGTCCAGGCGGTTTCGATCACCAGCTACTCTGACAGAGAAATTTTGGATTTAATCGAGCTTGTAAATGAACTGAATCCCTATGCGTTATCCATTGTAGACACTTACGGTTTACTTCATCAGGAAAATCTGATGCACTACTTTGAACTGTTTAATCACAACCTGAACCGGGAAATCGGTATCGGCTATCATTCCCATAACAATTTCCAGCTGGCGTATTCAAACAGTATAGAAGTACTCCGCGAGACGGCCGACCGCCGTGTTCTGATTGATGCATCCTTGTATGGCATGGGAAAAAGTGCGGGCAACCTCCCGCTGGAACTGATTTCCATGTACATGAATACGAGCTGCGGCAGGAATTTCAATACCGCACAGATGCTGGAAGCCATTGATATCAATATTATGCCGTTTTTCAGGAAAAGCCCCTGGGGTTATAATCTTTTCTTCTATATCTCCGCCTCAAACAACTGTCATCCAAGCTATGTTAAATTCCTGATGGATAAGCAGACATTGTCTTTGAAGGCATTGAACGGAATTCTGGACAGCATTGAGCCGGAGAAAAAACTGCTCTATGACAAAGATTACATTGAACAGCTTTACCGTACTTACCAAAGCACCGAGTGCAATGATGAGACGGAACTGGCAGAATTAACAAAAGCCCTGGCAGGTAAGGCTCTCCTGCTCCTGGGACCCGGCAAAAATATGGAACTTCAGAAAGATCGCGTGCTATCCTATATAGAAAAGACAAATCCTGTAATCATCTCCGTAAACTATATTCCGGATGATATTGCTATAGACTATGCTTTCTTAAGTAATTCCCGGCGCTATGTCCAGCTGGGAAGCCGCCTTCTGGAGCTGAAAGACCGTACAGACCGGAAAGTAAAGGTTATTGCGACCTCCAATGTCACCAATGTTAAGGATCGCTTTGACTACACACTGAATTACAGCTCCCTGATTGACCCAAATGCGGAAATCATTGACAACTCCTTCGTGATGCTGTTAAATGTCCTTGTCAAAACCGGAGTAAGTCATGCCGCATGCGCCGGTTTTGACGGTTACACTTATCATGGGGACAACTATTTTAACGCCGATATGGATTACCGGATTGCCCGCGAAAAATCACAGGGAATCAACCAATATGTCACAGAAACGCTGGACCGTCTTGCAGGAACTCTCAATGTTGAGTTCATCACCGATTCAAGATATCATAAATAATTTTACCGTTTTGGCGGAAATACAGCCCCAACCCCTGCACCGTGCAGAGGACAGGGCTGTATTTTTTATCTCTTTTCCTCTCCGGGGCTTTTCATCCGCTTCTTCGCAGGGAAACGGCAGCGCCGCGCCTTCGAATTGTCACCGCTCCTATTTCCTTCCATCCTTACCAGCAACCTGCACTATCTTTTTCGGCGCCGGATAGGATATAATCACAACGTAATGCAACGATGGATTTTCGGCCAGAAACATTGAACAAAAAAGGAGAGATTAAAAATGCGCAAGCAAACAAAATTTATGGCTGTATTATCCGCTGCGGCAATCATGACTGCGGCTGCACCAATGATGACAAACTATTCAGGAATCTACACTTCTTACGCAGCATCCAAGGGGTGGGTGGAAGAAGACGGCAGCTGGTACTTCTATGATGAAGACGGCTACAAAGAAACAAACACCTGGAAGAAAAAAGACAGTGAATGGTTTTACCTGGATGAAAACGGCGATCTTGCCGTAAGTCAGAGAATCGATGAGTATTACGTGAATTCCACAGGCCGCATGGTAAAAAACCAGTGGGTATCCGTGGACAATGACGAAGAATACGACAGCCCTGATTCTCCGGGCGGCGCTAACTGGAATTACTTTGGCAAGGACGGCAAAATCGTTACTTCCAAATGGATGACAATAGGCGGAAAAACCTACTACTTCGACGAAGACGGCCAGATGCTGACAGGACTCGTTGAAATCGACGGATTTACCTACTATCTTGGAAACGAAAGCGACGGAGCCAGAAAAACAGGCTGGGTACTTTTAGAAGAAATGACAAACGACACGGACGATGAGGGCATCTGGTGCTATTTTGACGAAAACGGAAAAATGATTATGGATCAGATGGATCGTAAAATAAACGGCAATTACTATACATTTATCGATGGCAAAATGCAGACAGGCTGGGTTAATGTAGCCGAGGCAGGATTCATCTCTTCTGCGGCTGCTGCCACCGAAAGCGAGGCGGATTCCTCCCTTTCCTTAAAAGACTTCCGCTACTATGATGAAGAGAATGACGGAAAAAGAGCATCCGGCTGGTTCACAATTGAAGGGGCTCCGGGAATCAATGAGAGCGATAACGAATTTACCTTCTACTTTAAAAACGGAGAAGCGTTCCACGCAGAAAAGAATCTGGAACTCTTCACCATCAATTCTAACAAATACTGTTTTAACAACAAGGGCGAGATGCAGACAGGTATTCAGGTTCTGACTGATGATGCCGGCAAAGAAGCAACTTATTACTTCAATGAGAACGGCATTATGCAGACAGGAAAACAGACTATTTATGATGAGGAGCTTGAAGAAAACCAGACATGGTACTTCCATGCAAAGGGTTCTCTGAAAGGACAGGGATACCATGGGGAACGTGACAACCAGGTTTATTTAAACGGCCTGCTTCAGAAAGCTGACCCGGAACTCCGTTACGAGGCGGTTACCGTAGGCGAAAAACGTTACCTGATTAACACAGGCGGCAACATCCAGAAAGCTTCCTCCACCTCCACATCCTCTGCAAAACCGGAGTTAGGAAAAGGTTTTAAAGACATTAAAGATACAAATGATACTGTCTGGACAGTTGACAGTTCAGGAATCATCCAGTAATATATTAATATCATCCGTTCATAAATACCGTAGGCCGTCTTGACGGAACCGCGGTATTTTTTCTTGTCAAATTTAACTTTGTACTATTGATGGCATTTCCAGGTTCTTTTTCAGTTTTGTGGAGCATATAATAAAGTGAACAAATTCGGTGAATTGTTCATTATGTTTTTTTAAAGTACATTTTAAGCTGTAACATTTATCTTTTTTATACGTTTTCTATAGTAAGTATGGTATTTTATGACCAAATGTTGTAATGTAGATATGGAGTGGATATTACCGTATTTATATCGGGTTACAAACTATCACAGATGACGGGAGATAAAATTATGCGTGAATTGACTGTTTACTATTGTTCCAAATGCGGCCGTTATGGCTTCTATCAGGTTTCGAAGAATGCCATTTGCCCCGTATGTAAGACACCTATGACTGTCTTTCCTATGTCCTACCAGAACTTTATGGATATGGATTATAATATGCGCGACCAGCTCATTTCTGATCAGATAGCAGGCAACGTAACCCCACAGACTTCGGTTGTACAGCGGCTTACCGAACAGAGCAAAACATCCAACAGCCGCTCTGCCATAGCAAAGCTGAAGGCCAGGAACGAAGAACTGGAATATGAAAACCTGGACCTTCACCAGAAGAATGCAGAACTTGAGAAAACAATTGATTGGATGCATGATATGATTTGGGATTTAACACGCAAGCTCCACGGGAATGCCAATGAATAACATTCGTGCATTTGCTTCAGGATTTTAATCACCTAATAGAGTACATAAACAGAATTAAGTCTGTTCAAAAACAGGGCAGGAATCATTATCTCTTAACTGATAATATGATTACCTGCCCTGTTTTTTATCTGCTTTTCTCATTTACGATGTAACGGCTAACAAGAAGATTCATACTTTCTTTCAACTGAACTACCGTATTGAACAAGGTATCGACTTCTTCTTTCAGTTCGAAATTCTCCTTTTCCAGTGAAGCAATCCGCTTAGCCTCCTCCATAACCCTCTTCCTCCTTCATGCTATGTAAATCAACACTTATATTTATAATATAAATCTGTTGAAAAATAAAGGCCTTATCCACCGCAAATTTCGACAATACAACACAATAATATTGTATATTTTCACATTATCAGCACCGGACTGTACTGCAGTGTCATTCACTATAAAACAATACAGCCGATTACTTTTTTGCCGAGACTCCTGACAAGATCCAGCTCCTGCTCGATTCCGCCAAACAGGGAACCGCCCCGCTGTTCCACAAGAATGACCGCATCACAAGCTGCAGCTTTCTTAATAGCCGAAGCATCTTTTCCAAGATTTCCGCCTACCGAAAGCGCTGCGGCGCCCAGCATAGAGGCGAGTCCGGCGCGTACCTGCTCCAGCTTCTCAGTCTCCACCGTTCCGACGAGGATTACATCCGCTGCCCTATCCTGCTCCATATAGTTCAGGGCATTTGCAGCCACCACTTCGAATGTTCTGCTGTCTTCCATCTCTCTGCCTGATACGCCTTCCATCTTATCCAGCCATTTGTCAACAAAGCCGAAGGCACGTTTCTTATCATTCCGGCGGAAAACACCAAGAACCATAATGCCGTATCTGCGTTTCAGTTCTTTCTCATTCACAAGCTTATCACTCATAAGGAATGCAACACAGAGGAAGAATACAGCTATAAACGCGCCAAGAACACCGCCAAGGACTGCGTACTTGACTGCACTCTTTAAAACGCTTCCCTTACTCAAAAGATTGTTCTTCGGCTCCGTCAGCTCGGACAATTCCTTCGTTTTTTGCTTCAGGCTGATATCCAGCTGATCCATATTGGCGGAAAACTCTGTCTGTGTTTTATCAAGCTCTAAATCAACGGTGACAAACTGTGACTCGTCCACCAGGTTATTCTCATGCTCCCCTATCGCTTCCGTAATACTGTCTTTGGAGGATGCTATGCTGTCCTTAATATACCCCATTACATCGCTGGCCGTCTTTCTCGTGTCACCGATTACCGTAATATCAAGCATATTATTATCATAATCAGGCACGATCTTCACCAGCTCTTTCAGATAGCGGATTCCTATCTTATTATTCATCTTGCCCAGTACGTAATTGTACATCTCTCCGTTCTGTGCAATAGACATATAAGCCTTCAGAATGCTGGCAGCCGTATTCGGGTTCTGATACATCATCCCCGGCATAATAGCATAATCTGTCGATATGTAAAAAGTGGCCGTCTCCACATATTCGTCATATGGATTGATATTCATAAGAATCGAATGATCTTTATATTCCTGCTGGCTTTCAATATTCTGCTGCAGGTTTTCAATCTCTTTTTCCAGGCGCCCCTTCGTAGAGTTATACTGATCCAGGTTCATCACATAGGTATCCTGGTTCTTCTTAACGTACTCCTCATCTCCCAGCTGTCTGATTCCCTTTACTGTCTTTAATGCACCCAGTAAAACGGCGAATACAACGGCAATTACTATTATCGGACGCCATTTGCGCAAAACGGCAAACATCAAATCCTTCAAATCAATTTCCTGTTCATAATTATTGTTCGGTTCCATCGGACAAAACTCCTCCTATTGTACATGCTTTATTTATCTTAGCATAAACGGTTGAAATGCGCAATTGGGATTGGCTGTAAAAAACTTTAAGATTTCCTTATGCCTTAGATTCCCCGCTGTAAAAATCAAACGGCAGTCATCTGATCCATGTATACTTTCTTCTGGCTCATATTGCTGTGAACGTAGATATCCATTGTGATTTTGACGGAAGAATGGCCCAGTATCTCAGAAAGTGACTTGCTGTCAAAACCGTTTTCTATCCACTGTGAGGCGAAGGAATGGCGCAGGGCATGTATATTTACGTCCGGCAGCCTGAGCTTCCTTAAAAGGTTCTTAAAGCGCCTCTGGACGCCTCTGGGCTCCATACAGCCGGTCCTGCCGGTCAGAAGGTAACAGCCTGCTTCCCGTTTCTTTTCCTTCAGCCGCGGAATCATAAAATCGGGAAGAGGAATTTCCCTCTGGGATGTTCCGGTTTTAGGTGAGCCTATATATAGAACGGTTTTGGCTGCCGTGTTCTTTTGATCCGTATTCCGGATACGTGAAACGGTGCGCCTGATATGCAGGACTCCCTCCTCCAGGTCCACGTCTTCCCATTTCATGCCGCACAGTTCTCCCACTCTGATTCCAGTGCTGAGCGACAAAAGCAGCCCCAGTTCAAAATTTGTTCTGCATCCGGCCAGCCAGCTAAGCAGCTTTCTTCTGTTGTCCTGGCTCAAAAGCTTCATTTCATATCCTCTGTCCTTGGGAAGAAAGAAATCCAGAGGTTCTGCCGGACAGATTCCTCTTCTTTCCCCCGCGCGTATGATACTCTTTAAAAGAAAAAGTATCAGGCGCATTGTGTTAGCCGACAGGCCCCTGCTTTGACGGTCCAGAATAAATTCGCTTAGAATCTCGTTATTCATTTCCTCCATCTCCACAGTTCCGATAGACGGTCTGATGTGTTTCTGGATGATCGTTGCATAACAGGCAAACGTACTTGGTTTGACCTGATACCTCATGGAGAGCTTCCACGCTTCGCACAGGTGTGAGATAGTGTGATTTCCTGATGGGTCGATGTGTTTCATTTCCTCTTGTGTCATAATCCTCTTCTCCTTTGCAAGTTCTTATCCATTTACGGATACGACTATCATAGCAAAGGCTTGCTCTAAGTACAAAAATAAGGAGCCATGACCGGCTCCTTATTCTGAACTCTGAAATTTATGATACGCTGACGGCAACGCAGCAGACGGCAAAACAGGCAGTACCGATACTATGGTTTCCGGCCGGATGGAGTACTAGAGCGTGTCTGAAAATTGCTTTCCGTCAGATGTGCGTCTCACTTTGTGGGAGATTTGGCCCGAATGAGCGCGGCGTAGTGGGCTACGGTAAGCGAATTTGGGCCAAATATGCCGCGAAGTGGGGCGTGCAGATGGCGGGTATGAATTTTCAGACACGCTCTAGCCTTCCTTCCGGATATACGTGGGTACAATCTTCTGCACTGCTGCTTTGATATCTATTTCATCGCCGTTGGCTTCTTCATAAAGCTCATCCAGCTGTTTCTTAAACAGTTCTTCATCAAAGTCAATCGGCCTTCCTATATGAATCTGTTTATTAGGCGTATCGAGAAGGCCTTCCTCGTCCATCAGAAGCTCCTCATAGAGCTTCTCCCCAGGCCTCAGGCCTGTAAACTCAATCATGATATCTTCATTGGGTACATAACCGGACAAACGTATCAGGTTTTTGGCCAAATCCAGTATTTTGACAGGTTCTCCCATATCCAGGACAAATATTTCCCCGCCCTTTGCATAGGAGCCAGCCTGAAGCACCAGAGACACAGCCTCCGGAATCGTCATAAAGTAACGGATTATATCCGGGTGTGTAACCGTTACAGGCCCGCCTTCCGCTATCTGTTTTTTAAACAGGGGAATTACGGAGCCGTTGCTTCCCAGAACATTGCCAAACCTGACTGCGACAAAATCTGTTTTTGACTCCTTATTAAGCATCTGTATGACCATCTCACACATACGCTTGGACGCTCCCATAATATTGGTCGGATTCACCGCCTTATCGGTGGAAATCAGCACAAAACGCTCCACACCGTATCTGCTGGCTGCTTTCGCTGTCTTATATGTACCAAATACATTATTCTTTACGGCCTCGTTCGGGCTGTCCTCCATCAGCGGGACATGCTTGTGAGCCGCCGCATGATAGACAATCTGCGGCCTGTATTGCTCAAAAATACTGTTCATTCTGTGCGTATTGCGGACCGAACCGATCAGTACCACTAAATCCAGCTCCGGATAAGTCCTTCTCAGCTCCTGCTGGATATCATATGCATTATTCTCGTATATGTCTACAATAATAAGCTGTTTTGGGTTATGGCTCGCAATCTGGCGGCAAAGCTCGCTTCCGATGGAACCGCCTCCGCCTGTGACGAGAATCACCTTGTTGCTGACATATCCCATTATCTCGTCCAGATTGACGCGAATCGGGTCACGGCCCAGAAGATCCTCTATCTGCACTTCCCGAAGCTTTGACACACTGACGTCACCGTTGAGGAGCTGGAAAATTCCCGGAAGAATTTTCAACTGGCAATTTGTTTCACGGCAGATTTCCAGAATCTTTTTGATTTCCTTTGCCGGAGCGGACGGTGCCGCCACATATATTTTATCAACCTTGTACTTTTCTACTAGCTGCGGAATATCATATCTGTTTCCCGCAATCGGAACTCCGTTGAGAAATTTGCCAATCTTATTCTTATCGTCATCCACAAAGCAGGCGACTCTTCCATGGGCAAACTGGCTGGTCTCTATCTCCTTCAGGATAATCGATCCGGAAGTTCCGGCCCCCACGATCAGAATCCTGCTTTCGCTCACCTCGCCGTACCGCTTAAACAGGGAGCGGTAAATACGGTAGGACAGCCTTACAAGCCCCTCACAGCCTGTCAGTATAATAAAGCTGATGGCAAAATAACTTCTGGGTACATTAAGCTGGAGCATTGTCATGCCCGCTATCTGGCAGAGGCTTGTCAACACACAGGCGAACACAATGTGGCACGCTTCCCTGACTCCGGCTACGCTCCACATCGAGGAATACATGCGGAATACATAGAAAATCACAAGCGTAATAAGCGTATACGGTATTGCATATTTGACCGCCGCCATTCTGTAATTTTCCGGTATAGACTGAAGCCGCATATCAAATCGCATCCACAGTCCCATGAAACTGCTGAACTGGATTACGCATATGTCGACCAGAAGCAGAACCACCATTCTGAATTTTTTATCTCGAGGCATCATCTTTTCAAACATTTTATCATTCCTGCAACTTTTCTAATTATTCTTGTTCTCTTTTGGATATCGAATTTTAAAGCGTTTCCGGCTGAAGCTTTTCCGGCACATCTCTGCACATCGCCAGGCCGACTGCTAAAAGCGCCCACATAACCGGTGTTGCTATCGGCAGGTTGATATTGACAAACGCCTGCGCTCCATAGCATACCGTTGCGCCAAGCGGAGCCAGGATCCATGGCTGCTTCTTCACAAACCTCATCATTCTTGCACAGCTTGATATGAGGAAGAGAATATATGCAATCGTAGCAAACGGTCCCATTGTCACAAGATACTGGAAGTATTCATTATGTGCGCTTTCAAAGTACACACCATAGATATCCAGTGACTCCTGACGGAACGGCCAGGTAAGAATGCCAAAGGTATCGGGGCCAAATCCAAATAATTTATGAATCAGCGGCAATCTCATATAAGACTCCCATCCAATCCGCCAGCAATAACCGCGGTTGGTACCCCAGCTGTCATTAAATATCAAATATTGGGATACGGACGAATACTTTTCAGGATTAGGGCCGAAATTGGCATCATACAGCACTGCAATTACAGCCGCAGCACCGGCTGCAATCAGGCAAAGCCAGCTGATGCGGAGCCATTTCCCTATTTTATCTTCTTTTCCCTTCATCATAACACGGTCGCCTATATATAATACAGCAACCAGCAGCCATAATGCAATAACAATAACTTCCAGATATTTATGTTCCGCCAGCATATTAAAGATGCCGCTGAGTCCGATTACCTTCTCGGCCATCTTCTTATTGAGCTCATCAATCACCTTGATTACCGACATAAAAGATGCTATCACTACCGCGTAACGTATCACCCCTTTTCTCGTTGCAAAAAGTACAAGGGGGAATAATGCAAATAATGCTCCCAATGCGAGATAGGCATTATCACTCTGTCCCGTGATAATAGCGAAAAAACTGATCAGCAATACAAGATAATACCAAATATTCCGGAACACATTCTTCTCCGTGACAAAGAAGCCGCATGAAACTCCCATTACCAGAGCCACGTAAGCCGTATAAGTATTAATATTGCCAAGTGTGGATGTAAATGAATCTAACTGCGTGGACTTGACTCCTTCTTTCCAGCTAAGGACATCCATCCTGAAATAGTCGGTGATACCGAACAGGCACGCGAGGACTCCTGCCAGAAGAAAAAGATCTAAATGCCATTTTTTGATTTTCCCAAACTTGCCAATCATAAAGACGCTTAACGCATACAGGCAGATAAGAAACAGGCCGCTGAAACGCCCTTCATTTCCCCAAAATGATTCAAATTTGTAATCAGACAGTATTGTCGAAAGCGACGCCAAAATGATAAACAGGATTAGAAATTTATAAGCTGCCGGCTGCTTTTTAAGATTCTCCGGCCGGAAATGGCTGAAAAACCGCTTGGTATTGACTCCTTCATACTCCATCCTGTCCACAAACAGAAATACAATGGCAACAATCAGGCAGATTACCGCCATCACAACAACTGATATCCAGTAAAATTTGTATTTCGCCTTTAAAATGTCGAAATAATAATTATGATAATACAGCGGAAATACAGCTAAAACAACAAATGTAAATACCGCCATAATTCCTGCATAAACACTACCGGCCACCTCCGCCAGCGCATTCGGGTCCTTCTTCGGTGCAGCTTTCGCCATGTGTCAAATCTCCTTATATCTTCATAGAAGCCCATATCTACAGGCTTTTTACAGTATAGCATCTGTTGATGGGTAAATCAACCTTCAGGGACTTATTCGGCCTGATTCAAGGTTTAATTTTTTATTAAGGCTGCTTTGTTTTTCTTCATAAAATAATAAACGCCCCCGGCAATATTCAGTAAATTTTGCCGGAAAAAGGCAGATTCCGGCAAGTCACTATTCACAGCCCCGCTGAAAAATACGGTTCTGAGAACAGTAACACGCTTCGCCAAATAGCGGCTGTGTATAGTAACTCCAGAAACATCCGGTGTCAGGGATCTGTCTATTCAATAAACAATAGTAACAGTTCATGCTGTCTGAACTGCTACAAACAATATATTAATGGCTATGATTTTTATTATCTGCATGTTCATCTAAAAATGACTGCATTTCAGCGATTTCTTCATTCTGAGTCTCAACAATGTTTTTTGCAAGTTCAATAACCTCTTCATTATTGGTATACTTTAAAATTGACTCCGCCATGTCTACTGCCATCTGATGATGCACCATCATTCCTTCCGCAAATGCCGTATCCACGTCACTCGTAACCATATTATGTGACATGTCATGGTCTTTCATCATAGAATGATATTCTTTCAGATATGACTGCTCGTCCTCATAATCCAGCTCTTTATCAGTTTCGATGGCTTTTGCCATTTCCTTCATTTCTTCTATTTCCTCTTCCTGTGTTTTAATTATTTCTTCTGCCATCTCTTTAAATGCAGGATCCTTTTTTTCTTTTGCATATTTTAAATAGCTTTTAGACATTTCAACAGCCGATTCATGATGAGGAATCATACCGTACAGAAAATCAAGAGTAGCGTTTCCTGTGTCCTGTACTTTGTCCATCTCTTCCTGCATTTTATTCATGATATCGTTTTGCTCTGTAACATAGTTATCGGCTGTATCTTTTTTACTGCATGCGGTGAATGCAATGGCGGAAATGATGACTGCAGATAAAAGTAATATACGTTTTTTCATGGGTGCCTCCAATATCGTTATTTTTTTCGTAACAGTTCAGCCATGATGTATTCCGCGAGGTATTTTCGGCGTTTTTTCGTTTCTGTGATCATTTGCTGCAGTTTGGCCGAAAGTTGAACTGTAACTATTTTTCCTATTATGATTCCCATTTTTTCCTGAATTATGTCATTGGAGGAATTTCGAAAAATATTTCAAAAAGAAAAAAA
>NZ_KE993044.1:0-12773 GCF_000466485.1 [Clostridium] symbiosum ATCC 14940 | reverse complement strand
TCGCCGCTGGTTGGGAAAAAGATGACGCTGGTATTTGGCATTTCTATGACAAAGACGACGAGATGGTAACCGGTGAGTGAAAAAAGGACGGCGGAAAGTGGTTTTACTTGGATGATGACGGTGAAATGGCTACCGATCAGTGGGTTGACGACGAGTACTATGTTGGCGAAGACGGCGCTATGCTGATCAACACCTGGAAGAAGACTTTAGCTGACGAGGATATGGATGATCCGGAAGATGACGGTGAATCTTGGTATTACTTTGGAAGCAAAGACAAAAAGACTGTTTCTGGTGATAAAAAAATCAACGGAAAAACATATTTCTTCGATGAGAACGGCAAAATGCAGGATGGCTGGTATGAGCAGAATGGCGACGTTTATTACTTAGGTGATGAAGATGACGGAGCCAGAAAATCTGGTTGGTTATGGTTAGAGGTTCCGGACGAGGATGACAATATTATTACCGGACATACAGATGATGGAGATATGTGTGATGAAGAAGGCTGGTACTATTTCGGTTCTAATGGAAAGATGTACAAAGACTTCAATAAGAAAAAAGTAAATGGAAAATACTATTTCTTTAACAAACACGGACAGATGCTCTATGAGTGGATCAATGGCTCTCCAATGGAAGCTGGTACACCTACTAATGCTGTCGCTGACGGTAAAGTTCCGGAAGCTTCTGCAAGCTCTGCCCAGGCTGGCAACATGATTTATGCAAATCAAGTTGAAGAAGGCTGGAGAGCAGACGGCTGGTACGAAATCGATGGTGCTGAAGATACCGGAGCTTCCGATGATACCGATTGGTACTATTTCAAAGATGGTAAGGCAAAATGTGCCGATAAAGCCGGACAGCAATTCACCTATCCAAACGGTGGAAAGACAAAATCAACAGCAAAAATTAAGGTAAACGGAAAATATTTCTGCTTCAATGAAATCGGACAGATGCAGACTGGTTTACAGTATATTCCGGATGCCGGCGGATTCTATTACTTTGATGACAATGGCTACATGAAGACTGGAAAAGTTTCTAATGTAGAAGAGGATAATGATAGCTTCACCTACTACTTTAACACAAAGAATGGCAAGAACGGTCTTGGTGTAACGGGTGAGAAGTCCGGATATCTCTATTGGAATGGTAAGAGACTGGAAGCTGATGATGATTACAGAATTTACAAATTACCAAATTCTAGCAAAACAGCTTGGGAATACTACCTTGTAAATAAGAGCGGTAAACTTCAGAAGTCTGACAAAAAGTATGATGTAGAAAATGGAAGTGGAGCAGAGGACGTTGAATTCACGTTTAACGGATACAAGATTACAGGTCTTAAGACAGGTTCTCCTGCATGCGATTACGTAACAGATGCTACAACTCCACAGATCGAACTGTATGATGGTACGATGAAACCTATTATTACTACTACAACTGTAGAAGAATAATTTGGTTATGAACTGAATAGTTGATAGAGACCAGGGATGTGTGATAAGCACATTCCTGGTCTTTTAAGGCTCTTTGTCAATAGTTGGGGTGGGATTTGTTAAAATCCCACCCCAACTCTATGACAGAGAGCCTATTCAAAAAGGCAAGAACCGGAAATCCGGCCTTGCCTTTTTAATTATACTGTTTCTCAAAATCTAATTTATAATCAGAATCTAAGTTTCAGTAAATGAATCTTACTCAGCTTCATCAATTCCAGCAGCTGAAATTACGTTGTCGTAAAGTTCGATCTTCGGTACATCAACGAATTCTAACAGATCGCTGCTAAGATCTTTGATTGTGTTACCGCTGAACTTGAACTGTACGTCTTCCTTATCTGCAAGCTCTAAGTCATACTTCTTGCTCTCGGATTTCTGGATCTTACCCTGTTTATTTACAAGATAGTACTTGTTATCTACGAGGTAGATTCTATAATCATCCTCTGCCTCAAGTCTCTTACCCTTCCAGTAGAGGTATCCAGATTTCTCGCCGGTTACACCCTTGCCGTTGCCGCCATTCTTAGTCTGGAAATAATATGTGAAGGAATCATTCTCTTCCTCTACATTAGAAACTTTACCAGTCTTCATATAACCGTTGCTATCAAAATAGTAGGTATCTCCATCGATGTACTGTAAACCAGTCTGCATCTGACCCTTTTCATTGAATGCAAAGTATTTACCTTCAACCTTAATCTTTGCTACATAAACTGGAGCACCATCATCAGTTAAGCCACTATTGTCAGCAGGTTTTGTTTTATCTGCTTTCTTAGCTTTACCATCTTTGAAGTAGTACCAGTCGGTATCATTGTTTGCACCAAGGTCTTCAGCACCATCGATCTGATACCAGCCATCTGCTCTCCAGCCTTCCTCTACTACGTTCATGTAATATACATCGCTCGGAGTTGCATTTGGATTTTCACCGTCTAACTGAGCGTTGGAACCTTTTGTAACTTTGGCGCCATTGATCCACTCATACAGCATCTGGCCGTGCTCGTTAAAGTAGTAATATTTACCGTTGATCTTCTTCTGTTTTGCGTCTTTATACATCTTACCGTTGGAACCGAACCAGTACCAGCCTTCTTCGTCACATACGTCACACTCATCATCACAAAGGTCAATATCAGCGTCGTCGTCCGGTTTTTCAAGCCATAACCAGCCAGAGGTTCTAGCGCCGTCGTTTTCATCACCTAAGTAATAAACATCGTTGCCATCCTGATACCAGCCATCTCTCATCTTGCCGTCGTCATCAAAGAAGTATGTCTTTCCATTGATCTTCTTTGTATCAGAAGTGGTTTTCTTACCCTTGGAACCGAAATAGTACCAAGCATCACCGTCATCTTCCGGATCATCCATATCTTCGTCAGCGAGAGTCTTCTTCCAGGTATTAATCAGCATAGCGCCGTCATCACCAACATAGTACTCGTCGTCAACCCAGCTGTCTGTCAGCATCTCGCCGTCATCATCCAGGTAGAACCACTTTCCACCGTCTTTCTTCCATTCTCCAGCTACCATCTCATCATCGCTGTCATAATAGTGCCAGATACCAGCGTCATCTTTTTCCCAACCAGCGGCGAAAGATGTCATGGAAGCACCCATAGCGAGTAAAGCTGCTGCAGATAAAACTGCAACTAATTTAGTCTGCTTTCTCATAATTAATGCACTCTCCTTTTTTCTTTTTGAAATATTTTTCGAAATTCCTAATTGCATTACGAGGTCATTATACTTCGGATAAGGAAAATTATCAATAGTTTTTTTACAAATTTTCCAACTTTTTGTTACAAAGTGAAATTTTTGCACTTCATACTACTGCTTCATTTTCTGGGAAGTTGACCCTGTCTCCGATACATTCACATTATAATATAACTAATCCCAAATTACCATAACTTTTCTCTGTGCATTTCCTTACGGAATTGTTACAAAAAGTCGTTATTAACCAATTATTGTTTTTATATTAATACAATCCTAAGAATTGAGGTTTACAATTAAGAATTTCATGCTATAATGTTCATATCTCATGATTCAAGTCGCTTTTTTGAACACTGCAAAAAAATGTCGAAATCATGAATATACACAATATCCTGTTTAATTTCAACAATTTAATATACTAATTATAAAAGTGGAGGTTTATGCATGGATCGATACGGATTAATATGCAGGAGTATTTATGAAGATTCAGATGTTACCCAAAGAGAGCTGTCTTCAATTCTTGGGATATCTCTTGGAAGTGTAAATAAGCTAGTAGGTGAATGCCTGAAAGACGGTTTGATTCAGAATCATTCTGAATATGGTAAATACAGTTTAACGGAAAAAGGAATGGAATATCTGGAGCAGTACCGTGTTGATGGCGCTGTTATCACGGCGGCCGGATTCGGTTCACGTTTTGTCCCGCTCTCCTTCGAGACACCCAAAGGACTTCTTGAAGTTTTTGGTGAAAGGATGATTGAGAGGCAAATCCGTCAGCTTCATGAGGCCGGTATTACCAACATCACGCTGATTGTGGGCTATTTGAAGGAAAAATTTGAATATCTCATCGATAAATATAATGTAAAGCTATTTTATAACCCGGAGTACACCTGTAAAAGCACGCTTGCTACCGTATATCAGGGCAGAGAGCTTTTTTACGGTAAAAATATGTATCTTCTGGTCTCAGACAACTGGATTCGCAACAATATGTTCCATACTTATGAATGCGGCTCCTGGTATTCTTCCGTTTATATGGAAGGCGATACATCTGAATGGTGTGTTACGGCCAACAAAAAAGGTAAAATTTCATCCATCACCATCGGCGGACATGATTCCTGGACATTATATGGCCCGGCTTTCCTGTCAAAGGATTTTACCGAAACCTTCTTTCCTTTACTGGAATCCGATTATCACCGTCCGGGAACGGAGCAATGCTATTGGGAACACGTTCTGCTGAACTATATAGACAAACTTGATTTTTATGTAAACTGCCAGCCCGAGCATCAGGTCTACGAGTTTGAAAATCTGGAAGAATTACGTCTGTTCGATCCAAAATACCGGAATCATTCAGACAACGAAGCGATGCGCCTGGTCTCACAGGTCTTCCACGTAAAGGAATCCGCAATCCGCAATATCCGCTGCCTCAAGGCCGGCATGACTAATAAATCCTTCCTGTTCGAGGTTAATAATGAACATTATATCTGCCGTATTCCCGGCCCCGGCACAGAGCTGCTTATAAACCGTAAGGAAGAAGAAGCCTCATACCACGCCGTCGAGCCTTTAGATATCACAGAGCATATCATTTACTTCGATGGTGATAACGGATATAAAATTGCCAAATATTATGAAGGTTCCAGAAATGCCGATGCAAAAAACTGGGATGACATCGCATCCTGCATGGCCCTTCTGCGCAAGCTGCATCAGTCGGAATTAACGGTGGAACATCATTTTAACCTGCGTGAGCGGATCAATTTTTATGAAAAGCTCTGTCAGCATCATGAACTCCTTCTGTTTGAGGATTACACGGAAGTAAGGGGATGGATGAATCATCTGCTGGATCGGGTAGAACGTCTAAACAGGCCATGCTGCCTGTCACATATAGACTCCGTTGCGGATAACTTTCTCTTTCTTCCCGACGGAACCGTGCGGCTGATAGACTGGGAATATTCGGCTATGCATGATCCGCTGATTGATATTTCCATGTGCAGCATTTATTCATATTACGATGCAGAAGAGCTGGATCGGCTGCTGGAAGTCTATCTGAAACGAATTCCCACTCCTGAAGAAAGAATTGCAACTTATGCTTACGCGGCGCTGGGAGGGTTTTTGTGGTGTCTGTGGGCCGTATTCAAAAGTACGGAAGGAGAAGAATTCGGAGAATATACAATTATCATGTATCACTACGCAAAGCACTATTACAAGAGAATAGCCCGGCTTTTCCCGGATTAAGCCTCCCCGAATCAATTGTAATAAATTATTTATAACTTCACTGTATAAATATGGTATAATGACCGCATAGCGGGCATTATACCGCGCAAGTTTTAGAAGTTTAAATAATCATATTAAGTATTTACTACGGATACAGTGAGCAAACACTGTATGTTTTACACAGGAGGAGGAGTATTATGATACACAAGAAACGTATCCAGGCTCTGGGGCTTGCCTGTCTGGTCGGCCTGATGAGCCTGGGCCCCGCCGCCGAGAGTCTGGCCGCCGTTTCCTGGACTAAAAATAACGGCGTCTATATAGGCAGCGACGGCACATCCATTGCCGGAGTTGTCGCCAGAGGTATCGACGTTTCACACTGGAAGCAGGCTATTGACTGGAAAGCCGTCGCAGGCGACGATATCCAGTTTGTTATGCTTGGAACCAGGTATGACAATGCCGTAGATCCTTATTTTAAGACAAATGCGGATGCAGCCGCTGCAGCCGGCCTTAAGGTGGGAGCTTATATATATTCTTATGCCACTACAACTGACATGGCGGTTCAGGAAGCAGATTTTATTCTTGATTTAATCAAAGATTATCCTATTTCATATCCGGTAGTATTTGATGTTGAAGCGTCCGTTATGAGCACTTTAACCCCTGCTCAGTTAAGTGACATTATTAATGCTTTCTGCAAAAAAATTAAAGAAGCAGGCTATTATCCGATGCTCTACGCCAATGATTACTGGCTGACAAATAAAATAGATATGAGCAAGGTTCCCTATGATGTATGGGTCGCGCGATATGAAACTAAGCATACCTATAACAAAGCTTCCATGTGGCAGGCTACTAATCAGGGAACTGTAGCCGGGATTACCGGTAACGTAGACATCAATTTTGCCTATAAGGACTTCTCAGCCGTGATACCTGCAAAACAATGGAGGCAGATTAACAACAACTGGTATTACTATTCCGACTATAAAAAGCAAACAGGCTGGATTAACGACGGCAACGGCTGGTATTACATGAAGGATGACGGCACACAGCATAAAGGCTGGCTCCATATCGATGACAAATATTACTACCTGAACGACAATACCGGCAAGATGATCACCGGATGGCGCAAGGATCCTTCCACATCCAAATGGTATTATTTTAATTCAGAAGGCGTAATGGCTACCGGATGGATACAGGACAATAACAAATGGTACTATCTGAATAACGACGGAACGATGGTTACCGAATGGCTGAAAGTCGGGGACAGCACTTACTACTACCTAAAGAGCGACGGTTCCATGGCTACCGGATGGTATCAGATGGATAACAGCTGGTATTACTTCAATCCGACCGGTGAACTGATACGCGGCTGGACCGACATTGAAGGTTCCCGTTATCTTCTTGGAGATGATGGCAAGATGTATACCGGATGGCAGCAGATTGACGGAAACTGGTACTATTTCGGCAGCAACGGAAAAATGAGGACCGGTTGGCAGGAAATTGATAAAACCTGGTATTATCTGGATCAGAACGGAAGAATGCTGTCCGGATGGCAGCAGATTGACGGTGAATACTATTATCTTCACGACGGCAAGATGCTGACCGGATGGCTCAGTGACAGCAATGGCAGCAAGTATTACATGAGTACCAATTCCGGACGAATGACAAGAGGATGGAGAAAAATAGACGGTTCCTGGTTCTATTTTAACCAGAACGGACATATGCAGACAGGATGGCTGAACCTTTCCGGCAAGTTCTATTACCTCGATCCCGAAAGCGGGAAGATGACGGAAAATGTTTCCCGTGTCATTGATAATGTAAATTATACTTTTGACAATAATGGTGTCTGCCAGAATGAAACAAATAATATGAGCGGAATCGCCGACAGTTACTTTGATCCGAATTCTTTGAAGAATTCATCCTTCGGTTCCCAAAACGGCCAGACGAATAATACTTCCCAATCACCATCCGGCAACAGCAGCTCACCATCCGGCAACAACAGCTTCCCATCGGGCAACGGCAGTTCACCATCCGGCAACGGCAGCTCACCATCGGGTAACGGCAGCTCGCCATCCGGCAACAGCAGCTCTTCCGGCGGCCCTACAGGTGGCCATGTAACTAACGCCGGCACTTCAACCGGCGGTGGGAATGCCCCCGGAAGTTCGAATGGCAGCGTAACTGCTCCGGGAACTTCGGGCAATAATAATAATAATAATAGCAATAATAACAATCCGGGCACAAATCCGGGCGGTTCTTCTGCTCCGGGCAGCAATAACCATTCTTCAGGCAGCGGCAGTTCGTTTGCCCCAGGCAGTTCCTCCGGCTCCGGCAGCAGCAGCGGAGGATTACAGCCAGGCCTCACCACCGGTCCCGGACGGTAATCCACTGGTTCAATGATCTAAACCGCCCCCAATAAGTCAGGCTTAAAAATCCAACTGATTGGGGGCGGTTCATTTATAGTTACTTTTCACATCCTTGCCAAAAAACAGCTATGCTGTAAAAAATAACACGCGGGACATTACCGTATGAAAAGTAACGATTTATATACTGTAAAACTAAGTATTAATCCTTACGCCTACACTTCAAAAATCAAATCTCCATAGCTTGGGAACGGCCAAAGCTCTTTGTCAACAATCATTTCCAGCTTATCAACCGGAATTCTAAGAGCCTTCATCGCAGTCGTCACATTCTCCAGACAGTAATACGCCCGCTCCTTGCTGTTTGAAATGCCGGCTGCAATCCCGGCTTTCTCTTCAAGAGCGGCAAGCGCTACTTTTACTTCTGACAGCAGATCCGAGGTTTCAAGAATCAGCTCTTTCTGTACGCTGACATCCGCCTCCGGACATGCATCTCTGACTGCGGAAAGCGATTTTGCCAGCTGCGTCGTGTACGCAACAACGGCCGGAACAATCTGTTTCCCTGCCATATCGATCATCGTCTTTGCCTCAATATTGATTGTCTTGGCATAAGATTCATATTCGATCTCAGCTCTGGACTCCAGCTCCGCCTTCGTATAAACACTGAATTTTTCAAAAAGATGCACCGCTTTTTCCGTAATCAGGGCAGAAACGGAATCAATGCCGGATTTCAGATTCGGCAGGCCTCTCCTCTCAGCTTCTTCCACCCATTCATCCGAATAGCCGTTTCCACTGAATATAATTCTTCTGTGCTTTGCGAAAAGCTCTTTAATCATATCATGGACGGCCATATCGAAATCTTCTGCTTTTTCAAGCTGATCCGCCGCCTGCTTGAACGCTTCGGCCACAATCGTATTCAGCACCACATTCGGTGAGGATACGGAATCCGAAGAGCCCACCATACGGAACTCAAACTTATTCCCTGTAAAAGCGAATGGTGAAGTTCTGTTCCGGTCTGTGGCGTCCTTTGCAAAATCGGGCAGTGTCGTCACGCCTGTTTTGAGAACTCCTCCCTGAATCGAATGGGCTGCGGAACCGGTGCTGCAAAGCTGGTCTATTACGTCTTCCAACTGCTCACCCAGGAAAATGGAAATGATAGCCGGCGGAGCTTCCGCTGCTCCCAGACGGTGATCATTGCCGGGAACCGCCGTTGATTCTCTCAGCAGATCGGCGTGAATATCCACCGCTTTCATAATGCAGGCCAGAACCAGAAGGAACTGGATATTCTCATGCGGTGTTTCCCCGGGATTCATCAGATTGATTCCATCATCCGTGGTCAGCGACCAGTTATTATGTTTACCGGAACCATTGATTCCCGCAAACGGTTTTTCATGAAGCAGGCAGGTCAGGCCATGATGTCCGGCAATCCGTTTCAGTGCCTCCATCACCATCTGGTTGTGGTCAACCGCCACATTGACCTGTGTATAGACAGGAGCCAGCTCATGCTGAGCCGGAGCCGCTTCATTGTGCTGCGTCTTGGCACAGACTCCCAGACGCCACATTTCTTCATTGACTTCTTTCATAAAAGCGCCGACACGGGGACGGATACTTCCGAAATAATGGTCGTCCATCTCCTGGCCTTTCGGAGGCATGGCGCCAAACAGAGTCCTGTTCGCGTAAATCAGATCTTTTCTCTGCAAATATTTTTCTTTATCAATCAGAAAATATTCCTGTTCCGGTCCCACATAGGGAATCACCCTCTTGGATGTGGTATTTCCAAATAGGCGGATAATTCTCAGAGACTGCTCATTAATTGCCTGCATTGAGCGCAAAAGAGGTGTTTTTTTGTCCAGAGCTTCGCCTCTGTAAGAACAAAAAGCGGTCGGTATGTAAAGCGTCACTCCCCAGGTATCTTCTCTCAGAAAAGCCGGTGAAGTACAGTCCCAGGTCGTATATCCCCTGGCCTCGAACGTGGATCTCAGGCCTCCGGACGGGAAAGAGGAGGCGTCGGGTTCGCCCTTAATCAATTCTTTTCCGGAAAACTCCATGATAACCCGGCCTGCCGCATCGGGTACGGAGATAAAGGCGTCGTGTTTCTCAGCGGTAACGCCGGTCAGCGGCTGAAACCAGTGGGAATAATGGGTAGCCCCTCTCTCAATTGCCCAGTCCTTCATTGCATGGGCCACTACGTCTGCAATGGACGGATCCAGTTCCGCTCCGTCCTCGATAGTTTGTTTTAGCTTCTTATAAACACTTTTCGGAAGGCGCTCTTTCATTGCCGTATCATTAAATACATTTTTTCCAAAAATTTCAGCCACGTTAATTGCGTCACTCATTCTATTCTCCCTTACCAGACGATAAAATTGATCTGTAAACTTTTCACTGCCATCAAAAACGATAACCTGCACGCTCCGCGCACAGGTCACCGCCTTCATTTATAATCCGGTTATTATTCCAATCAGGCTTTGCCAACGGAACCAAACAGCTCCATCTTTGTCTTGACTGTCTCCTTAATTGCTTCCGTACCCGGAGCCAGAAGTTTACGCGGATCAAATCCCTTGCCTTCCAGATCCTTGCCTGCCTCAATATATTTACGTGTTGCTTCTGCAAAGGCAAGCTGGCACTCTGTGTTCACGTTAATCTTGGCAACGCCGAGAGAAATCGCTTTTTTAATCATATCCTCCGGAATTCCAGTACCGCCATGAAGAACTAACGGCATATCGCCGGTCTTCTCTTTAACGGCTGCCAGTGTCTCAAAGCTGAGGCCAGGCCAGTTTGCCGGATATTTGCCATGGATATTGCCGATACCGGCTGCAAGCATGTCTACGCCAAGGTCCGCAATTGCTTTGCACTCGTCGGGATCTGCACATTCCCCCATTCCGACAACACCGTCTTCTTCTCCGCCGATGGAGCCAACCTCTGCCTCCAGGGATAATCCCTTTTCAGCACAGACCTTTACCAGCTCTTTTGTCTTCTCCACATTCTCCTCGATCGGATAGTGGGAACCGTCAAACATGATGGAAGAAAATCCGGCTTCAATACATTTATAGCATCCTTCGTAAGAGCCGTGGTCTAAATGGGTTGCTACCGGAACTGTAATTTTCAGTTCTTCAATCATTGCATTCACCATATCTGCAACAGTTTTAAATCCGGCCATATACTTGCCCGCACCCTCAGAAACACCGAGAATAACCGGTGAATTCAGTTCCTGAGCGGTCAGCAGAATAGCCTTTGTCCATTCCAGGTTGTTGATGTTAAACTGTCCAACTGCGTACTTGCCATCTCTTGCTTTCTGAAGCATGTCCTTTGCATTAACTAACATATTACGAACCTCCTTGTCGCTTTTCTCACTTACATTCTTTTATTATATACCATATTTTTCGATTTGGGAAGACTGTTAAAAAATTGGCATATTATTTTATCCCTTTTATTTCAGAATGTCAGCTACCGTACTCTCCATTGTATCCGGAGTGCACTGTATATTGTGGCGGATTTCAGCGTTCCTAATCTCCTCGATGGCAGCGGGCACAGCAACTCCGGAAGCTTTCTCCATCTCGTCAATCAGTTCGAATTCATCTTTTCCTTCTTCGCTTCCGTATATTGCTTCCATTACGCTTCTTGAAAATTTGTACGGGCTGGCTGTGGATGCAATCACCGTTTTCGCCGTATCATTTGTTTCTTTCACATATTTTCTATATACGCAGGATGCGACGCCGGTATGAGTGTCAATCATATAGCCGGTATCGTCAAAAAGGCGTTTGATTTCAGCGGCGTTCTCCTCCTGTGTTGCATAACCGCCGGAAAAATCCGCCATTCTCTCCCTCATATCGTCGGTAACCGTATATTTCCCGTCACTTGTCAGCTCTTCCATCAGTTCCCTGGTCTTTGCGGCATCGCAGCCGGTAGAAAGATAAATCAGCCTCTCAAGATTGCTGGAAATCAGAATATCCATGGACGGAGAGGAAGTCAGGATAAATTCTCTCTTTCTGTCATAGATACCGGTCCGGAAGAAATCATATAAAACTTTATTATCATTTGACGCACATATCAGCCTGCCAACCGGAAGTCCCATCTGCTTTGCAAAATAAGCGGCCAGAATATTACCGAAATTACCGGTCGGAACTGTAATATTGATTTTTTCGCCATCCTCAATTTCACCGTTTTCGAGAAGCTTCACATAGGCATAGACATAATACACAATCTGCGGAACAAGGCGTCCGATATTGATCGAATTGGCGGAAGAAAGCTGGTACCCCTTAGCCGCCAGTTCTTTTTCGAACTCTTTATCATTAAAAATCTTCTTTACACCGTTCTGGGCATCGTCAAAGTTTCCGTCAATTCCCACAACGCTTGTATTATCCCCCTTCTGTGTCAGCATCTGAAGTTCCTGTACGCGACTGACTCCGTCCTTCGGGTAAAATACAATAATTTTGGTCCCTTCCACATCGGCAAAACCAGCCATAGCTGCTTTTCCCGTATCACCAGATGTGGCGGTAAGAATAACAATCGTGTTATCAATCTTATTTTTTCTGGCAGCCGCAGTCATGAACCTCGGGAGGATGGATAGCGCCATATCCTTAAACGCAATCGTATTGCCGTGAAACAGCTCCAGATAATATGCTCCGTCTGCTTTTACGAGAGGTGCAATCTCCTCCGTGTCGAATTTACTGTCGTAAGCGCGTGCGATACAGTCCTTCAGCTCCTCTTCCGTAAAATCCGACAGGAATAATTTCATTACTTCATAAGCCACTTCCTGATAACTCATCTTTGCCAGCTCACTGAAAGAGCGGTCAAATACAGGAATTGTATCCGGCATGAAAAGGCCTCCATCTTCTGCAAGCCCTTTCAGAATTGCCTGTGATGCCGTTACATTTTTTTCACCGCCGCGGGTACTGCTGTAATAGATTGCCATGATTCTCCATCCTCTCTTTTATCAAATGATTGATTATCCGTAGTTTTTGTCCTGATTATCGATGATTCCTGGTTAAAAATTTTACCATACTTTATATATTAGTGCAAGAAAAATAGAGATTTAGTTAAGCAGGTGAGGACGCCG
>NZ_KE993043.1 GCF_000466485.1 [Clostridium] symbiosum ATCC 14940 | reverse complement strand
TTTTCTTGCTTACAAACTTATTATACGAGGAGGAGATGGAGTGGATTCTGATTTCCCTGACCAGGTGGCTGAAAAAGCCTCCCAGGCAGCGAAGGCGGCTAACCAGGTGTACCAGACAGCCCATTCCGTCCAAGCGGCCCAGGCGGCGATTGGCGCGGCCGGAAGCGGCGGAGCTTCTGCAGGAGCAACTGTGGGAGCCGCCGCAGGAGGACCGCTGGGGGCAGTGATTGCAGCTGTTCTTACCAGTAAGACATTCTGGAAGTTTATAGGCTCTTTGCTTGTTATCATCTTTCTCATTATGTACATTGTGGCAAACTTATTATCTCTGGTGCTGTCCTATATTGGTTTTAGCAGCCCGGATGATTATGTGAACCAGGCAAGACAGTCGGAATTGCTGAATTTACAGACACGCATCGAGACGATTCTGTCACAGACGGAGGCAAAAAACGAGGTGCTGTCATTGATTGAGGGAAAGCGGGATGAAATTCTGGAGGAGATAGAAGATGACTTTGACGGTTCAGGCTGTGATGAATATGAAATTATCAGGGATGAGTATGATACAGTTCTGGTTCCTCAGTTAAGCCGGTATCTGGCAGTTATGTTCGAGGAGAAGTGGACTGGTTCCCAGATCAGGAGCTTCGGCGGTTACGGAGGGGAGGATTCCTTTTCAACGGATTTGACCAGTGAATACGATGAGTATTTTGAACTGGCAGCTGCTACTTATGATGTTTCCGTCTCTCTTTTAAAAGCAATGGCAAAAACAGAATCTGATTTTGATCCTAATGCAGTGTCACATGCAGGGGCGATTGGCATTATGCAGCTAATGCCGGCGACTGCAAGAGAATTGGGTGTTACGGATCCCTATGACCCTCAGCAGAACATTATGGGGGGAGCGAAGTATATTGCTGCACAAATCAGGGCATTTTCAGCTTATCCAAATGGTCTTGAGCTTGCCATAGCAGCTTATAACGCAGGCGGAAAGGCGGTGCGGGACGCAGGATACCGGATTCCTCAAAACGGGGAAACACCGGCTTATGTAGCAAAGGTCATGGCGCTGTTAGGAGGAGGCGAGATACCGGATGGTGGAATCGAGGCAGGCTCTACTGACAGCGTTTCCCTTAACATGATGAAAACAACGATTAATTCCGAGCTGGATACATTTTTTGGCTGGAATTTGACGAGAATCAGGGAAGTGACCATTTCAGAGGGAGAGGGGGAGGAGAAAACAGAAACAACCACCACCATCGCACAGTATTCTATTTTGTTGAAGCTGAACCATGAACTGACGGAAACCAGTACAGGATATGAGTACCGCTATGTGACAAGCCGCTCTCTTTTTAACCTGGTGGTCAAACTATTGCAGGCAATTCAGGACGGGTCACGCGCCATGAAGGATATCCTGTTTCAGATGTTCAGCTGGAAGGAATTTATAACAGGCGTGGGAGCTTCCGAAGATGGAATTTGGGGCGATATTGATACTGCAGGCGATACCATTACATATGAAACGGTTTCCGGCTGTGTGAAGGAAGTCGTATATTTTAATCAGGGAGAGGAGCCGTGGAGAAGTATGAAGTATGGCACCAGCACCATTGGCAGCGCCGGCTGCGGTCCGACTGCGATGGCAATTGTAATATCTACCTTAACCGGGGAGACGGTAACGCCTAAAATGATGGCTGATTATTCCATTGAACATGGAGAATATGTTTCCGGGCAGGGAACCAGCCATTCATTTCCAGCCAATGCCGCCCGTCATTGGGGGCTGTCGGTAAAGCGTGTCGGGAAGAACCGGATGTCGGAGGTAGTTCAATCATTAAAGCAGGGGAAGCTGATTGTGGTAATCTGTGCCCCCAATACAATATCGGGAAGCAGCGGACACTATATCGTACTTACAGGAGTAGATGCACAGGGATACATAACGATTGCTGATCCGGGAAGCCGGAGCAGGACGGGGAAGGTTTACAGCGTTGATACCATTCAATCGTATGGCAGAAATCTGGAAGACGGCGCTTTCTGGATTATTGGAAAATAGAGGAGGGAGGTTGTGATGAAGTGCAGAAGCATACGCATGGCTTTAATCCTGTTAGCTGTTTTCACTCTGTCAGAGCCTGTTTATGGCAAAGCGGTTACTGCGAAAAATCAGGATATTCCGGTGATTGCGGAATGGAAAGATGGGCATGGCTTTGGCGAGAATGGAAGAATGATATATGATGGCTGGGCCTTTGATCCGGAAAACGGCAGCTATGTAAAATTTGAGGACGGCAATGTAGTGGTGAAAGCAGACCGTATTTTGGAGACAGATGACTACGCTGCATATTTTACGGATACGGAAGCTGTGGCCGGAACCCTGGCAGTTCGGGGGGAAGTTATCAAATATTTTTCAGGCAGTATCCAGGTTGTGGTTGAAAATGTGGATACGCATATGGAAAAGACCTGCTGCCTGACACGCTATAATGAGTACCGTTATAATCTTCCAGTGCCCAAGGGGCGTTATCAGGTTAAGGAAGCTGAGGCTATATGGAACAAAACACATTATAAGGTCAGTATGGGGACGGAAGTCCTGGAAATAAAGGATGATAACACCTGCCTGATAGAGATACAGGTGTTGCCGGAAGGCGGTAAGCTGGCTGATGACGCGGCATGGGACTTGGTAAAGGAAAACGGCGCCGAAACAGGGAGAGCCGAACCGTTTTCCATTGATGTTCATGAAAGCAGCTATGACAAAAGGAAAGAAATAACATCAATGCACTGGCCGGAGATTTACCTGCTGATTGTGATTTTTATTGCGGTATATGGATTGTATCGGTATTGGACGAAGCGCAGACGATGAAGGCGAGGAAAGAGGTGATTAGGTAAGGTGTCAGAACCAAAGGAGCGAATTGATTTATATTTTATACCGCCCAATTATGCGGAAGAGGGTACCGTATTGTCAGGAAGATTACGAACCAGGAATGCAGTCGAAACAGCAATCCTGGTATTTTTTATGCTAAAGCCGCTGACAATGCTGGATACTACTTTGAAGATTAAGATATACATCGGTGTGGCTGTCATTCTTCCGGTTATGATTGTTTCCCTGATTGGAATACAGGGAGAGAGTCTGACTGCGTTTTTAATAAGTTTTTTCCGATATATCAGGCAGCGCCGGGTGCTGGCTCCCCCGGATACCGGGTACCGGCTGGAACGGAACCGGCGGCTGAAAAAGCTTGCCAGAGACAGAGAACGCAGAGAGAGGAGGCAGAGGAAGGGAGATGGCGGAAAAAAGCATGGCAGAGCGGAAGCGGAGTCCGGCAAGCCAGTTAAGAACGATAAAAAAGGCATATTCAAGAGAAAGAAGAACGAAAAAACTTGGCAGAATTAAAACCAGGCCGGAAGAAAAGAAGGAAAGAGAAGCGAAGCGAAGCTGCAAGCCTTTCCGCCCGGAGGGTCCGGTCGATGTTGGGCCGGTTCCCAGAACTTTAGCTGCCGGCTGTATTCCTATAACAGGCATTACAGACGGAATCATTCATACAGATGATGGAAGGCACGTTAAGATTGTGGAGGTAATGCCGGTCAACTTTTTGCTTAGAAGCCCGGTTGAACAGCGGAATATCATCTATTCTTTTATCGGTTACTTGAAGATTGCACCTGTGAAGCTTCAGATAAAAGTGCTGTCAAAAAAGGCGGATATTTCAGGCTTTCTTGAAAATATCCGTAAGGATAAAGAGAAAGAAACGGATGAGCGGTGCCGTCTTTTGCAGGAAGATTACGCATCACTGATTCGATCTGTTGGCTCCCGTGAGGCAATTTCACGCAGGTTTTTTCTGATTTTTGAATATGAGACCTATCGGAGCAGCCGCAATCAAAATGAAAATGATATTGTGGCAGTCTTAAATACTGCGGTGCAGACTGCTAAAAAGTATTTGTCACAATGCGGCAATGAGGTGATTATCCCGGAGCATGATACGCAGGCCTGTGTGGAAGTGCTTTACCATATCTTGAACCGGAGAACCAGTACGATGAAGACGCTGAACCAGCATATGAATGAGGTGGTTGCGTGGTATATTAGGGAGAACGGGGAAGAAAGTGTAGAGAATATACCAATTACAGAATTCTTTGCCCCGGAATCCATTGACTTTAAGCATGGAAACTATATTGTCATGGACGGGGTATATCATACATATCTGTTTATTCCCTCCGCCGGTTACCGGAGCCGTGTCCCGGCTGGCTGGCTGTCGCTTTTGGTAAATGCCGGCGAGGGGATTGATATTGATGTATTTCTGTATAAGCAGGACAAGGCGAAAAGCGTGGAGCGGATTGGACGCAGAATCCGTCTGAACAGTTCAAAAATCAAGGAGGTATCAGATACCAACAGCGATTATGATGACCTGGCGGAGTCCATTCAGGCGGGATACTACCTTAAAAATGGTTTGGGAAGCAGTGAAGATTTGTATTATATGAGTATTCTGATTACCGTGACCGGTTACAGTGCAGACGAGGTTGAGTGGCGGGCGAAGGAGATGAAAAAGCTTTTAAATTCCCAGGATATTGATACCATGTCCTGTCTGTTTAAGGAAGAAAATGCGTTTCAGTCGGCCCTGCCGCTGCTTAACCTGGATAAGAACTTATACCAGAGATCGAAGCGGAATCTGCTGACCAGCGGCGTGGCAAGCTGTTATCCATTTACGAGTTATGAAATGTCGGACCGGGACGGAATCCTGATGGGAGTTAACAAGGCGAACAGTTCCCTGGTTATCGTGGATATTTTTAATTCGGAGATTTACAAAAATGCCAACATGGCAATCATGGGGACTACGGGGGCGGGAAAAACCTTTACCCTCCAGCTTATGGCTTTACGGATGAGGCGCAAGGGGATTCAGGTATTTATTATCGCGCCGGATAAGGGGCATGAGTTTGCAAGGGCTTGTGAGAATATTGGCGGCGCTTTTATCCAAATCTCCCCGGCTTCATTGAATTGTATCAATGTGATGGAGATACGCAAAACGGATAAGGCCGCCAGCGATATTTTAGACGGTCCCCTGGTACAGCATTCCGAGCTTGCCTCTAAAATACAGGACCTACATATTTTCTTTTCCCTGCTGATTCCTGATATGAGCCATGAGGAAAAGCAGCTACTGGACGAGGCGCTTATCATTACATATAACCGGAAAGGCATTACCCATGAAAACCAGAGCCTGATTGACCCGGAAAATCCAGGACGTTATAGGGCGATGCCGATTCTTGGAGATGTTTATGAAGTGCTGATGGAGAAGACGGAGACAAAACGATTGGCGAATATTTTAAACCGCATGGTACACGGCTCCGCCTCCAGCTTCAACCAGCAGACCAATGTGGATTTATCCAACAAATATGTGGTGTTGGATATTTCGGAACTGTCCGGGGATCTGCTGACTGTGGGTATGTTTGTAGCTCTTGATTTTGTCTGGTCGAAAGCAAAGGAGGATCGGACGGTGGAGAAGGCTATTTTTATTGATGAAGTCTGGAAACTCATTGGGGCGGCCTCTAACGAGATGGCGGCGGAATATGTGCTGGAGATTTTTAAAATCATACGGGGATACGGCGGTTCCGGCGTATGTGCAACCCAGGATCTGACGGATTTCTTTGCCCTGAAGGACGGGAAGTACGGGCGTGGTATTATCAACAATGCAAAGACAAAAATCATTCTGAATATGGAGAACAATGAAGCAGAACAGATTAAAGAGGTTCTGCATTTGTCGGAGGCAGAGATGATGTCCATAGTACGGTTTGAACGCGGCAATGGTATGATTTCAACAAACAATAATAACCTGACGGTTGAGTTCCGGGCAAGCCAGCTGGAGAAGGATTTAATCACGACGGACCGGAAGGACTTGAAGGAATTGCGGGAACGGCTGGAGCGGTATGGAAAGGGGGCTATGGGAAAGCGTTTTGATAATGCATAAAAGACGCAGATAATGCGTATAAGCAAGGACGCGGTTGCCTGATCACAGGGCTAATACGTCATGAAAGCGTAATCGTCTATTGTTACGTCATAAAGACATAATAAACCAGAAATAACAGGAGGGCAGGATGGAGGAAGGAGCGTTACAGGACAGAGAAGTTCTGGACTTAATTCAGAAGTACAATGTACTTCTGAGGTCACAGGTGTATGCGTATTTCAGTCAGGAGCGCGCGGTGGGCAGAGCACTAAAACGTCTGGAGAAGGACAACCGCATCGGCAGCAGCCCGGTGACAAAGATGGTGTACTTAAATGAGAATTCCTATGCGGCCAGAGACAAGGGAACGCTGCAGGCGTTCTGGGTGTTAATCAGCCTGATGAAAAAGAGACCGGTATCAGAACATTTTCTGGCGGACCGGGATGAGTATCCGGTCCGTATTATATTTGTCAGCGGTGAGGAATTATTTGATATCCTGTACATCGGTTTGAATGATGTAAAGCTGGTAAACAGTGTATTCCAGAGAAAATGCAGGGATTCATGCAGCCATATCATTGCGGTTCCGGACTTTGCCGTGATTGAGAAAGTAAGTTTGCCGGCGATAGGTTATTGTTTGGTGAAAGGAGATGGAGAAATCGAATACTACACAAAATCATGAGAAGACTGACGCCTTCTCAAAAATGGGACAACAGCTGGATGAAGTTCAAAAGACAGCCGGGAGACTGGACATATCGGTGGCAGAGGCCAGGACTCTTTTGTCTGCCAGGACAAAGCAGTATATCAATAGCCAGTATGAGAATTTTAATGATCTGATATTGGAGGCCGCCAGATTATCGGAGCGGCTGACAGAGAAAATGCGTCGTCTGGTACTGGAAGTGACCTTTGATACCAGAAAATATGAGGCATATAAGGAGGATTTAATTGGGATTCATGGAATAGAAGTGGCCTGTCAGGACGGAGTTATGACCATTGCCCTTCCGTTTTTGGTTCCGCACAGAAAGAGCGATTACACGGATTACATCTATAAGCCGCTTTACCTGGCGCTGAAACACTGGCGCACAAGACAGGAAGACAACGAGGGCGAGGTTCCCCAGTATGAGTGCTGCACGGTCTGTTTTCTGCATGTGTATGATTCCGGGCTTCCACTTGCCAGAGTGAGAGATCATGATAATCTGGAGGAAAAACATATCCTGGACGTGGTGGGAGCTTTCTTCTTAAAGACAGACAGCGGACTTTATTTAAACAGCTATCACACTACTATGCTGGGGAAAGAAGACAGGACCTATCTTGTTATCATGGAGAATGAAAAATTCCCTGGATGGTTGGGGGATAATATGCAGAACCGTGCAGTTTGCTCCGGGTAGGGGGTATCGAAAAAGTGTCTGTATTTTTTGCTGAATTTTCGATAGGGTACAGTTACGGAAAGAAGTATGGTTTTTCAAGGAGGTGGCAGCGAAAATCCCGGGATTTTTACCCAGGTATGGAGTCAGTAGGGTACGGTTTTGGAATGATACGGAATAAAAGGGCAGACAGGTGAGGTGGTGAATATGGACCAGGAGAGTAAGGCAGTCCGTCTACTGATGCTGATTGGAGTAAGCGGGGAAATGCCGGCAGATTGGGCGGTATATGCAGTTGGCTCCTGTTCTTATAGCGCGGCATTGATTACCCGGTTGAAGCGGGAAGGTTATATTAGCCTGCGCTGTAAAGACGGGCTTAAAGGATATGTGCTTAAAGCAAAGGCAAAGAGAAGGCTGCTGGAGTTGTGGCCGGAAGATTTCACCCCATTTCTTTGCGGTTCCGTGGAGACGAACCATATAAAAAGCGAACCGGATAAGCGTCTGAGGCTGTACCGGATGAGCATGGTGTGGATTTACCTGTCTGTGGCTGGCGTTCCGGTTTATAAGAGCAGTAAACCGGATTTTTTCTTCCCTATGTTCCATCCCGTTCCGTCTGGGGAAGGACAGGATATGATTGGGAGGGATATGGGGGGATATTACGGAACTCTGGAGTTTAAACGTGGTATGGCAAAGGAGATTGGCGGTTCCAGAGCCTGCGGGGTGCTGTTAACTGCCGCAAAACCGTATATTGTGTACAATTCGATGGATAGCCTGATGAAGTGGGCAAAGAAAACAGAGCGCACCATGCGAAGCCGTATGGAGGCTGTTTTTCGGAATAAGGGGTATCACTCACCTGCAGACGCAGTGATGTTTGGGAACCGGACGGATATGCTTTTAAGGCTCCTGGAAAGTGACGGAGGGATTAAGGGGAATCTGTTTGCTTTGGATGATATCTATGAACGGATTTATTTTATACCGCTGATTAAGGAAGCCCAGTTACAGGTGCGGCTGATGATGAACCCGGAGGAGGACAGAAGGCTGAGGGACTTCCTCTGTACGGCATTGTGGAAGATAAATGGAGCAGACGGGGCGTTAGACGATGGTGTGGACCGTGACGGGAACCAGGTGTACTTTTGTTATGATCTGGAGCTTTGGAGATTAAAGAGGGTCTGCGGAAAAATAGAACGGGAAGGGAGGGGAATCATTTACTGCTTTGATTATCAGGAGGAGGCGCTGAGGGCATATATGGGGGGTGAAGCTGTTGTGAAGGGGATTGTGAGGGAGAAGGCGATTCAGTATCTGGAATATGTACATAAAATATAGGGGCTGATTAATCATCAAACTATGGAGTATTTTGTGCTATAATTAGTTTGGCAATGCCAACCAATCATGTGATAACGTGAATCAAGAAATTAGAAAATTTTCTTAACAATATGTACAAAAGTTTTTGATATTGTTATATAATGAAAACAGGGTAAAATTAAAATAACATGAGGTGTTGTATGGAGCGGATAGAAATTTTTGAAAAAAATGTACCAAACATAGGTTTGTTTACTCGGACAGCAACTCAAGGGGAAGAAATCGAGTTAGTAAAAGAATTCATCGAGTTTTATTGCGATAAGTTTTTGAAAGATAATAAGGTAAATAATTTGGCGGTTTTTGTTGAACCAAGGGTTAGTTCTGGTTTTCCTGATATAGTATTCGCAACATATTCGCCAGACATATTAGAAAATTGGTCTAAAGAAAGGGAAAAATTAGATATTTATGATTTAAAAGTGCTATCGCATTTTATTTTATCAAAGGGCTGTACCGGAGAACAATTAATTAATACTTTAAAATTACCTGAAAAGCAAATATTAAAATCAATTGAATGTTTAATAGATGCAAAAATGATTATACGAGTAAATGGTAAATGGAAAGCAGAAAAACTGAAAAATATCTACAGCATAAAAAAGTTGGTTTCAGTAGAGGCTAAAATTAGTGATATGAAAAAGGTTGCAGAACAATCATTGATTAACACTTGGTTTGCTTCACAGTCGTATGCTTTGACCAATATTGAAAGACCTCAGGAAGTAACTCTTAATAATTTTCAAAAACAGGGTGTTGGTTTATACTGCAAACGGAATGGATTTAGAAAGGTGGTCGAAGCACAAAAACTTGCTTTGCCATCCAGCTACTTATCTTTGCAGTTTAATGAATGGATTGGGAAATCGGTTGCAAGTGTATGCTAAAGAGAGGGTAATGTAGAGATGAGACGATTTGATGAAATGAGCCAAGAGTATGACAAGGTTTCAATATTGGCTAGAGGGGGACAAAAGCTGGTTTTTAGTGCTTCACATAAAGATTACGGTGAGTGTGTTATAAAGTTATACTTTTCGCTAAATGATCCACGATCAATGAGAGAAATCGAAATAGGTCGAAGTTTAAATTTAGATGCGGTGCCGAAAATGTATGAAACAGGTACAGTCATATATGATGATACTGAAACTTTATATATTGTAGAAGAAAAAATATGCGGTACAGAATTGCGGGAACTTTTAAGACAGGGAATGAAATTCTCTTTGGAAGAAGCAGTAGATTTTTTAGAACAAGGTCTTTTTTTTATCAAAAATATCGAAAGTAAGGGGATTGTCCATAGAGATGTTAAGCCGGAAAATATTATAAGAACAACGGATGGAAAGATATACTTTCTTGATTTTGGTATAGCTAGGATCATTAATGGTACATCACTCACGAAGACAGAGGCTTTAATGGGTCCACATACCCCTGGTTATGCAGCTCCTGAACAATTTAATAATTTAAAAAAGGACATAGATTCACGGGCAGATATTTTTTCATTAGGTGTGGTTACATATGAATGTATAACAGGTAAAAACCCATTTCGGGAAAATGCGATTAATGTATTGGAAGTGTTACAAAGAACTGAGACAATCACACCAGTACAATATTCCATCAAAGGAGATACACAAAGTCAGTTTATGGCTTTGTTAGGTGCGATGATGGGAAAATATCCTTCGCGCAGACCAAGGACAGCAGAGCAAGCAATAGGTTGGTTAGAAGCGGCAAAACCAACATTTATCTATTAAGGGGGAATGTATAATGGAGTTATTTATACAAATGGGACATGGCATGCAATCGTTGGCTGAAGAACATATAGAAGACTTTGGTAGTGGAACTATTATTATTAGCCCTATGAATATAATACCTAAAAGTATTGGTGGATTTGCTGGAAAAATACACAAGAAAAATGGAAGCATTTTAGTTGATCCGCAATTATATTATCCGCGTAAGTTTCAAAAAAATCTCGCCAAATATGCATATTGGCCTCAAGATGAATTTACGATGCTTGAAAGCGGTGGGCTTGATGATACTATACATAAACTTGTTGAGTTAAACCGTGAAGTAGATTCAGAGTCATTAATTTTGCCGGCTTTTACTGCGACGAAAATAGATGATTTATGGAATCGAGTTCAGAAGATGGCAATAAATTGTGCCAAGAAATATGGCGCAGAATTTAGTAGAATACATACGATTTCGTTGTCTGGCGATGTTATGAATGACGAAGAACAGATAGAAAAGGTGATAGCCTATGTAGAGGAATGGGAGGTTGATGGGGTTTATATTGTTTGTGAACACCCTGAAAGATATTATTTAGTAGATAAACCTTTGTGGGTGTCAAATTTATTGTCTTTAATTGCTGGAATTAAAAGACAGCACAAGAAGACAATAGTGGGCTATGCAAGTCATCAATTGCTTTGCTTATCACTGGCTAAATGTGACGCAATTGCTTCCGGTAATTTCTTGAATTTGCGTTGGTTTCAACCAGAACATTTTGAAACTGTAGAAGAGAAAAATATTAGTCGGAGAGCTATATGGTATTATAGCCCACAAGCTTTATCGGAGTTTAAAATTCCTTTTTTAGATATAGCCAAGCGTATGAATTTGTTGAATAAGTTGAAACCTGCAGCTAGTATGGAAAATCCATATAGTGATATGCTGTTTGGACTGGGTTTGCCATCATCTACTGGGTTTGGTGAAAAGGAGGCTTTTAGACATTATCTTTTTTGTTTGAGAAAACAGTGCCAAATGAGTGTGCGTGAAACTTATAAGGAAACCAGAGATGCACATTTATTGTTATTAGAAACGGCTGAACAATTGCTGGCTGGTTTACGGGAAAAGGGAATAAGAGGACAGGACAGAGACTTCGGAGAAATTATTGATGTTAATAGAGCTGCAATAGCAGCATATGATATGGCATATCAATTTCCTTTATCCCAGGAATGGAATTGTTTATAGTTAAGTAATGTGAGAGCGGTGGCAGTTTTACCGCTCTTTTTTTGAACTTTTATATAATATAGACGGACAGAATAAGTGAATTGTTATCTCGTGAAAAACATAGAGGGAGGATTGTATGGACAGTGATTTTACAACCGGTAATCGAACCGTGGACCGGATGAGCCGAATCAATATCACAGGTAATATCATACCAGCAGCCTGGTATAAGACCATATGCAAATCGACCGGAAAGCCGTATCTAAATGCAATCGTAATCCTCTCTGATATTGTGTACTGGTACCGGGCGGCGGAAATCAGGGATGAAGGGAGCGGGCAGCTTATCGGTTTCCGGAAACGCTTCCATTCAGATTTATTGCAGAGAAGCTACCAGCAGCTGGCGGATCAGTTTGGGATTTCCAAGAGGGATGCCAACAATGCCGTTGTGGAGCTGGAGAAACTGGGGGTGGTTAGAAGGGTGTTCAGAACCCTTTGTATTAATGGGCAGCAGGTGCCTAATGTTCTGTTCCTTGATTTAGATGTGGATACACTGCTTGCACTCACATATCCGGCAGAGGAAATGTCCGGTGAAACTGCGTCAGAGGAAAAGTATGGGAGATATCCCACTCAAATAAGTGATACCCCTGGCGTCTGCGCGGTATCTCACCAGAATGAGAGGGATATCCCACCAGTATTGGTGGGAGGTGTCACCCAAATAGGTGGGAGGGTACCACCAGAACGCGGGGGACCTCCAACTGAAACTGGTGGGACAAATACAGAGATTACTTCAGTAGATTACAACAGAGATTATCCCATCTTATCTTATCAGGAGGTGGAAGAACGGTTTAAGGCGCAGATTGAGTATGGCATACTAAAGCATGATTATCAAGATGATGAGCGTCTTGACGAAATGGTACGGATTGCGGTTGATGTCCTGACATCAGGGGCAGAGACCATTCGGGTCAACAAGGAAGATCGGAATGTGGAACAGGTAAAGGCGCAATTTTATAAACTGAATCTGTTTCATATGCAGTATGTGTTAAATACGTTGAGACAGAATGAAAGGAAGGCTCATAATATTCGGGCAGTAATTATTACAAGCCTGTATAATGCGGTCAATACCCTGGGTAATTACTATGGGAACCTGGTTCAGTATCAGACTGCAAATCATGAAGGAAGGGAAGGTAGACGGTCGGTCAATGTTGGATAAAATAAAACAGATGGACAGGAAAACAGTGAAACGGATTCTGTTTGGCCTGTCTTTTTTCGGCTCTTTGTCAATAGTTGGGGTGGGAT
>NZ_KE993042.1 GCF_000466485.1 [Clostridium] symbiosum ATCC 14940 | reverse complement strand
CTTCCAAAATCATTCTGACAACTTCTTGCAGGAGTTTGTCACGGAAAGACGGGATACCCAGAGGGCGGAGTTTTCCATTTTTCTTTGGAATATACTCACGCCTTACAGGATTAGCCTTGTAGGTTCCATCCTTTAATGACTGGATTAACTCTTTTACATAGAAGTCACTGAAACCGTCTGCGGTATCGTCGTCGATACCCTGTGTTGTTGCGCCTTTGTTTGCATAAAGTTTCTGGTAGGCGGCGTAGTAAATATCTTCACGAAGCAAATATCTGTAAAGCCTTGTGAACACGCCGTCTTTGTGTTCGCTGGAACACTTTTCAATACGCTCTAAAATTTCAGATGTTGGTTTCATTGAGGTTTCTCCTCCCTTTCATTCTTACATTTTAGATGTTACTAACTGGCTCCCTTCGCCATGTAAGCGGCTTTCCCGCCTCCGAATTTACGGCATTCCCTGTCAATTCAGGGTTCTCAAACTACTATGGAGCCTCCGTTACCATATCCGGCAAATGAGCCGAACTTAGGCAATCCCCAGTTAGCACTGTGCATAGGTTAATGAAGATTGTCGGATATGCTTTCGGTTCTTTGTGACGTGTTCTCACGCCTGTTTCATAACGTGTTGGCAGTTGTCCCGCCGTGAAAGATGACGTGACAGCGTTATGACATGGGTTACAGGACTTTTCCCACACCTGCAAAAAACAGGAACTGGAACCTTACATTCGATAAACCCAATCTTATCCTCATATCTTCTTAACATTAGGAAACAGTCGCACCTAAGTCCTTTGGTGACTATTCCTTTTTCTGCCATGCGCTGTTCCCGTAAAGGATTTCTCCTTAGTCGGTAAGGCAGATTGTTTCGCACACTGCCGTGTGCGGCAGTACCTTAAACTGCTTTGCACAGCGCCCTATCTGGGCGCACTTTGACGTTCTGTGTAAGCGCCGAGGGAACGCAGAATTTCTTCCGCAGCATTTTCCAGACGGTCACGCAGTAGGAGGCCGTGAGCTCGTCCTTCAAGAGCAGATGAAACTCGTCAAAATAGCACCATGTAGCGGTTCCCTGTGCAAAGTTGGCCGATACCTGCGAATTGACTAAATCCTGCATAATCAGCATGGCGATTGTCCGCAGGCCCGCCCCGAGCTTCTTTAGGTCGAGGCAGACGAGGCGGCTTGACAGGTCAACATCAGTTTCATGGTTGAATACGTTCAGGGAGCCGGACACATAGATTTCCAGTGAGGTTGCCAGCCGCGCCGCCTCCGGCTCCGTCTGCTTGCACAGGAGCGTATACAGGTCTTGGAGTATCGGCATTTTGGCCGCGCCGGGATCTTGTAGATAGTCCCGGTACATGAGCCGTACACAGCGGTCAATGACTGTCCGCTCCACGGGTTGAAGCCCGTCCTTGCCGCCTACAATCAGTTCCATCAGCGAGAGAATGAAGTCCGCTTTCAGTGCCATAGGGTTTTCCTCGCCATTGTCTAAATCGGCAATCAGGCTCATAGGGTTGATGTGGTGCGGGCTGTCGGGCGCAATCTCCACCACCTGCCCGCCGAGCCGCCGAACCAACGGCGAGTATTCCCCCATCGGGTCTACAATCAGGATTTTGTCATTGGTCGCAAGGAACACATTCACAAGCTCCCGCTTGGCGGCAAAGGATTTTCCACTTCCCGGCACGCCGAGGAAAAGCCCGTTGGGGTTTTTTAATTTCTTTCGGTTTGCCATGATGATGTTATGGGATAGGGCGTTCAGGCCGTAGTAAATAGCCTCCCCGTCCATGCGGAGCTCTTGGGTCAGGAAGGGAATGAAAATCGCGGTACTGCTCGTTGTCAGGCCCCGCTGGATCTCCACGGCATTACAGCCGAGGGGGAGGGAGGACAGAAAGCCCTGTTCCTGCTGGAAGTCCAGCCGCCGGATTGTGCAGTTGTATTTCTGCGTGATACCCGAAACCGTGAAAATCTCGTTTTCAAGCTGTTCCCGCGTGGGGGCCATGTTGACAATCAGGAAGGTTAAAAGAAACATTCTCTCGTTGCGGCTCTGCAAATCCTCCAACAAGGTTTTCGCGTCCTTGCTGAACGTCACAAGGTCGGGTGGGAGAATGTCCATGTCGTAGCCCGAGCGGACAGCCTTTTTCTGGTGGAGTAGGGAAGTGCCGCCTT
>NZ_KE993041.1 GCF_000466485.1 [Clostridium] symbiosum ATCC 14940 | reverse complement strand
TTTTCTTGCTTACAAACTTATTATACGAGGAGGGGTGACAGTGAAAGGAATTCAAAAGATGAACGCCGCTGTCGAAAAAGTATTGAATATAATGGTGGCGGTTTCATTTACCATTTTAATAGCAGCCTGTGTCCTTCAGGTATTTACCCGTTTTGTTTTGAATAATTCCCTGTCATGGACAGAGGAACTGGCGCGCTATGCATTTATCTGGTCTAACCTGCTGGGGGCGGCTATCTGTACGCAAAAGAGTTCCCATGCGACGGTAACGGCGATTACGGACGCCCTTCCGAAAAAGGTGCAGACAGTGTTAAAAATAGCGGTCAACCTTATTATTATTTTAGTCGCATATGTTTTAGTAAGATATGGCTGGAAGGTCGTAATGTCCACGAGGATGCAGCTCAGTCCGGCGCTCCGGATCAGCATGTCGTATGTTTACGCGTCCGCTCCGGTCTGCGGCGTTCTTGTTATATTTTATTCCGCGGTACATCTGGCAGAATCACTGGCAGAACTGGCGGGGAAGGGAGAACGGTTATGATAGGCATAATGTTTTTAATTATGATACTTATGATTTTTGCCGGCGTGCCCGTTGCATTCTCCATCCTTGGCTCCGGGATATTTTTTCTTCTGGAAACCGGCATGAAGCCGCTGACTCTGGTCTGTCAGAGAGCTGTAACGGGGCTGGATTCATTTCCTCTGCTGGCTGTTCCCCTGTTTGTGTTTGTCGGGGATTTGATGGATCGCGGAGGAATATCCAAACGGATGATTAAATGGGCGGAGAGCCTGCTTGGCTGGCTTCCGGGCGGCCTGGGAATCGTGACGATTGTGTCGTGCGCCATATTTGCCGCGCTTACGGGCTCAGGCCCTGCCACGGTGGCGGCTATCGGCAGTATTATGATTCCGTCCCTTGTGAAAAATGGATATCCGATTAAAACGGCGGCCGGTATGGCTGCGGCCGGGGGCGCACTGGGGCCGATTATTCCGCCCAGTATTCCGATGATTATTTACGGGGTAACCATGAGCGTATCCATCCCAAAAATGTTTGTGGCCGGAATTGTGCCGGGGGTAACGCTGATGCTGCTTCTGATTGGAGTCAATGCGGTAATTGCAGTGCGTAATCCGGAAATACTCAAGTATAAGGGAGAAAAATTTTCTTTTCGGGAATTTTTGAAGAATACGTGGTCTGCTCTCGGAGCGCTTCTGCTTCCCATTATTATTCTGGGGGGAATCTACAGCGGCGTCTTTACGCCTACCGAGGCGGCGGCAGTCGGAGTCGTGTATGCGCTTTTCGTGGGGATTTTTGTATACAGAGAAATTAAGATATCAGATCTTCCAAAAGCTCTTGTCAAGTCCATGGAGACGGCGGCAATGGTGGATTTTATTATTGCAGCCGCAAACCTGCTGTCCTGGATTATGTCTGTCACACAGATTTCCAATCAGATAGTAGGCGCCCTGTCGGTATTTATCACAAATAAGTATATTTATCTTCTGGTTTTGATGCTTCTGCTTTTCATAGTAGGAGCGCTGATGGACACAGTGGCGGCGATTATTATTATTGCTCCGGTAATTGTGCCGCTGGGAATTACGCTGGGGCTTGATCCCCTGCACCTGGGTATGATTTTTGTTATCAACCTTGTGATTGGTTATGTCACGCCGCCGTTTGGGTATAATCTGTTTACGGCATGTTCGGTGACAGGACTGAAGTTTAATGATATTGTAAAGGGCGTATGGCCCTTCCTGCTGATTGAGATGGCGGCAGTTATGATATTTGCCTATGTGCCGGTACTGATAACCTGGCTCCCCGGACTACTCGGGTAGCGGGCAGTAGGTCTTTTTCTGAATATGAGGCGGCAGCGTCCTGCCGCCTTGAAATTTTAACCGATATATTCCAGATATTTTTCCAGGGTCAGAGCCGGGGTGAAATTCTCAAGAATTTCCCTGGCTTCTTCCGCCTGATTGGTCAGAAGACGATAGGCAATGAGAGCCATCAGCTTTGCCGGCAGCACGAAAGCTTTCTCGGCGTCGGTCAGGCGGAAATCCTTGCTGTGGAGGGCGCCTTCAAAGCCTCCGAATGTGAAATTGAGCACCGGCATCAGATGGGTCAGATCGCCGACATCAGTGGACGTCATGTTTTCGAGTCCGGGGGTGATGGAGGTCCATTTAACAGAATCACCAAGCAGTCCGGCAGCTTCTGTCATCACCTTGTCGGGGAGTCGTTCGATGACAGGCAGATAACCGGGGACATCCGTGATTTCGACCTCGGCGCCTATGGCGTAGGCAGCGCCCCGGAAAGCGCGATCCGTCTTTTCAGACACTTCGGCAACGGCTTTTAAGTTACCGGCCCGCACCATCATGTCGAGAACCGCCTTGTCGGGAACGACATTGACGGCGGAACCGGCCTCTTTCATGATGGGATGGACGCGGATATAATCTTTTTCCTGGAATGTCTCGCGTATCATACCCAGGGCGCTTAAGGCCAGTGCAGCGGCATTCATCGCATTAACGCCCTCATGAGGGGCTCCGGCGGCGTGGGCCGCTTTGCCGTGGAAAACAGCGGTTTTTCCGATAAAGCCGGTGCAGGCGCTGTTGCCGAGCACGAAATCATAGTCATCAAACGGCAGCATGTGGGCGTGCGTCGTGATGGCCATATCAATATCCTTGAAACAGCCGCGGTAAATCAGCTCCGCCTTTCCGCCTGAGTGGGTGGAGATATTTTTCTCCCTGAGTCCGCAGCGGATATCTTCGCTGAGAAATTCTTCCGAGGGGACAGCGAAAAATGTAGCCTGTCCGTCCAGCTCTGCGGCAACCTCCGGGCAAGTCAGGGCAATCGCGGCGCCCAGCATAGCGGTCATCTGGGCATGGTGGCCGCAGGCATGGCTCATACCGTCCGGTGCGGCCTGAGGATGCGAGGGGCAGAGTATACCGTCCAGTTCGCTTATCAGAGCCACATTGACACCGCCCTCTTTTCCGACGGAGGCGCGCAGTCCCGTCCCGGCCAGTCCGGTCTGAACGTTAAGCCCAAGCTTTTTAAGTTTATCTGCAATGAAGGCGGAGGTGTTCACTTCGGCAAAGCCGCGTTCCGCCCGTGTGTACAATTCATTTCCCATGGCGATCAGTTCTTCACGGTGTTCATCAATCAACTGTATAATTCGTTTTTCTGTCTCATTCATGATTTTCTCTCCTGTATATATTTACATTAAAATAGTTGCAGTTCAGGGCTATTGTTCCGGTCATATGGCGGTTTGGTATGTCAGTCTCCGTTTATAGAAACCTCTCCTGCAATATCCGTATCGAAAATTTTCCGCACTTCGCTTGGATCCTGTGTCTGGCCGAGCGCCCACATCAGTTTGGTCACTGCCGCCTCCGTCGTCATATCGCGGCCCGGGATTACTCCGCACTCCAGCAGGCGGCGTCCCACTTCATAGATAGAAAAGTCGCTGGGCTCATACAGGCACTGGCTGCAGGCTACAACGCTGATGCCGGCCTTTGTGAGCTGTTCCAGCTTCTCAAGCAGATTTCTTCTGAAAAAATGGAGTCCGCCGGCTCCGAAGGCCTCGAGTACGATCCCTTTGTAACCCAGTTTTTGCAGAGCATCAAAAATGGCAGGTTTTGTGTTGGGGATCAGTTTCAGCAGAAAGACATCCGTTGAGATACTGTCTTTCAGGACAGCCGGATGATGTCCTTCTGAGGAGGAAGCACCGGTTCCGGGACGGGAGCCGGGGACTGGTTTTTCCGGTTCATGGTATCTGCGCATTCCGTTGGCAAATACTTCGGCAAGATAAGGGGCATTTACACTTTCAAAAGCCTCAAAGCCAAGCGTTCTCACCTTGACCGCACGGCATCCCAGCATAATGCGCCGGTTGAAGGCGACGCTGACCCCGGCAATCCCGGCATCAATGGCGGCAAAGGCGGCGTAGAGGTTATTTCTGGCATCCGTCAGCATATTATCAATCGGCATCTGCGAACCGGTCAGCACGACGGGAACCTTCAGGTTCTGAAGCATGAAAGAGAGCATGGAAGCTGTATATGCCATGGTATCCGTACCGTGGGTTACGACGATGCCGTCATACTGTTCCAGATTTTCAAAAATATTCCGCGCGATTTTTCTCCATTCTTCCGCCTGGATATTGGAGCTGTCCAGACTTAGCAGCTCGCGGCAGGTAATATCATATCGGTTGGCCAGATCTCCCATATAGGAGAGAAGCTCGTTTGCATCCATTTCCGGTTCGAGGCCGTTGTTACCTTCTTTTGAGGCTATCGTGCCTCCGGTTGTGAATAAAAGTATTTTCTTCATCGCATTTTACCATCCTTTATGTTCACAGGTAGTAGCAGTACAGACAGCATGAACTGTTACGGCATCCGGTTAATTAAATCGCTATGCGATGAGCCGGATGCATGCTGCCACTACCCTTTTGCACGGTCAGCGCAGTGAATGCGCAGACCTGCCTGAACTGTTACCACAAGTATACAGGAAACGCAAATCGCTGGCAAGGGGGTGCGGTGTGTATATGAGTCTTTCGTCACGGGGAAGATTGCCGTGGTTTGGGGCTGCGGGCGAAGATAAAGTCTGCGGATGCCGCCCCAAGGCCAGGTTTTCGCCGGGACGGAAGTCTCAGCCAAAACCTCACCCCACCGGACATGGTCCGTTCCGGACGCGTCCTCCTCCTCACCTGTGAACAGTAACGGCGGATTGACTTTTTTCTAATCCTATATTAAGATGTGGGAAGGAAAGCTGATAGAAAAGAGGAGTGGAAGATGGATTTACGAGTTAAGGTTACGTCTAGGGAGATTTTCCTGTTTTCGCTGCACCACTATTACCATTCAGTACCGGGATTCATAAGTATCGGCTGCACGATACTTGCCCTCGGAGCCGTGGTGGCGACGTGGCCGGCCCAGCCCGGTTTTATGAAAGCCATACTGGCGCTGGCAGTAGTGCTGATTGCCTGCACCCAGCCGTTTGTCCTGTACAGGAAGGCGGGGCGGGAAGCGCTGGATCCTCAGAGATCAAAGGAAACTCATTTTAAAATAGATTATAACGGGCTCAGAGTTCACCAGGGCAGGGATAAAGCCGTGATCCGCTGGAAACAGATTATAAAAGTGGGAAAGGTGTCGGACATCTATGTGCTGTATCTGACGAAAGACAGGGCCTACCTGTTCCCGCAGCGGGTGCTGGAAGGCGGAAAAAAGGAACAGTTCCTGAATCTGCTCAGGGAGTATGTTCCGGCAGAATTGAGGAAGGGAATCTGAGATGACAATAGAGACATTTACACCGGAGGAGACATTTGAACTGGGGGAACAGCTCGGGCAGAAGGCCCGGCCGGGTGAGGTTTACTGCCTGGATGGTGATTTGGGCACGGGGAAAACCGTATTTACCCAGGGCTTTGCCAAAGGACTGGGGATTGAAGGGCCGGTCAGCAGCCCTACCTTTACGATTATCCAGCAATACGATGAAGGGCGGCTTCCGCTCTATCATTTTGATGTCTACAGGATTGGAGACATCAGCGAGATGGATGAAATCGGTTATGAAGACTGTTTTTACGGCGACGGCGTCAGTCTGATTGAATGGTCCAGCCTGATCGGGGAGATTCTGCCGGATCAGCTTACGCAGATACGGATTGAAAAGGATCTGGAAAAGGGATTTGACTACCGTAAAATAACTGTGGAGGAAAGAAAATGAGAATTCTTGGAATAGAAAGTTCATCCCTGGTGGCCTCTGTGGCGATTGTAACGGATGATGTGGTTACGGCGGAATATACGGTCAACCTTAAGAAGACGCATTCCCAGACACTTCTGCCGATGATTGATCAGATGATGGGGTTGCTGGAGATGGAACTTGACACCGTGGATGCCATTGCCGTTTCCGGAGGTCCAGGCTCCTTTACCGGACTTCGCATCGGTTCGGCGACGGGAAAAGGGCTGGGGCTGGCCCTGAATAAACCGCTGATCCACGTTCCAACCATGGATGCCATGGCCTACAACCTTTACGGCGCAAACGCTTTGATCTGCCCGATTATGGATGCAAGGCGCAGCCAGGTATATACGGGACTCTACCGTTTTTTGGATTCTTTCGAAGTGGTGAGGGAGCAGTGGCCGTCGGATATCAGGGATTTGACGCAGGAGCTTAACCGGATGGGAGAAAAAGTTATTTTTCTCGGTGACGGAGTGCCTGTCTGCCGTCATATAATAGAAGAGACAATGAACGTGCCCTTTGAATTTGCCCCGGCTCATGTGAACCGGCAGAGAGGGGCCTCCGTTGCGGCTCTGGGGGCTGTGTACTATGAACAGGGCAGGTTTCAGACGGCTGCGGAGCATAAACCCGACTACTTGAGGAAATCCCAGGCGGAGCGTGAACGCGAGGTGGCGGAACGTCAGGGAGAGATGGATAAGCTGGCGGCCGGAATCGTAGTTGTGGAGAGATAAGGCAGCTTGAATATCAATATTATAACTGGAAGATGGGGACCGTTCATGGCGCCGCTTAGATTAGCCGGTCTGTGAACCGTGCCGGGAAAAGGAGTAAGATGGCAGCGATCCGTTTGATGGAGACGAAGGATCTGCACACCGTGGCAGAACTGGAACAGGAATGCTTTACCGTACCATGGTCTATGACGCTTCTTTCAGATTGTCTGGACAGCCCTTTAGACAAGGTCTGGGTACTGGAAGAAGGCGGTAAAATCGCAGGCTACTGCAACTTCCGCGTGATAGCCGGAGAGGGTGAACTGATGCGGATTGCCGTTCTTCCTGCGGCAAGGGGGAGGGGGTACGGCAGGGATCTGATGGAAATTCTGGCGGAGTATGCCAGGGCAAACCGGGTGGATGAGATAAGCCTGGAGGTAAGAGCTTCCAATGCCGCGGCCATAAGCCTTTATAAATCATACGGTTTTAAGATTGAAGCAGTCAGAAAAAGGTATTATTCAAATCCGGTGGAGGATGCGCTGATTATGTGGCGCCGGGGAGTTGAAATAATTACCACTTAAAATCGTGAATAAACCAGATATAATGTAGGAGTATCCCTGTCGGTGATGCTCCTTTTTTCGCTGTAAGGCGAGCCGGTAAAGACAGGAGAGCGGACGGGAAAGTATGAGGAAAAACAAAAAGGTCCGGGATGGTAACAGTTCATGCTGTCTAAACTGTTGCCCGGGATGGACAACCTGAAAATGGTAACGCAGGATAAGAAGAAAGGCGAGGATATTATGAGGAAGTACAAAGAAAATGGACAGTTGGACGCAGTCTGCTGTAACATGTGCGGAAAAAAGATGGTCGTAAAAGAAGGAATCCTGAGGGAAGGGGCTGCCCGTTTTGATTACGTCTGGGATTACTTTTCAGAGAAGGACGGAGAAGTGCATCATTTTGATCTGTGTGAAGAATGTTATGACAGAATGACGGCAGAATTCTGTATTCCGGTGGATGTGGAAGAACAGATAGAATTATTATAAATTAGGCGGTGAGGACGCTGCCGGGACGGCTGGCGGACGGGGTGGTTAAATGTGTATATGAGTCTTTCGTCCCGGTGGGAAGATTGTCGTGGGTTGGAGAAGGATGCGTTTGATTTTCATAATAGTTCCTAATCGATTGAGCGGAAGGAAGGCCGGAAGAACAGTACCGGATTTACTTCCGCTCAATTTTGTGAATTGGCCCTGGGAGTCCGCCGGTGCTTAGCGAGGTTCCTTGAGCTTTTAGCACTGATGCGCACTCCAAAGAGTGCAAACGGTCTCCGCAGGAATTCATTCCGGCCGGATTCCCCCTCACGACAGTCTAAAACCCGGGGACTGAAGACTCAGCCACACCACTCCCGCCACACCGGACATGGTCCGCTCCGGACGTGTCCCCCCAACCTCCGTTAAATACTTGCAACTATGCTTCCTTTTATGGTATGATTTGGAGGAACTATTTTCAGAAAGAGACAGAAAAGAGGAATATACATGTTAGACGTTTGTCTGCTTGGAACAGGGGGAATGATGCCGCTGCCATACAGGTGGCTGACATCGCTGATGACCCGCTGCGACGGAAGCAATTTATTAATAGACTGCGGAGAAGGTACGCAGGTAGCGCTGAAGGAAAAGGGATGGAGTCCGAAGCCTGTGGATGTGATATGTTTTACCCATTACCATGCGGATCATATCAGCGGCCTGCCGGGACTTCTGCTGACCATGGGCAATGCTGAGAGAACGGAGCCGGTGATTATGATTGGGCCGAAGGGCCTTGAAAGAGTGGTGGGAGCGCTTCGGACGATTGCGCCGGAGCTGCCTTTTCCCCTCCGTTTTATAGAACTGTCGGAGCCGAGAGAGCAGTTTCAGATCGGACCTTACGTAATAGATGCCTATAAGGTGAACCACAACGTAACGTGTTATGGATATTCGATTTCCATTCCGAGAAAAGGCAGATTTGACGTGGAGCGGGCCAGGCAGCAGCAGATCCCCCAGAAATACTGGAACAGACTCCAGAAGGGGGAGACGGTGCAGGACGGAGAGAGGACGCTGACTCCGGATATGGTTCTGGGCCCTGCGAGGAAGGGAATCCGTGTCACCTACTGTACCGACACAAGGCCGGTTCCGGTCATTGCCGAATATGCAAAAGAGGCGGATCTTTTTATCTGTGAGGGGATGTACGGCGAGGACGGAAAGGAGTCCAAAGCCAGAGAATATAAGCACATGACCATGTATGAGGCGGCCAGCCTGGCCAGGACGGCCAAGCCTGCACAGATGTGGCTGACTCACTACAGCCCGTCCCTTAACAGACCGGAAGAATATATGGACAAGGTCAGAGAGATATTCCCTGAGGCGAAGGCAGCAAAGGACGGCTGGACGGCGGAACTGGGATTTGAGGAAGATTAGGAATCGGGAGGACGTCATGAAGAAACATACAGCAGACGGGGACGTTTATATTCTGGCGATTGAAAGCTCCTGCGATGAGACTGCGGCTGCCGTAGTTAAGAACGGCCGGCAGGTGCTTTCGAATGTTATATCGTCACAGATTGCCCTTCATACACTTTATGGAGGGGTAGTACCGGAGATTGCTTCCAGAAAGCATATTGAGAAGATAAACCAGGTCATTGAGAGTGCGTTAAAAGAGGCGGATATGACCCTGGAAGAGATTACGGCAATTGCCGTCACCTATGGCCCGGGGCTTGTAGGAGCTCTTTTAGTGGGAGTGGCCGAGGCAAAAGCGCTGGCGTATGCGGCCGGAAAACCGCTGGTGGGCGTACACCATATAGAGGGCCACGTATCGGCCAATTTTATAGAAAATGAAGATTTAGAGCCTCCTTTTGTGTGCCTGATTGTATCGGGGGGACATACCCACCTGGTGATCGTGAAGGATTACGGGGAGTTTGAGATAATCGGAAGGACGAGGGACGATGCCGCCGGCGAGGCGTTTGACAAGGTGGCGAGGGCTGTCGGACTGGGATATCCGGGAGGCCCCAAGGTTGATAAGGCCGCGCAGGGCGGGAATAAACATGCAATAGAATTTCCAAGGGCAAAAGTCGGGGACAATCCTTATGACTTCAGCTTCAGCGGCCTGAAATCAGCGGTTCTCAATTACATTAACCATGCAAAGATGACAGGAGAAGAGATTGTGGTTCCTGATTTGGCCGCATCCTTTCAGAATGCCGTGGTGGAGGTGCTGGTTACAAGGACGGTTTTGGCGGCAAAAGAATATGGTTACGACAAGGTGGCAATCGCAGGAGGAGTTGCATCCAATACGGCTCTCCGTGAGGGGATGAAGGAGGCATGCCAAAAGGCAGGGCTTAAGTTCTATTATCCGTCACCGGTTTACTGTACGGATAATGCCGCAATGATTGGCGTGGCGGCCTACTATGAATATATAGGCGGTTCCAGGGCAGGATGGGATCTCAATGCGGTGCCGAACCTGAAATTGGGAGAACGGTGATGGCGGATAGAGAAGGCAAAAGAACGGCGGCCATAGTGCTGGCGGCAGGGAAAGGAAAGCGGATGAACAGCGGCATCCGGAAGCAGTATATGCTTTTGGACGGCAGACCGCTTGTCTATTATTCGCTGAAGCAATTTGAACAAAGCGCGGTCAGCGATATTATTCTTGTTACAGGAGAGGACGAGAGGGAATTTTGCCGGAAAGAGATCGTGGAGCGGTATGGAATCGGTAAGGTTATGGCTGTGGTCTCCGGCGGTAAAGAGCGCTATCACTCTGTTTATGAGGGACTCAAATACCTGGGAAGCCGGGGCGGCTACGGTCAGGAGGATTATGTCATGATCCATGATGGAGCCAGGCCGTTTGCAGATGGGGAAATAATCGGCCGTGTGATGGAAGATGCCGTTCTTTACGGAGCCTGTGCGGCCGGAATGCCGTCCAAGGATACGGTGAAGCTGTCCGATGACGACGGATTTGCAAAAATGACGCCGGATCGGAACAAGGTCTGGATGATTCAGACCCCCCAGGGATTTTCCTATCCCCTGCTCATGGAAGCCTATGATAAGATGATGAGCTTTGAGGAATACCAGGAAGGCGTTACCGACGACGCCATGGTGGTGGAGTCGATGACAAACGTAAAGGTGAGGCTGACAAAAGGATCTTACCGGAATATTAAGGTGACAACGCCGGAGGACATGTTTGTGGCGGAGGCGTTTCTGAAATAAAATAGGCAGTACGGACAGAGCAGGGACTTCGGTTGCTGCTCTTTTTCATTTAACAGGAAAGTTCTCCTGTTAAATGAAAACCGCTCCGCAGAGGATCGCAGCTCTAAATAGGGCTTGTTCACTAAGCATGTTACATTCGCTAAGTGAGCCAATGCCTGCGGCGGCAGGGAATCATGCCGCCGAAACTTATTTCTTCTGGAACTGCTTCAGGAAGAACTCGGTAAACGCCTTTACCTCCTCATCCTGGGAAACATAAACATACAGCTTTTCGTCCTCCAGCCAGTCACAGACTTCGATACCGATATAGCTTTTTCTGTCCGGGTAAATGATAAAAGCGTTGGTGGGGAACTTATTCTGATATGCTTTCAGTATTTCGCTCCGCTGGTAGAATGCGGCATCACCGCAGCCGGACAAATCGGGAACAGTAGGAACGACAACGATAGTTTGGCTGCTTTCATTCCAGCCTACGATCAGATTGCCGATTTTCGTTTTGCTGCCGTGGACAATGCCGTAATTAAAACGGCTCACATCTTCCGTGAAGCCAAAAAGTATTTTGTAGTCCTCTCCGTTTTCTACCGCTTGATTGAACAAGGCGCGCATTTTCTTACGGTTGGCATCACTTTTTGCCATGTCCACCTGGGGCCCCTTGAACAGATTTCCGAATAATCCCATGATTTAATTCCTCCTATGCTAATACTTTACAGTTACTTTGCAACTTTTGATTAAAGCGCAGAAATACTTCAGATTGGCCGAATGTCTGACGCCTCTGGAACCGTGACCGTAAGCGTCATTTAATTACGATTGCGTAAATGAAAGTATTTAAATGGATTATACTGGAATTCTTTAAGAAAAGCAAGCCTGTCCATAAAGAAAACAGCGCATCGGTTCATACGATGCGCTGCCGCTAGTCACTGCTGTCCGCCAGCGAGGCCAGATATCTGGAAAGGGCGGTGGCCTGGGCCCGGGCCGTCCGTTCTAATTCCTCCGGGAAGAAAAATGGGAGCGATCGGGCCGCCGAGTTGTAGATCAGAACCACCGAGAGGATTAGATTGCCTAATTCTTTGGGCGTACATTTTTCTTCCGGTATGTGCCAGAGGGAGAGAAGCTCTCCGTAAAAAGCCGCCTGTCCTTTTTGGAACGCCTCAAGCTCCTCAGGGGTCAGATGTTTGCTGACAAGCACCTCCTCTTCCTGGGTCATGACAAAAAAGTGGTGCTGGCGGCTGTCAATCATCATTTTCAGAAAATGGTTGATCCGATCCTCCACGGGAGCGTCCCGTTTGGCAATATCATCCCGTACCGTCTCAAGCAGCAGGGAAATTTCATAGTCGATGATGTGAAGAACCAGCTCTGCCAGAGAAGCGTAATAGTTCCCATAAAAGAACGGCTTTGAAATTCCCACTGCCTGAAGAATGTCCTGGAGCTTTGTCCCTTTCAGCCCCCTCTGGGACAGCATTTCCAGCCCTACGGACAATAAATCCTGCCCTACCTGTTTCCGTTCCTGCTCTGAATATGCCTTTTTTGACATGGGCGTGCCTCCGTTTCTGCCGATATACAAACAGTTTACCACAGATGCGGGTGAATTGTCATGGTTTGACACAAAAGAAGAAAAAAGCTTTACAAATGTTTTACCAGTCTATGATATTACGTTTTACACGAATATTATAAAATTAAGAAATCAGAATTAACGAATTGAATAACTGAGGAATGGAGAAAACACAAATGAGAAAGAACATACTTAGAAAAACAGCGGCTCTGTTTACCTGTATCGCAGCGGCAGCATCCTTAACAGCCTGCCGGTCCGGCAGCACTTCGGCGGATTCCGCTCCGACAGCGGCCGCCGAAACGGTTGCCGATACGGCAGAAAATACGGAGGAGGCGTTAACCGGTGCAAATGACGGTTCCCAGGAGGGCAGGGTAACTCAGACAAAGCCTCTGGTGGTGTATCTGAATGATTTTGACGCTGTAATTCCGGAAATGTTCAAGGAGGCCACCGGCTATGATGTGGAAGTGGTATCAGGCAACGGCGCCGAGACAATGTCGCGGATTGCCGCGGAAGCCGGGAATCCCCAGTGGGATGTGGTTTGGATTGACTCCATGTATGACGTATATAACCTGGCCGGTGAGGGACAGCTTCTGACAGACTGGGAACCGGAGAATGCCGCCAATCTGACGGAGTTTTCAAGGAACCTGGTTCCGGATAATAAATGCTTTTATCCGACCGGTATCCATGCGGCAGGCGTGCTTGTATACCGCACCGATGTATTTACAGAAGCAGACGCTCCAAAAACCTTTGCGGATCTGACAGATGAAAAGTACAGCGGAAAAGTCGGCATGGCGGATCCCGGCGTTGCGGCCCCGGCCTACCCTCTGGCAGCTTATTTTATGGACAGCCTGGGACTTGAGGGAGGAAAAGAATACTTCCAGACGATGTTTTCCCAGGGGCTAAAGGTATTCCCTAAAAATCCGCAGGTCGTGCAGGCCCTTGCAAGCGGTGAGATTTCCGTGGCTCTGCTCCAGGAGACGAATGCCTATGATATGAAGGAAAGCGGCGAACCGATTTCGATTATCTGGCCGGAAGAAGGAGCGCCTGGTTCCACCCGTGTGGCGGCCATCAGCGCCGTTACGGAACAGGAGGAGATTGCTAAAGCATTTGTAAATTTCCTGCTGGATGCCGATACACAGCAGAAACTCGTTGACATGGGGGACGAAGGCTACTTTGAGCCGTCTGTAGAGGGCGTGGCTCTGAAGCCGGAACGTGACGCAAACGCCAGGATGGCTGTGGCTGATATAGAATTCGGCGCAGAAAATGAGGCTGACATCAAGGCCTGGTTTGCAGACATGTCGGCACAGTAAGAGCGGGGGAAAAATGAAAAGTAAGGATAATGCAGCGGGCTTTGGCATCCTTGCAATCCTGATTCTATTAGTACTGCTGCCGTTGGCGGCGGTACTATTTCAGGTTGTATGCCCGGGTCTGCAGATAGAAAAATTTGATCCGTCTAATTTAAAGCTGGTTCTGGATGTGTTTGTCCGCCCTCTGTGGAAAAAGGCATTTTTCAATTCCTTTTTCCTGAGTATCGGAACAACGGTAATTGGCCTGCTTCTGGCGGCGTTTCTTGCACATGTCAGAGTCAGATACAGCTTTTTCGGGGCGCGGTTTCTGGATATTGTAAGCTGGATTCTCATGATAGTGCCCTCCTTTATTCTGGCCCAGGGCTGGGTTTATTTTGCTTCAGGCAACGGGATTGCGAGTGCCTGGCTGGGGATTGAAGGAGTCGGCGGCTTTGTGTTCAGCTATTGGGGGCTGGTCTGCGTCATGGTGTTATGCAAATATCCCCTTGCCTATGTCACGATAAAAACTGCCATGGAATGGTATCCGTCCAGGCTGGTACACGCGGCCAGGATGAATGGGGCCAGTCCCTTTCGGGCGTGGCTTACTGTCCAGCTGCCGCTCTGTATTCCGGCATACTGTTCGGCGGCCATGCTGATTTTTATGGATACGGTAGGCGACTATGGAATGTCGTCAACGATTACGGCTGTGTATTCGTTTCCGACCCTGCCTTATACGATTTACAGCGCTATCTGTTCTTCTCCGGTCCGTTTTGATATGGCCGGGGTCCTTTCGTTCTATCTGATGATTATGATCATGATTGCAATGATTATCCAGTACGCCGCTATGGGGAAACGAAAATTTGACTTTCTGGACAACGGGACGGAGCAGGTAACGCCCCAGCGTATCGGACGTATCAAATCGACGGCGCTCTCGGCAGTGACCTTCTGCTTCTGTCTGGCGGCTCTGGGGATTCCGGTTGGCTCCAATCTGATTATGTCGTTTTCAAGCTCGGTAAGTATCCAGCGGTTCCGGTTTACTCTGGATAATTATGCAAAAGTATTTCAAACGGGCAGTCAGCTTCTGACCGGCGTAAAGCACTCTTTAAGCCTGGCCGGGGTAGCGGCTGCCATCGGTATTATAATCGGTTTTTGTGTTGCCTATGTGCTGACTTATTCTCTGTTTAAATTAAAAAAGGTTATCGATATGATGACACTGATAGCAATGGCGGTTCCGGGAGTCGTGCTGGGTATTGGTTACATATTTGTCTGGAACCAGAAATGGCTGACGCCTTTGGGCCTGCATCTGTATGGAAAACCGTCTATTCTCGTTTTGGCCAGCGTGGCGGCGGCCATTCCGCTGATTAACCGTGTTCTGGTCGGAGGGATGGCGAAGGTGCCGAAAAGCCTGCTGATCGCGGCCCAGGTGCAGGGAGCCGGATTTGGAAGAAGAATGCGCACGGTTTTGCTTCCGCTTCTGCACGGCAGCGTAGTGTCGGCCGTTTTGGCCGCATTTGGCGGAAGCGTATTCAACCTGGCCATTACTACGATTTTATATCCGCCGAACTACAGCACTCTGCCTGTTTACATCAGCGATTCATACAATGATTTGAAGTTCGGGTACGCGGCTGCCGCAACCATTGTGGGCGCTGCATTTATTATAGGGATTATGCTGATTTTGGAATACTTGATGAATCTTTCGAGGTCAGGTACCAACCGTCCGGCCTGTGCCGCCCGCAGTCCGCGCCGGAACTGCGCCGCAGAAACAGGCCGTGGCGACCGCTTCGCAGGTGATTCGCAGACACGTCCCTGACCCCGGCAAAGGTACGCTGCATGGAAATTTCATGCCGGGCAATATCAGAAAAAACGAGGAACAGAAATGGATAAAATATTGGAGATAAACGATGTAAGAAAGTTCTTTGGCAGAAAAGAAATCCTCAGGGGAATCAATTTTTCCGTTGAGGAGGGCGAAATTATCAGCGTATTGGGGCCTTCCGGGTGCGGGAAATCGACGCTGCTGAATATTATAGCGGGAATTCTGCCCCTGGATGGAGGAACTGTTGCCATTCACGGGCAGCAGGTATCGGCGGCTGGCAAAATGGTTGCCATACAGGACCGCAGCATTAATATGGTTTTTCAGGATTTTGCCCTCTGGCCTCATATGAAAGCAAGGGAAAATATTCTGTACGGGCTGAAGGTGAAAAAACTGGGAAAAGAGGAAATGGAGAGCCGTCTTAATGAGGTGGTATCCCTGCTTCATCTGGAAGGACTGCTGGAGCAGTACCCGTCGGAGCTGTCCGGCGGGCAGCAGCAGAGAGTGGCAATTGCCAGGGCGCTAATTACGAAACCGGCGATTGTTCTTCTGGATGAACCGCTGTGTAATCTGGATATTCAACTGCGGATTGAGATGCGCACAGAGATGGCACAGTTGTTCCATTCCCTGAAGACGACGGTATTTCATGTAACTCATGACCCGTCCGAGGCATTTGCCATGGCGGATCGGATTATTGTAATGAATAACGGCATGATTGATCAGATGGATACGCCGTTTGCCTGTTATCTGCAGCCGGGGACAAGCATGGTTGCAGGACTTCTGGGAGCAGGTAACTGCCTGATGAAAGCCCTAATCACTTCCGGCTCAGATGAGTTCTGTCAGGTATCCCTGGGAGGAAAAAAATTGACGGGGCTGTATTTTAAACCCACCGGCAAAGCGGGAACGGAGGACGGAACACAGGTTCCGTTCCGGGCCGAACTGCGGTTTAGGCCGGAAGAATGCGGATGGCAGGAGACGGAGGGAGAGAATACAATCCCGGTCACTGTGGTGATGTCCACCTTTGAGGGAGGCGTTTACCGTATTAAGGTAATGACTGTGGAGGGAGAGGGCTTCTGCCTGCTCCATCAGGACTTTCTGGAAGAGGGCAAGACGGGATATGCCTGCATAGCCAAAGAGAGGCTGTATATCTATGAGAAGAATTAGTATAAAGGGCGGTTACGGAGAACACGGCCGGAGCTGTTTTATGGTAGAATATGGGACGGAAGGGCGCTGTTATATCGTGGACTGCGGAATCATGGATACCGATCCGGTTCCGTGGCCTGCTGTCACCCCCGAGGAACTGGCTCAGGCAGATTTTCTTTTTCTCACGCACTGTCATAAAGATCATGCGGGAGCATTCGGCTATTTTGCGGAACAGGGATTCCGCGGATGGCTTGTGACATCGCAGGTAACGCTGCGCTTGTCGGGAATCGCTTATAATAAGATACTCATACTGGACGAGACGGAGGATAACCGGGAAGGTGAAGGGAAGAGTCTTGCAGATACCGGATATAAGACGGTCCGGGTTAACTATGGAAGGAGCGGGCATTGTCCGGGCGGACTGTGGTTTCTGATAAAAGATGAGCTGGGAGCTTGTTTTTTCAGCGGAGATTATCAGGAGGATACCGTTTTTTATCTCTGCGACCCGGTCAGAAACAGGGAGGCGCAGCTGGCAATCATTGACTGCGCCCATGAAAGCACCGGACTTGGGGCAAAAAAACTGCGCCAGGCATTAATCAGGAGAGTCCGTGAAAAGCTTGAGACAGGGAGAAGAGTGATATTGCCTGTCCCGCTGTATGGGAGGGGGTTAGAACTTCTGTATTTATTAAAGAGTGAATTGCCTTATGCCGTAATACGCGTGGATGAAACTTTTATGAAGTGTGCAAATGAAACGCTCGGAGATATTTGGTGGTATAAAAAAGAATCCCTCGATATGCTCAGGGATATAACGCAGCAGCAAATCTGCCGGAAAGAGGCGGAGAGTGGATTTGATATCCTGCTGATTGCAGATACACATCTGAAAAACGAAAAAAATGAAGCAGACGTGCAGGCCATGGTTTCTGAGGGGGACGTTGTTCTGGTTACCGGACGGGTAAGAGAGGGCGGCGCTGTGCAGAGACTTCTAAATGAGGGGAAAGCCGAAAAGTACATGTTTCCCCATCACCAGAGCAGGGGAGACTTTGAACGGATTATAAAAGGTAATTCATTTGGAACCATACTTCCATTTCACAACGGCGTCTGTGAATTGGTGGTAAGCGGTAATTCATAGACGGTCAATATGGACAGGATACAAATCAGCCAAAGGTATTCCGGCACGTTTCCAAAAGGCGGCAGGCGCACAGCGCAGGCCGCCTTTTGGCTGCCTGCGGCCGCTTGAATTAACAGTAAATTTGAGACGGGCGAATCCTGCTGTAGAAGGCAGAAAATAAAAAATGAAAAAAATTGAAAAAAGTAGTTGACACTTGGCGAAAGACATGATAAGATTATCGACGTTGCTGCTGAGACAGCAAGCGACAAAGCCCTGATAAACAACCGTTTTCGGAGGCTGCCGAGATATATTTTATCAAATGCTTGAATTAAATCAAAAAAAGATAAAATTCAAAAAAAGATAAAAAAGTGCTTGACAAAACGAACTGCCTGATGTAAAATATGAAAGCACGTTTGGAGAGATATCGAAGTGGTCATAACGAGGCGGTCTTGAAAACCGTTTGTCCGAAAGGGCGCGTGGGTTCGAATCCCACTCTCTCCGTTTGAGAAATATAATGCACAGCTTCATATATAAATAAGAAATCAACCGGCAGAAGTACCCAAGAGGTTGAAGGGGCTCCCCTGGAAAGGGAGTAGGTCGTTAGTAGCGGCGCGAGGGTTCAAATCCCTCCTTCTGCGTGAGCATCACCGGACAAGCTTTAGATGGAGATGCAAAGAACCTTGAAAACTGAACAGTATGTAAAAC
>NZ_KE993040.1 GCF_000466485.1 [Clostridium] symbiosum ATCC 14940 | reverse complement strand
TTCCTTCCTCCTTTTTCAATTGGACTATTCCAATATTTTCTAAAATCAAAACAAAAATAATAATTTTATTATTTTCTTTTGATTTATGTTGAAATAATATACTTTTTCTAGTCTTTCGTCAAGTTTATTCAGACAAACAATGGGATCTTAACAAATCCTTCACACCATTGGAATGGTCCAATTTACCTTTGTATCGTATAACACACATCGCAGAACAATTTTTTATTAAATCACAGAACGATAACCTGCACGCTCTGCGCACAGGTCTCATCATCAACAAAAAAAGATTCCGTAATACATGCCTGTATCACGGAATCTTTTTTATATTACTATTTTTTTAACTGTTTTATGTCCGTCCTTATGGACAGAAAGTCTATTATTATTGAAACATCGACAGATAAATTACTGTCCCATCTGCTTAGCAACTTCCTCAGCAAAATTCTCTTCCTTCTTCTCAAGGCCTTCACCAGTCTCGAAACGAACGAATTTTTTAACTGCAACTTTAGCGCCGTTTGCTTTGGCTACTTCTGCTACATACTGTGCTACTGTCTGTTTTCCGTCCTCAGCTTTTACATAAACCTGGTCAAGTAAGCAGATCTCTTTTAATTCTTTATTGATACGTCCTCTAACCATTCCCTCGATGATCTTATCATTCGCGTCCGGCTTCTCGTTCTTAGCTGCTGCTGTAAGAATCTCTGTCTCTTTCTCCAGGTAATCAGCGTCAACTTCATCTCTGTTTGTGAATAATGGTTTTAATGCTGCTGCCTGCATTGCCACGTTCTTAGCCATTACTTTCAGCTCGTCATTAACCACGTCTGTCTCTACGTCAACTAAAACACCGATCTTTCCGCCTGCATGGATATAGGAAGCAATGAAACCGTTAGCCTCTTCCACCTGTGTAAATCTTCTGATCTTCATGTTCTCGCCGATGATGGAGATCTGGGAGGAAAGTGCTTCTGCAACTGTTAAGGACTGATCCTTCTCCCACTTCTCATTTAAGAAAGCATCGATATCTGCCGCTGTTGTGTTAAGAGCCTGTGCTGCAACGTCTGCAACGTAGGTCTGGAACTTTTCGTTCTTTGCCACGAAGTCTGTCTCAGCGTTAACCTCTACGACAACCGCCTTCTTCTCGTCAACTGATAATGCTGTAGCTACGATACCTTCGGCTGCGATACGTCCGGCCTTCTTAGCTGCGCCTGCAAGTCCTTTTTCTCTTAAGAACTCTACTGCTTTATCCATGTCGCCTTCTGTTGCTGCAAGAGCTTTCTTGCAATCCATCATTCCGGCGCCTGTCATCTCACGTAATTCTTTTACCATTGCTGCTGTAACTGCTGCCATTTTAAAATCCCTCCGTATAGTTTTGATTATGCCTGAGCTGCCTCTTCTGCAACGTCTTCACCTTCGAATACAGGAGCTTCCGCTTCGCCCTGTCTTGCTTCGATAACAGCGTCTGCCATTCTGGAAACGATTAATTTTACAGCTCTGATAGCATCATCGTTACCCGGGATTACATAATCAAGCTCTTCCGGATCACAGTTTGTGTCGATGATACCGATTAACGGAATACCAAGTGTATGAGCTTCCTGTACGCAGATTCTCTCTTTTTTAGGATCTACTACGAAGATAGCATCCGGAACTCTCTTCATCTCTTTGATACCGCCAAGGTTCTTCTCAAGTTTCTCCCACTCTTTCTTGAGTGCGATAACTTCTTTCTTAGGAAGAACGTCGAATGTTCCGTCTTCTGCCATTGTCTCGATCTGTTTTAATCTGCCGATACGGCTCTGGATGGTCTTGAAGTTTGTAAGCATACCGCCTAACCATCTCTCATTAACGTAGAACATACCGCATCTCTCAGCTTCTGTCTTGATAGCGTCCTGAGCCTGTTTCTTTGTTCCTACGAACAGGATTGTGCCGCCGTCTGCTGCGATGTCTGCTACTGCTTTGTAAGCTTCGTCAACTAAACCTACAGATTTCTGTAAGTCGATGATATGGATACCATTTCTCTCTGTGTAGATGTACGGAGCCATCTTAGGGTTCCATCTTCTTGTCTGGTGACCAAAATGTACACCAGCTTCCAGTAACTGCTTCATTGAAATAACGCTCATGTTTCTTTCCTCCATTTGGTTTTATTCTTCCGCCGTCATCTTTGCTTCCGCGGGGACTCCATTGATTGGAGCACCGTCCTTGAGAATCCGTCCGGCGTGATTTTTTAGCCTTTATACTATAGCACAGGCGACATTATTGTGCAAGCTTTTTACACGAATTTTCAAATATAATGTTTATTTCGAGAAATTCTCATATCTTACTCTTTCAAAACAGGCCAAATCCCTGCCCCGTCACTCACAAAAACGACATCCCGGTTGACGGTAGTATAAACCTGAGTCCCATTTTCTTTAAATGCCTCTCTTATCTCATTCTCCGGCTCCTGTGCCGTCACTACTGCGTATTCCGGCTTTAAAGCTTCGATTAATTCAACGCCCCGTTTGGAATTTCTTCCATGGTGGGCCGTCTTGTATACATCGATTGCGGGAAGATCCAGCTTAAGCAGTTCACCAAGCCGCTCTTTTTCCGCATCTCCTGCATAAAACAGGTGAATATCCCCGTGCTTCACCAGCACGGCCAGAGAGTAATCATTGGATTTATTATAATGGAACTTCTCCGGAGGAAAGACACGGATATCCAGATCCCCATAGGTAAACAGGCGGTCTCTGGGCATCGTTTCCACCGGGATGCGTTTCTCCTCAAGTCTGGCAAGCAGCTCCTGATAAAGCGGTTTTTCACCTTCAAAATAAGGCGCAAGAACCTGGACTACGGGAATCTGGTCCAGAAGATAGGATGCACCGCCGATATGGTCCTTGTCGGGATGCGTAAGTATCAGGCAGTTTATTTTTTCCACTTTATTATCTTTAAGAAGCTCCAGAATGTGGGGCGCATCTTCCTCCTCCCCCGTATCAATCACAACACAGGTATCTCCGCTTAGAAGGATGGAACAGTCTGCATCCTCTTTCGTACCGGCAAACAGAAACTTCGCCTCCCGCGTAACCTCCCTGTTTTCCAGCAGATACCATCCAGCCAGAAGCGCTGCACACAATGCGCATACTCCGGCGGCCCGTAATAGGAAAACGGAAATCTTACGAATATTTTTCATTTAAATCTCCATTCCGCGCGCCTTCAGGCGCGGCA
>NZ_KE993039.1 GCF_000466485.1 [Clostridium] symbiosum ATCC 14940 | reverse complement strand
GACCTTTTGACCCCAACATCATGACATTGGTTCAGCCTTTGGCCAAACGGCAATATATGATGCACAAAACGGCAAAGAACGCCGTTAATTGTACAGGAACATTCTCCTGGCGGTACTCAGGACAGATGAAGGAGCAGAGTGCAGATGCAGACAATTAATGAAGACATTAAAAGCGGACAATATAAAAAAGTTTACCTGTTATATGGGGAAGAATCCTTCCTCAAGCAGAGCTATAAAAAGAAATTAAAAGAAGCGGTCGCCGGCGACGACACGATGAATTATAATTACTTCGAGGGAAAAGGACTGGATGTGAATGAGCTGATCAGTCTTTCCGACACCATGCCATTTTTTAGTGATAAAAGGCTGATTATAATCGAGGACAGCGGATTTTTCAAAACTTCCTCCGAGGCTCTCGCCGATTACCTGCCGATGATACCGGATACTACCTGTATTGTCTTCGTGGAAGATGCGGTGGATAAGAGAAACAGGCTGTTTAAAAAGGTTAAAGAGCTGGGGCATGCGGCTGAGATGAAACGCCAGGACAGCGCCCAGCTTGCTAGGTGGGCAGGCACGATCCTGGCGCAGAACGGCAGAAAGATAACCGGCTCTTCGATGAACCTTTTTCTGGAGCGTACCGGGGATGATATGGAGAACATCAGGATGGAGCTGGAAAAGCTGATTTCCTATACAATGGGAAGCGACGTAGTTACAACTGAGGATGTGGAGGCAGTCACAACGGTACAGGTAACCAATAAGATATTTGACATGGTCAATGCCATTGTGACAAGAAAGACGAGACTGGCCATGGACTTATATGAGGATCTTCTGACGCTCAAAGAACCGCCGATGCGGATACTCTTCCTGATAGCCAGGCAGTTTAATCAGCTTCTGCTGGTCAAAGAAATGACGGCAAAGGGAACAGACAGGGGAACGATCGCATCAAAGCTGAAAATTCCGCCCTTTGTGGCCGGAAAAGTATCGGCCCAGGCCGGCGCGTTCACCAGAGAACAGATTTTCTCCTACGTAAAAGGCTGTGTTGAGGCTGAGGAAGCAGTGAAGACGGGAAAGATGAATGACAGGATGGCGGTGGAATTATTGATTACGAGAAAATATTGATTTAGTTAAACAGGTGAGGACGCCGCCGGTACGGCCAGCGGACTGGGGAGTGTATATGAGTCTTTCGTCCCGGGTGTGATTGTCGTGGTTTGGGGCTGCGGGCGAAGATAAAGTCTGCGGAGCACGCTCCCGCTCTGTGAAATGCATCGCGCTGCTAGGCTCGAAAAGACCTCGCCAATCAGCGATGGATTTAGGCGGCATCCGCAGACCGCCTTTATGAAAGAATTGCACTGGAGTTGATATCTGCCTGCGGAAACACGTAGTGGC
>NZ_KE993038.1:46963-55183 GCF_000466485.1 [Clostridium] symbiosum ATCC 14940 | reverse complement strand
TGTCTCACGCGTTAAGTGCGGAGGGCGGACCTTGCCGCGGCCACTCAGCGCTTTCGTGTGCGGAAAATATGATATGCCTTAAATGCGCCTTTTTATATAGTTGCAGAAGCTTTGATATCAGCCTGCCGGAAACACATAGTGGCCGCGACAGGGCCCTCCCCATTTAAGGTTAGAGACAATCAGCGCCCGGAGCGGACCATATCCGGTGTCGCGAAAACTTCCGCCTGAGTCTTCCGTCCCTACGAAAACCTGACCCGGGGAAGTAGGCGGAATCAATTGCGGAGGGGACATGGGAGTCCGCCGGTGCTTAGCGAGGTCCCTCACGAGCTTAGCACACTGCTGCGCACTCCAAAGAGTGCAAACGGTCCCCGCAGCAATTCATTCCGGCCGGATTCCCCCCTCCACACCAACTTCCCACGGGGACGGAAGACTCAGCCAGCCTCCTCACCACACCGGACTTGGTCCGTTCCGGACGCGTTCTCCCAACCTCAGTTAAATCTCCATACTGGAAATTCACGAAACCGCTTGTAAATTATATGCTTAGGATGTATGGTATTCTTAGGGAAATTATATCATTTACATTCAACACAGGAGGGTTACATAATGGAATTCAAATTAAAAATTACAATGGCCGATCCGGCCGGAAATCGGACAGCATTCGCAGAGGGCGAGGTTCCGCCCGAGTTATATGCGGCAGTGGGCGCCGCCATTTTAAAGGAAGAAGATTTAAATGCAGAGCAGGCCGGTTTTCTGCTTAAACCGCTCCGGGGCGCCGCAGGGCGTATGGAGATGATGGGCGGGGAATTCTGCGGCAACGCGTCCCGAAGCTTTGGTCTGCTGCTGGGCAGGCGAAACGGCATGAAAGCCGGTGAACGTATTCCCGTAGAGGTGTCCGGAAGCAAAGATATCCTGGAAGTTCTCCTGGAGGAAGACGGTTCCTGGGTGTCCATGCCCCTGCCTCAGGCAATTACAGAGCTGTCGCTCCCCGAGGAATGCGGCAGAGACAGCGGTATTTCCTCTTCCGACGGCAGCGGACTGCTCCGCTTTCCGGCCGTGGTTCTGGAGGGAATCACCCACGTCATTCTTGAGGATGTCGAACCTTCTGAAACTCTGGCGCACGCTGTTCTCGACAAGATGGCGAAGGAAACGGATGTGGATGCAGCAGGGGCTATCTTTATCAAGGACGGTGAGATGACACCCGTAGTCTGGGTTCGGGCAACCGACAGTTTCATCTGGGAAAGCAGCTGCGGAAGCGGCACTCTGGCTTCGACGGTATGGCTCGGCCGCGATGTGGCCGACGGCGATTTCCGCCTGGAGCTGAAGCAGCCGGGCGGTATATTAAAAGCTGAATTTACCGCAAAGAACGGAAAAATCACTGATGCCAGAATCGGCGGCCCAGTCTTTTTTGAAGAACCGGTTATAAAGACAATTGTAATTTAACGCCGATTAGCCTTCTGAAACCAAAAATGACTGCCGAGAGTTCCGGATACCGCCTCTATGACGGAGAACAGTTTGACAAGCGCTTCCCTGGATAAATTCCTGTTGCCAGGGAAGCAGAATTTAAATAACCTTTAATAATAATATCATTGTCGATTGTTGTTTTTTTGACAACAGGACAGGGAAAAGCGGCAGAGTTGGATGCATCTTGCCTATGCATCTGCTCTGCCGCCTTCGTTGTGTTGTTTAAGGGGTTTTTTAAGTAGTAATGCTATATTCAGTTTTTAGTGTTACTTACAGTACCTGTGCCGCCAGGATAGCTGCGATCATTAACGGGATATTAAAGTGTAAGAATGTAGGTACACATGTGTCCCAAATGTGATCGTGCTGTCCGTCTGCGTTCAGACCGCAAGTCGGCCCAAGCGTAGTATCGGAAGCTGGTGAACCGGCGTCGCCGAGTGCTGCTGCTGCAGACATCAGGACGATAGTTGCTGCCGGAGAGAATCCGATCTTAGAGCATAACGGAACATATAATACTGCAAGTACAGGAACTGTACCGAAAGAGGTACCAATACCCATAGTTACAAGAAGACCAATCAGTGTGATTACGGTTGCAGCGATAACCTTGCTGCCACCCATCAGTGTGATGGAACTGTCTACTAATTCATTAACAGCGCCGGTATCTTTCAGAACCTGTGCAAATCCGCCTGCTACAAGCATAACGAACGCGATAAAGCCCATTAATTTAATACCTTCGTTGAACTGTTCATCAATATCTTTTCTCTTTACTGCGCCTGTCAGGAACATTACGAGAAGTCCGCCCAGTGCTGCAAATGGAAGAGAACCAAATTTAATCTGAAGAATTACTACAACAACGATTGCAGCGATAGTACACCAGTGCTGTGTAGTTAATTTCAGGCTTGATAATTCATGTGTTTCAGCAATTGCAATGTCTTTATATTCACGCGGTTTTCTGTAGGTTACAAACAGCGCAATTAAAAGACCAATCAGCATGGCCACTGCCAGAATCCAGTTAACGGATGCTACATCGTTAAGAGTTACTTCCATACCATTCAGAGTCATATTGTCTTTGATGATACCCATAAAGATAAGACCAAAGCCCATAGGAATTGCGATATAAGGAGCCTTGTGGCCGAACGCGATGGCACAAGCCACGCCGCGGCGGTCAATCTTCAGCCGGTTCATGACTACCAGTAACGGCGGAATCAGAATCGGAATATAAGCAATATGTACAGGAACGATATTCTGAGAAGCGCAGGCAATAAGAACAAGGATAAAAATAAGGATATATTTATTCTCTCCTACTACTGCTGCAACCTTCTTAGAAAGAATCGTTGTGATACCTGTGTAAGCCATACAAGCTGCAAACGTTCCCAGAAGAACGTAAGCAAGTGCTGTCTCACCGTTCCCGCCAAGTCCTCCGAGCATGGAAGACAGAGTTCCGGTTACCCCCAGTCCACCGGCGACACCGCCGATGAACAGGGAAATAAGCATAGATAATAATACATTTACTTTAAATAAACAAAGAATACAAAGTGATAATACCGCCAATACTACAGGGTTAGTTAACATAAAAGCCCTCCTTCTTCATACATACTTGCTACTTCTCCACTCCCCAGAGAAAAAGTAAACAACACACCCCTCAAACTATAATTCAATAGAACCGCCAATTGCTTCCTCTACGGCCTTTACTAAGGAGCCGTCAGCGATAATATTCTCACAGTAGTTGATATCGTCGTATAACGGACGATCTTCTTCAAGGCGGGCAACCTCTTTACGAACCAGGTCGTATGCAGCCTGTGTTCCTTTACCAAGGCCCTTATTGCCTCTCATGTCGATACCCTGGCATGCAACCATCAGATCCATAGCCAGAACACGTCTAACATTGCGGCCGATCTCTCCAGCCTGTCTTGCTGCGATTGTACCCATACTTACGTGGTCTTCCTGACCTGCGGAAGATGGAATACTGTCAACGCTGGCCGGATGAGCCAGAACTTTATTCTCAGATACTAAAGCGGCTGCGGAATACTGAACAATCATGAATCCGGAGTTAACGCCGCCGTTTGGTGTAAGGAATGCAGGAAGTCCGCTGTATGCCGGGTTAACAAGACGCTCAATACGTCTCTCTGCAACGTTGGCTAACTCGGATTCTGCGATCTTTAAGAAGTCAAAGCTGAGAGCCATTGGCTGTCCGTGGAAGTTTCCGCCGGAGATTCCTGCTCTGTCATCTTTAAAGATGATTGGGTTATCTGTTACGGAGTTAATTTCGATATTTACATGCTCTTTTACGTAGTTTACGGCATCCTTGCTTGCGCCGTGAATCTGCGGGCAGCAGCGTAAAGAATAAGCATCCTGTACACGGATTTCGCCCTGGCGTGTTGTATTCTTGCTGCCTTCCAGAAGCTTTAACAGGTTTCTTGCCGTTGCAAGCTGGCCGGAATGAGGACGAACATCATGTACTCTGTGGTCAAGCGCGTCTACGACACCATTCTGAGCCTCGAAATCAAGAGCTGCCGTGATATCTGCAACCTTCAGAAGATTCAGTGCATCATAAAGTGCAAGAGTACCTGCGGAAGTCATAGCCTGTGTACCATTGTTCAGTGCAAGGCCTTCCTTTGCGGATAATTCGATCGTCGGGATTCCTGCTCTTGCCATTGCCTCTGCACCCGGAAGAACTTCTCCCTCGTACTCTGCAAGGCCAAGGCCGATCATCGGAAGCACCATATGGGATAATGGAGCCAGGTCACCGGAAGCTCCTAATGAACCTTTTTCAGGGATAATCGGTGTTACGCCTTTGTTCAGCATGTCAACCATGGTCTGAAGTGTCTCAAGACGGATTCCTGAGAAACCTTTTGCCAGGTTATTGATACGAAGAAGCATGATTCCTCTTGCGATATCTTTTGTAAATGGATTGCCGGCGCCAACCGCATGTGTGATAATCAGGTTTTTCTGTAAGTCTTTGCACTGATCCTGTGAAATTACTACATCACTGAATTTACCAAAGCCTGTTGTAATACCATAAACCACCTTTTCTTCTGCGATTAAATCATCTACAATCTGTCTGGACTCCAGAACACTTTTCTTTGTCTCTTCTGATAATTCCAGCGGTGCGCACTCACGGCAAACTGCTACGATCTGTTCAACTGTTAAATCCTGTCCTGTAATTACTACTTTGCTCATCTTATCTTCTCCTTTACTGCTGTTATTTCATACGTTACATCGTTCCGGCACACTCATTTTGCCGGGGCAATTGATAGGCCTATTATAGTACACGAAGCGTCAAAAAAGCGTCAAATCTTGTAATATTACTGACAAAAATTATTTTTTATATATGTTTTCTTACTTCTCTACTTTACCTTGCTACCATGACAGACTTTTTCGCTTTAATTTGCTACCATGACAGACTTCTTTACTTTACCAATTCAGCGCAACACCCGATATTTAAAAATACCTGCTCCGGCATACTGTTTGCGGATAACGACAGCCTGCACGCTTTGCACAGGTCACCGCCATCAGTCAAATGCGGCCGGGAGAGCTTTACACAGACTCCCCCGGCCGCACCGATACTCTCTTTTTAATTCATCTCTCTTTTCACCGCCTCCAGAAGCTGCTCTGTCGTCGGATTCCCGATTTTAGCAGATAAGCCGACCGCCCTGCTGTAATGCTCGGCCGCTTCCTCCTTCCGCCCCGTTTTCAGGCAGGTCATGGCAAGGTACGTCTCAGCTCTTTCAAGCCCCCATCTGTATCCGTTCTTCTCGAGGCATTCCCTGGCCCTCTCCAGATAATTCCACGCCTCCAGAAGCCTTCCCTGGCAGTACATAACCTGGCCGATATTGCAGTAGACCTGGCCGATACCGTTTGTCTCCACCGGGCCCTGGCCCACTGTTATCCCTTTCATGTAATACTCAAGTGCTTCATCATACCTGTCCTGTATCCTGTAGATATCACCGATATAATTAAAGCAGGCGGCGATGCTTGCCGTATACTTTCCCCCTCCGTCTTCGAGCTCGCGGAATACCATAAGCGCTTTCTGAAGGACATCCTCCGCCATCCTGTATTCCTGCCTCTGGACATGGTACCATCCTTTCAGCCGGAGAAAGGTGGCATACTCATCCCTCTCTTCCTTTTTTATACAGCCAAGCCCCAGGGTCACATATTTGTCAACCTTTTCCAAATCTTCCCTCTGAATTCCATGAAATACCTGCTGCTTATAGCAGGCCAGAAGATTCTTATGGGCATTCAGCTTCTGGGCCAGAAAAATACTTTTCTCAATATTGGCGATACCGCTGTCGTAATCGCCCATCGCGATGTCATATCTTCCTTTTATATAATGCATCTCCATCTTCATCTGGCGTATCTCTCTGGAATCGTCTTTCAGGTTAATGACGTCCTCCGCCAGTTCAAGCATCTTTGCCGCTTCGGCCATGACACCGAAATCGTCGCCGAAATCAGAAGCTTCGGTATGGAGTACCGGAAAATTCTCATTGATTACCGTGTAAAATTCTTTCAGGTAACGAATCTGATACTGGTATGCCTTTACCTGATCATGGCATTTGTCGTAATGGTAGACGACAAGGGGAAGTACGGTAAAATCCTGTTCCGCCTGGGCCTCATAGTAGGCAGCCAGCATTTTGTGATAAAGCTGCTTTTTCCCATTGCTCTGTTTCTCGTAAATATATTCCTGGAAAATGCGGTGGACAAATTTATAATAGACATTCCATCCAACCAGAACCTCTTTAATAAGGAAGCCTTCCTGCAGCCTTTCCAGAATTTTAAGAAGGGTCAGCCTGTCCATGCCCTTCATCAAAAGCTCTATTTCCTCAATACTTATCTTCTCAGGGAAGACCGACATACAGTCCAGGACTTCCTTCTCATCCTGGGATATTCCGGACAGCCTCGCCTTGATTACAAAGTTTGTCTTCGGAGATTTTTCAAGCGTGTATCCCTTCTCACGGATAATGTTAATCATTTCCGTCAGGAAAAATGCGTTGCCGTCCGTCAGCTCATATAATTTTTGACGTTTCTCCGGTTCCGTGTCAAGCTCCGGTAATGATTTGTGCAGAATCTCATCCGTTTCTTCCTTCGTAAACGGCTGGAGGGCTATGAGTTTGACAGAATCTCTGCGGACCAGCGGTTCCAGCGCTTCCGTCACCTCGGCCTCGCTGCTTCTGTTATACGTGCATATGGTCAGCAGCACATCCGGTTCAAGCATAAACTGGAGGCGGCACATGAGCTGAAAGCTCATCTGATCCATCCACTGGATATCGTCAAATGCCAGGACTATCCGGTATTTCTTTGTAATCTCGGTAAACAGGCTGATTACCGTCTTCTCAATCATCTGGTAAGTAAGACGGCCGCTCTCCCTGTCGTCACTGACACCCCGGTTCAGGAGCTGGGAAAGCTTTTCTTCCTCATCGGGAGACAGCGCCCCCTTCATTGTCCCGTTCTCAATACATTGTCTGACTTCCTGAAAGATATCATTCCAGGGATTTAAGAAGAAATCGGCGCCCTGCCTGTAGCATACCGCATAGAGCGTGATCATCTGTTTCCCCAGCGCCAGCTTCAGTCCGCATTCCAGAAAGGACGTTTTTCCGACGCCTTCCTCCCCCTCTACAGCCAGACATCCAACCTTCTCGCCTGCAGTCCTCTCTAAAAATCCGCTGATTTCGTATAATTCTTTTTTACGGCCGATAAACGGCAAATCAACGGAAACGCCTTCCGTCTTCACATGCTCTTTCACATTAAATACACGGTGGAACAGATCTTTAACCTTCTGTGACGGTTCCATATCCAGATCATCCTGGAACAGCTTCATCAGATCATAATAAAGGCGTATCGCCATCGTGTAATTGCCGTTCTCAGCATAGACATTCATAATCTCATAATACAGCTCCTCATTGTAAGGATCATTTTTAATAAGGATATTACTGTACTTCTGAATCAGGGAAAGATCATTTTTCTCGCGCGCATCGTCAAGATGCTCCCTGGCACTCTTTGAGATATTCTGGCGCTGTCCTTCGCGGACTCCCTCCACCCATTCCTCAAATTCATAACAGTTCTTAATATAAAAATGGTCCAAAAAAACACCGCTCTGTCCGACATCACCATCCTCACGGCGCTCCAGATCAATCATAACGGGATAGTCAGGATTAAGTGCTATCCCCGTATGTCCGGTTGTAACCAGAAAATCTTTATCTATAAACCGGCGCACCTGATAAACCGCGTCACGCAGCTTCTTTTTCCCGGTTGTCTCGTCTTCATCTCCCCAGAGAAGACAGATAACCTCCTCCCTGGTGACCGTTTTTCTGATACACAGATAATATAAAAATCCCTCTACTTTTTTATAAGGAAAATTAACCTTCTCCCCATCTGCAAAAATCGTCGGATTTCCACACAGGTTAATTTCAACTTTTTTCATTGCGCCTCCCCTGACTCTGTTACTTTACTGCCCAAACCGCCGCTGTCCGTCAAAAAGAATAACTGTCCTGAACATTCTCCCGGAAGGATATGCCGGTAAACAGTACTCCGAAAGACTCTGCCGCCAAATGCGGGTTTCTACTATGATCTATATATGTTTCAGTATACAAAACATGGCGTGTACTGTCAACTCTGACGTAGCAGTTCAGACTTTAGATTTAGTTAAGCAGGTGAGGACGCCGCCGGTACGGCCAGCGGACGGGGTGGCGGAAGGTATTATGTAGTGGCAGCGACAAGGTTTCCTCCCCCATTGAGGCTGGAGACAATCAGCGCCCGGAACGGACC
>NZ_KE993038.1:7491-46863 GCF_000466485.1 [Clostridium] symbiosum ATCC 14940 | reverse complement strand
GGGACGGAAGACTCAGCCCGCCCCCTCACCACACAGGACATGGTCCGTTCCGGACGCGTCCCCATTCTCACTTAAATCTCCGGCGTCCAAAGAAGATTGGCTGGAATTTTTCTATAAAGGACAAAATTATCAATTAATATTGACGTTTTTTGGACTCTGCCCTGTTATAATAGGCTCAGAAAGTAAAAAAACGAAACACAGAAAGGACGAGATAACAATGAACAATAGTGAAATCGGAAAAGCTATGACAATTAAACTTGATCCGGTACTGCCGGAGTATCCCGTTTTTAAAGAAGGCATCCGCCGCGCTCCTATGAGAGAGCTTACCTTATCAGATCACGAGAAGAAACTGGCTGTAAAGAACGCGCTCCGTTATATCCCGGAAGAGCTTCATGAGCAGCTTGCTCCTGAATTTATGGAAGAGCTTCTTACACATGGACGTATCTACGGATACCGTTTTATGCCAAAGGGAGAAATCCACGGAAAACCAATCGACGAATACAAAGGAAACTGTATTCAGGGTAAAGCATTCCAGGTTATGATCGACAACAACTTAAGCCATGAGATCGCTCTTTATCCTTATGAGCTGGTTACTTACGGCGAGACAGGACAGGTTTGCCAGAACTGGATGCAGTATCAGTTACTTAAAAAATATCTTGAGGTTCTGACAGATGAGCAGACCCTTGTTGTTATGTCCGGCCATCCTCTCGGACTGTTCCATTCCCACAAACAGTCCCCGCGTGTCATCATCACCAACGGTCTGATGGTCGGCGAAGGCGACAATCCTGAGACATGGGCAAAGGCAACTGCTATGGGATGCTCCTCCTACGGACAGATGACAGCCGGCGGCTGGATGTACATCGGACCGCAGGGTATCGTTCACGGTACATTCAACACCATCTTAAATGCAGGACGTAAATTCCTTGGCGTTCCGGCAGACGGTGATCTGGCAGGCCACTTATTCGTAACAAGCGGACTCGGCGGCATGAGCGGCGCTCAGCCAAAAGCTATCGAGATCGCAGGCGGCGTTGGTATCGTTGCCGAGGTTGATTACTCCAGAATCGAAACACGTCACAGCCAGGGCTGGGTAAGCTTAGTTGCTGAATCCCCGGAAGAAGCTTTCAAACTGGCTCATGAATACATGGAGAAGAAAGAAGCTATGTCCATCGCATTCCACGGCAACATCGTTGACCTTCTGGAATATGCGGTTGACAACAATATCCACATTGAGCTTCTCTCCGACCAGACATCCTGCCACGTTCCATACGACGGCGGATACTGCCCACAGGGTCTTACCTTTGAGCAGAGAACAGAAATGCTTGACCATGATAAGGAGAAATTCTGCAAACTGGTAGACGAAACTCTGACAAAGCATTTCCACTTAATTCAGACTCTGGTTTCCAGAGGTTCTTACTTCTTCGATTACGGCAACGCATTCATGAAGGCCGTATACGATGCAGGTAACAAAGACATCTCTAAGAACGGCGTAGATACAAGCGAAGGCTTTATCTTCCCATCTTATGTAGAAGACATTTTAGGACCGGAATTATTCGACTACGGATATGGACCATTCAGATGGTGCTGCTTATCCGGCAAACACGAAGATCTGGTTAAGACAGACCACGCAGCTATGGACATCATCGATCCGAACAGAAGATTCCAGGATCGTGACAACTGGGTATGGATCCGCGACGCAGAGAAGAATAAACTCGTTGTTGGTACCCAGTGCCGTATCCTTTATCAGGATGCCCTTGGAAGACGCGATATCGCCCTTAAGTTCAATGATATGGTAAGAAAAGGTGAAATCGGACCGGTTATGCTTGGACGTGACCACCATGATACAGGCGGAACCGATTCTCCATACCGTGAGACATCCAACATTTACGATGGTTCCAACTTCACGGCTGACATGGCTACCCACTGCTTCGCAGGCAACGCTGCAAGAGGCATGAGCTTAATCGCTCTCCACAACGGCGGCGGTACAGGTATCGGTAAAGCTATCAACGGCGGTTTCGGTCTCGTTCTTGACGGTTCCGAGCTGACAGACCAGATTATCCGCGAGTCTATTCCGTGGGATACCATGGTCGGCGTTTCCAGAAGAAACTGGGCCAGAAATGAGCATTCTATCGAAACTGTTGCCGAGTACAACAAGACTTTCGAAGGAAGCGATGCCATCACAATGCCATATATCGCTGATGACGCTCTGATTGAGAAGGTTTTCAAAGAAGCAACTGCAAAATAATAAATCCGGCATAATCCGGGAATAATTTTTGACACGATATCATTTCTATAGAGGCTGTTGTTTATCTGCAACAGCCTCTATAAGATATGTAGTAACAAATATCGTAACAGTTCAGCCATGATATATTCCGCGAGGTGTTTTCGCTGTTTTTTGCGAAAATCCCGAGTTATGCGGCGCGAAACGGCGTTTTTTGCCATTTCTGTGCATCATTTGTTGCAGTTTTGCCGAAGGCTGAACTGTTACCAAATATCTGCTGATTAAATCCGCGGTAGGTAAACTGCTGCAATCATGAGAGAATGAGAGAGGTTTAATATGACAAAGAGATATATCCGCCACGCATCTGAGCTGGTGACCTGTAAGGGACAGGCTCCGAAACGCGGCAAAGAAATGTCCGACATCGGCCTGATTGAGGACGGCGGCGTCCTGATCCATGATGATAAAATCTTCGCTGTCGGAACAACGGAAGAACTGGATAAGATGATCAATCCGGATGAATATGAAATTATCGATGCCACGGGAAAAACCGTACTCCCCGGCTTCGTTGACTCACATACCCACTTTGTATTCGGCGGTTACCGCGCCGATGAATTTACCTGGCGTTTAAAGGGCGACAGCTACATGTCCATCATGGAGCGCGGCGGCGGAATCAACGCTACCATCAATCCGACCAAGAATGCAACGGAAGAAGAGCTCGTTGCCGTAGGCCGCGAGCGCCTGAACCGTATGCTGGAATTCGGCGTTACCACCGTTGAGGGCAAGAGCGGATACGGCATGGACTGTGAAACAGAGTTAAAACAGCTCCGCGCCATGAAAGAACTTGATAAAATCCATCCTGTCGATATTGTGACCACCTTCCTTGGACCGCACAGTGTTCTTCCGCAGTACAAGGGCAAGGAGCGTGAATTTATCGACATGATGATCAATGAAGTAATGCCGAAGGTTAAAGCGGAGGATTTGGCTGAATTTGCCGACATCTTCTGTGAGAAAGGTGTTTTCAACATCGAAGATTCCGAGTATTACTTAAATAAAGCAAAAGAGATGGGATTCAAGCTGAAAATCCATGCCGATGAGATGTTTTCCCTCGGCGGAGCCGAACTGGCTTCCAGAACCGGCTGTTTCTCGGCAGACCACCTGTTAAAGGCATCCGACGAGGGCATCCGGCAGATGGCCGAATCAAGTGTCATCAGCACCCTTCTTCCTGCCACGGCATTCTGCCTGAAGGAAGAATATGCACCGGCCAGAAAGATGATCGACAGCGGCTGCGCAGTCGCCATTGCCTCTGATCTGAATCCGGGAAGCTGCTTCACCAACAATATTCCTCTTCTCGTAGCCCTTGGATGTATCTATATGAATATGTCCATCGAAGAGGTTATCACCGCACTCACCATTAACGGAGCTGCCGCAGTTGACAGAGCCGATCAGATTGGCAGTATTGAAGAAGGCAAAAAGGCGGATATTATCTTCCTGAAATATCCTTCCATCAACTATATGCCATATCACACCACCATCAATCTGGTGGAGACTGTGATTAAAAATGGTGAAACCGTTTACCATAAAGAATGGTAATCTAATAATTTGCAAGCTGTCAAACTACCATACAAAAGGCGCCCGGGATTTATTCCCGGACGCCTTACCTCAATCTTCTGTTTTAAGCGCCCGCATCGCATTCAGTATCGCAATTACCGAAACTCCCACGTCTGCAAATACCGCTTCCCACATATTTGCCATTCCGGCTGCTCCCAGTATGAGAACCAGGGCTTTGACGGCCAGGGCAAACACGATGTTCTGTTTTACAATCTTAAGCGTCTTTCTGGCAATCTTGACTACAGTGGCAATCTTTGCCGGGTTATCGTCCATCAGAACTACGTCGGCTGCCTCTATGGCAGCGTCAGAACCCATGCTTCCCATGGCGATTCCGATATCGGCCCTGGTCAGTACCGGTGCATCGTTGATTCCGTCACCGACAAAAGCCAGTTTGCGCTTCTCATCCAGAGGCTCTAAAAGCATCTCTACTTTATCCACCTTATCTCCGGGAAGCAGCTCCGTATAGACTCCGTCCAGACCGATTTCTTTTGCAACGGCTTCTCCCACCTCTTTTCTGTCTCCGGTCAGCATGACTGTCTTTCTCACGCCTACCGCCTTCAGACGCCGGATCGCTTCAAAGCTTTCTTCTTTAATCGTATCGGAGATCAGTACGCTTCCGGCAAACACGCCTTCCCTTGCCACGTAAATGACAGTTCCGGCCTCTTTGCATTCCTGATACGGAATTCCCGCCTGCTCCATCAGTTTCCCGTTGCCTGCCAGCACCGCTTTCCCATCTATCACCGTCTTGACGCCGTGACCGGAAATTTCTTCAGTTTCTCCCAGCCGGTTTATGTCGATCTCATTAGCATACGCATTTTTAATGGAAGCAGCGATCGGATGGTTGGAATAATTCTCGGCCAGTGCGGCCAGTTCCAGTAGTTCTTCTTCGCTGATACCGGACGGATACAGCTTTGTCACCTTAAATTCTCCCTTTGTCAGGGTTCCCGTCTTATCAAACACAATAGTGTCTATCTCTGCCAGAGCTTCCAGGAAATTGCTTCCTTTTACAAGGACACCGTTCCTGGACGCTGCCCCGATGCCTCCGAAAAAGCTAAGCGGAACTGATATAACAAGTGCGCACGGACAAGAGATAACGAGGAAAATACAGGCCCGCTGAATCCAGCTTGCGAACCCCTGGCCCAGAATAAGAGGAGGAACAACCGCCAGAAGCACAGCCGCAATCACCACAAGCGGCGTATAATATCTGGCAAAACGTGTAATGAAATTCTCCACCCTCGCCTTCTTGCTGCTGGCATTTTCCACCAGCTCCAGAATTCTGGACACCGTGGAATCCTCAAACTCTTTTGTCACTTCTATCTTCAGCAGCCCGCTTCCGTTAACACATCCGCTGATTACCTGGGTTCCCTCTCTTGCAGACCTCGGAACCGATTCCCCGGTCAGGGCGGAAGTGTCAATCATTGATTCGCCGCTGATTACCACACCATCCAGAGGTATCCTCTCGCCGGCCTTTACAATAATGATATCACCGACCGCCACATCGTCCGGATCCACCTGCTTTAACTGGCCGTCCTGCTCGATATTGGCATACTCAGGGCAGATATCCATCATATCGCTGATAGACTGTCTGGAGCGGTTAACCGCGTAATTCTGGAACAGCTCACCCACCTGATAAAAGAGCATCACTGCAACGGCTTCCGAATATTCCTTCACGCCGAATGCTCCGAATGTAGCAATTGTCATCAGGAAATTCTCATCAAAAACCTGACCGTTAATGATTCCTCTTCCCGCTTTATAGATAATATCCCAGCCGATAATCAGATACGGTACCAGGAATACGATTAATTTGGGCCATATGCCGGAAAAATTCTCCAGAACGCCTGATTTCTCGCTGATTATGGCAAGAATGTATATAATAAAAGCCACAATGATTCTTGCCAGCATTGCTTTCTGCTTTTTGTTCATGCTGCCTCCTGCTGTCTTTCCTGATTTATATATTGATAACGCAATCCGGTTCTACTTTCCTGCAAACCGCGACTACTTCCTTCATAATCTCGTCGAAACGGTTCTCATCGGCGTCAATTGTCATCTTCTGTGTCATAAAGCTGACATTGGCATCGGCAACACCTTCAATTTTCTTAATCGCTTCCTCCATCTTAGCTGCACAGTTTGCACAATCCAGATCTGTTAATTTAAATTTCTTCTTCATCTTATTATTCCTCCATTATCTTTATAAATTCATGATAGTTCAGATAACATGAACTTGCTGTCTGCCATCAATAAAACTCCGAACTTAACTGCTGTCCTACTCCTTGATATGTTCATATCCCTGATCAATAATACTTCTCACATGACCATCTGCCAGGGAATAAAAAACTGCTTTCCCCTCTCTCCTGTTCTTCACAAGCTTTGACTGTTTCAGGATACGGAGCTGATGTGAAATAGCCGACTGTGTCATATTCAAAAGCTGTGCAATATCACACACACACATCTCCGCCTCAAAAAGCACATACAAAATCTTTATTCTCGTCGAATCGCCAAAAACCTTGAATATCTCCGCCAGATCATATAAATCATCATCATCCGGCATCTTTTCCTTAACTGCCTTTACCACATCGTCATGGATCTGATAAAAGTCACAGCACTCTACGTCATGAATTGCCAATTTGCAGGCCTCCTTTCATTTATTATCTGGTTACGGTTCAGCCTTCGGCTAAACCGTAACAAATGATGCACAGAAACGGCAAGAAAACGCCGTTGATTGTGGTGAAAAGTTTGCTTTTCATCGCGTCGCGCCGCACAACTCGGGATTTTCCCAAAAAAAAGTGAAAACACCTCGCGGAATACATCATGGCTGAACTGTTACATTATCTGTCTCCTCTTAAACTGTATTGTAATACATATTATCGAATATACATATGAACGATTGTTCATATGTATATAATATGACTCTTTTGCTGAGATGTCAAGAACTTTTATTAAAATTAATTGAAGGATGGAGAACACATCGTAACTTTTCACGGGGTAATGTTTTGCGAGGTGTTTTCGTGTGTATTTCACACGAAATTGAGCGGAATTAAATCCGGCGATACTCTTCCGGCCTTAATTCCGCTCAATCTTTTAAACATCTATTATAAATCTTTCTTTCTAAATACCGATACTGAGATACAGACTGAAACCACCATCAGAACAACTGCAATAACCGGAATGATTTTCAGCATCATGATTATCTGCTCCTTCTGAATCTGGGGCAGCCTGTCACGAAACAGCATAATCACTACCCAGGGTACCATCCAGATGACAATGTTTACATATCTCGCTTTATCAATCCCTATTATATAGACTATCGGCAGCAAAATTGCCTGCATCAGCACAGTTACCACCAGTGCGCTGCCCACGCCAGCAAGCAGCTCCACCAGAGGTTCCCCTGCCCAGACTGCATATCCTGCCGCCAGAACAAAGGCTGCTGCCGCCAATATCAGATCCAGACACAGCACAAAAATATATTTAGACCATACAAGCTGCTTCCTGCTCACCGGCATCGCGGCCAGATATTCATCGCACCGGTACTGCTTATCATAACTGAATGAGCTGAAACAAGACACAAGCCCCAGCACGGATATCATCATCGTAATCATATATACGTTCTTAAAGATAATACCGTATATGATAAAAAATATTAAGACGAAGGCCCAGCTTTTAAACTGCGGCTTAAACATACAAAACTCCTTATAGAGTAAACCTTTCATAATAAAACCCCTTTCTCTCATTCACTGTGCCGTCCCGGACGGCCCGCAGAACCGTTTTCTCAATACACTGCCGCATTACCGCAGCTTCTGTCTTCGGACTTTATCAGAAAAAGCATGATTTCTTCCAGGGATGCCGCTTCCACCACAATCCCTTCTTTTGATTTGACAGGACTGTTCGTCTTAACCAGAGCTTCCGCACCAAAGCTGTTCTCCCGCATTCCTGCCACCCGGACACCGCCGTCTGCCTCCATTTTCATGATATCACTGCGGCTGCCTTTTAAAATTCTGTATTCATCCAGCAGACGGTCCTTTTCCTCACAGAGCATCAGCCTTCCCTGGTGAATGAAGGCAGCGTAATCTGCCGTCTTCTCAATATCACTGATAATGTGGGATGAAATTAACACAGAATGGCTCTCGTCCATGACAAACTCTTTCAAAATATCAAGCACTTCCTCCCTTACAACCGGATCGAGACCGCTTGTAGGTTCGTCGAGAATCAGCAGCCCTGCATTGTGGGAAAGTGCGATGGACAGGGCAAGCTTTATCTTCATTCCTCTGGAATATTCTTTAATTTTCTTTTTGCGGTTTATATGAAACTTTTCCAAATATTGATAAAAGCAATCACTGTCCCAGTTCCTGTATATCCCCCTCATCATGCTGTCCACTTCCACCGCCTTAAACAGATCAGGAAGATTCAGTCCTTCCATGACGATTCCGATGTTCTCCCTCAGCCTGGAATTATCCTCGCCTATGTCTTCACCGAACATCCGGATCGTTCCCCCGTCCCGGTGGATTAAATTTAACGCTGCCTTAATCGTTGTACTCTTTCCTGCGCCATTCTCACCCATCAGCCCCATAATGCAGCCGTATGGCAGTTCCAGGTTCAGATCCTGGAGGGTGAAATCACTGTAATGTTTTGTCAGGCCTCTGATTTCCAGAATATTATTTTCTCTCTCTTCCATATTCATCACCTATTAACTCCTATATTCATTGCCTACTGACTCGTGTCCTGTTTCGTCTCTGACTCTCTTTGCAGATATCGGCTCCTAAACCGGCTAACCCTCATCGTACATGGCTGCCAATACATCCTTAAGCTCTTCGCAGGGAATGTGGGCAATCCTCGCCATGTCCACCGCCTCCTGCAGGCATTCTTCAATCTTCTTAAACTGTTCTTCCTTCATCAGTTCCTTATTCTTTCCTGTGACAAAGCTGCCTTTCCCCTGAACGGATTCGATAAAACCGTCTTTCTCCAATTCTTCATAAGCCCGTTTCGTGGAAATAAGGCTGACCCGCAATTCCTTAGCCAGATAGCGGAGTGACGGAAGCGGGGCCCCTGCTTCCAATTCTCCTGAAATAATTGCATTCTTAATCTGGCTTGTAATCTGCTCATAAATCGGCTTATCGCCGGAATTACTTATAATAATATTCATACCGTTATTTCTCCTGCAGTGCTTGCCGCTTCGCGTATTACGTCAAAAAATAACTCAGCAAAACAGCTGTATATATACTGTGTATGTTAATTATACACAGTATATATACAGCTGTCAATCTATTTGTATAAAAAATGAATTACGATTTTCTGACATTTTTGGCAGAAAATTGCATAAACTCTGTTTTACATGGATCGGCTACTTACGTTTCCCTTCTTTTTTTGGTTGTTTCGCGAACAGATACTGATTTAAAAAGCAAAGAAGACCGCTGATCGATGCCGCCGGGAATATCACCTTCGTGACTCCCTCTAATGAGATCATAATTTCCGGCTGTCCAATGAGCAGACAGACAATCTGGCCCGCCACGTAAATGCATCCACCCAGAAAAAAGATAAGAAAACCGATTAAAATAAGATTATAATATAATTTTTTCATAAGCCCTCCTTAACGCGGCAGCGGTAATATACCGAGGCATACCAAAACTGCAATACAGGTGATTGGCAGAACAAACCATTTGATAAGCGGCATAAATATCTTCGGCGGGTCGCATTCCGTCAGGCCGCAGGCCACAAACAGTACTCCCGACGCCGGCGGTGAAGCTCCCTCTGTGGATGCCACAACGAGAATAGCAGTAGCCGCTGCAAGCGGATCGATACCCACAGATACTAAAATCGCATGGGAGATAACTCCAATCGACGTGAGTGTTGCCGTGGAAGACAGAGGACCGGCAACTACTGCAACCAGGATCAATATGATAACAACTGTTGCAACTTTTGACAGGCTCATGGAATTTAAAATCTGTACAATATCTTCAGAGAGGCCCAGCTTACTGATAATATTGCTTGCCGCAAAGACAAATATCAAAAGACCGCCTGTACTGGAAAAATGAGGAATTAATTCTTCCACAAACTGCTCCCTGAAATGAAATTTTTCCCGGATATCCTTCCACCCCAGAGCCAGAATGATTGCGATCATCAGAATCGGTATCCAAACCAGTATATTAATACTGTCAACTGCCGCTTTCCATACCTCGGAGCGGCCCGCAATCAAATCAGACAACGGCCCCATATTGAGGGCTACCGGAATGATTGCCCCCAGGAACAGCAGAAGATTCTTTCCAGCCGTCTTCATAACGCTGCTCCATGGCTCATCCGTTACCGTCTCAGGAAGTACTATATGATTTTTTCTGATAATATAATGAATATAAACAACTCTCCAAATAACCTGATAAATACCGGTCAAAAATAAAGCAATGTAAAGCTGCCCCTCGGAAACGGCGCCCGCTACGGTCGGAAATGCCAGAACAATAAACAGAGAGGAACTAGGCGGGAAACCGGCTCCCAGGCCTCCGTTGGCTGCTATCAGCGTGGCGGCCTGCTCTCTTTTCCAGCCTGTCGATAAGAGCCACTGTGCCGTAAATGCTCCTGACGTGGCGGCGTTGGGAGTGTTTCCTCCCGACAGCATTCCCAGAAAAGATGAAATCGCCGTATTTACATAGGCGGGACCTCCCTTCATCTTTCTGAACAGGCGGTTGAAAATCTTCAGCATTCCCTGAAGAACACTGGTGCTCTGAAGTAAAAATGACATGAATACAAATGCCAGAGAGGCAAACAATACCTCATAACTCAGCGCATATTTAATTCCTCCGAGCAGAAGCTCTGCCGCCCTGCTTCCGCCAAACATGTGTTGGAGCTTAAGCTTCCGCCGCTCCGGAACAGGCGGGGCGATATCCCCCTCCTGATTGAGGCTTATCTGAAAAAGCTGAATTATCCCGTTCATTTCAGGGAAGATGCAGTCAGCCTCCTCAGCTTCGGCTCTTATCCGGGCAATATCAGGCAGCTCTTTAACCTGCTGGAACGAATTGTGACTCTGGCTGAAACAGATGTAATATCCGCAGGGGATTTGGAAGGAATCGTTTACGGGATAACTGCCGCCAAAGGAAATGGCGCGGGCTGCGATATGATGGAAACCGATATGGAAACGGATTTGAATACGAAGCCACCGGGAACCCGGATAAAGGCAGAAAGCTGTGATAAAACAGAATTGCTTGCCAGGGCCAAAAATAAGCCCGCACTGAGTCAGGCTCTAAACAACTGTGAGCAGCAAAGAATCGAGGAATGCCTGCACAGGAATAACGGGAGCAGAATCAAGACAGCCGTGGAACTTAATATAAGCACGGCCACTCTATGGCGGAAAATGAAAAAATATCAAATAAATTTATACTAAAGACCGCCGCCATGAAAACAGCAGAACCGGACGTTAAAAGTGTAGTTAATATGTCCGGTTCTACTGTTTCACCTGCTAGTCCGCCTGTTTATTTCCCGGTCTCCAGGAAGTTCAGAAATGCTTCGCAACCCTCCCTGATATCCTCATAGGCCGTGTCAAAATCACCGCTGTACCAGGGATCCGCAATGTCTCGCGGACGATCGGAAAAATCGAGAAGACGGTATACCTTTCCTTTTGGATCTCCGCCGAGTATCCGTTTCATATTGATAATATTGCGTTCTTCCATTCCCAGCAGATAATCATATTCAGCGTAATCACTCTTTTTTAACTGAACCGCCCGTTTTCCGTCACAGGAAATTCCGTGCTCCTGTAATTTCCGCCTGGCAGGCGGATGGACCGGATTGCCAATCTCCTCCGTACTGGTGGCTGCGGATGCGATATAAAATCCGGCGCTGTCACCGCGTTTTGTCACCATGTCGCGGAGGATGTACTCCGCAAGCGGGGAACGGCAGATGTTCCCATGACAAACAAAAAGTATTTTGATGTGATTCTTATATTGCTTATCCATATACCATTTCCTCATTCATTTTTGATAGTTAAAGTTTACTACAACATAATACTCGGAACAAGTGTTTGTTTTTTATTCTTTTATTTACAGTCGTTTTACTATCTAGTATAATTAGTACAGGCAGTTCCTACTGCCGGGTTACTTCCATCTCCGAAAGGGGGTGGTATAACATGAGTACATATGAGACACTTTCTTTAATGATTGCATTTGGGGTATTTATTGATTCGATACAGGCATTGTCATAGGATTCCCCTTTCGGCAGAAAGAATGGACCACGCCCCTGTTGGTAAGGAAGTTCCCGAACACCTTGCTGGTATACTGGCTTCCCAGATTACTGTGGAGGATTTTTTCATCATTACCCCCTATTTCCGATTGCTTACATGGTTTAATTTCTAGATAAAATGAGTGGTTTTTAATATTTTATCAGCCCTAATGCTTGATTTAAATCAACTGTTAAACCGTCTGTATGTTCATTCCAATATTCAATTAATTCCTTCTGTTTACTCTTAATCATAATCCTTATTCTATTTACATCATTTTTTTTAATTCCATCACCTGATAATTGGCTACCATCAATAAGAGAAAATGAACCTGAAACCTCATGGCGAATATCAACATGAACATGGGGTGTATTATGCTTTCCGGATTCCTTCGAGTGTATATAATACCGTATACCGTCGTCTTTAAATATAGTTCCAGCGTCCGAACTTACTAAAAGTTGAATATTTATCTTTTCTGTTTCTGATATCCCCATTTTATGAAGATAATAGAGCAATGGTTTATTAGTATCTTCAATCGTATAACGTAAATTATTGAATATTAGATATTTTTCCACAATATTATATTCTTGAACAAAGTCAATAATATCATTGTGTTCAGCTCTCAAGCTGTTTCCATACAATTTAAAATCAATCCAATCCCACAATTCTTTTACCTTGTATGTATCTTGAACATTTTTTATATTATACTCCTTACCATTGATTTTTCTTAATGGGGCTATTATATCTTTTCCAACTATTCCGTAATTTTTACTATGTAATACGAGCACTCTATCATCAATTTTCTCTTCGGCGTATACATGAACTGTTATATAAAATAGATAATTCACATTCACCCTTCTTTCGTCTTTATAAATTTAAATTGTAGTTACATTTATTCAGTCGAATACTAATCCTATTTCACTCAATTAGCTCATCATGCCGCAATTCAAATTACCATCTATAAAAATTTCGTCATATCAAAACTCTTTAATAAATGGTGTAGTAAGCGCCATTCCTCTTCGTGAAACCATTGTTTTTACTAGCTTCTCTGTGGATTTTCAAGATGTTGCCGTGAAAACGAAATCAATACTTATGAGTTTATGAAAAGGCCGACTATTTTGAGATTTTTCGATTTGCATTTATATTTCCCTCCCTATATTCAGCCGTTCTTTCTAAAACTTCTTTGTTTTCAAAATCCGGTATATACTCTTAACAATATTTACATCTGTATCACCATTTAGTATAATAATTTCAGGCAGTTCCTACTGCTGGGTGGCTTCCATCTCCGAAAGGGGGTGGTCTGTGATGTCTACATATGAGGAATTTATGATAATCATAAATGTGGCAATGCTAATTGTTGCAATCCTGGTATACATAGATAAGCACAATGGTAGAAAAAAATAGTCACCCGCCTGCAAGCTTAGTGACTATTTTTTTAATGAGTTATTAACTTGGAAGCCACTCTGTTGGAGTGAACTGCCTTTTTTCTACCCTTATTATAATTGCTTTTTGTGGCAAATGTCAACTATATTTAATCATTTTTCGATCCTATTGGAATGCTGCAATTCGTTTATTACAACTTCAGCCCTTTACTCACATTTACCACAAAATCCTGGACATTGGTAACGATGCTCTTGGCCGACAGGCTGCCTCTGTCTCCCATCTTATTCACCGCAAACTCGGATATATCCACCGTATAAAAATACACCTGGCGGATCGTCCCGTCCGGCATCATACGGAAAGACGGGGTCATATTGCCCGTTGCAACGGAGTGGAGGGTCGTCGCCATACAGATGACTGTCGTCGCTTTGCTGACACAGCATCTCATGGCATCCTGCCCTTCATACACATTTGCGTAAACCTCAGGCAGAGGTCCGTCGTCGCGGATGGAACCCACCAGGACAAAGGGAACTTCTTTTTTCACACAGCTATATATAATGCCGTTATCAATCCCTTCCTTTTCGATAAAGGCCGGAATCGAGCCGTGGTATTTTACCTTATTGATCGTATCGATATGATTATAATGGCCTCCCTGGTAACTATGCTGGGTATAGATGTCCTGACCGAGGGCCGTCTTTAAGTAGGCGCCTTCCAGATCATGGGTGGCCAGCGCATTCCCGGCCAGCAGGGCATCCACATAGCCATTCATCACGAGCTTGGAGAAGGCTGCCCTTGAATCCGCATCGAAGGCACAGGCCGGTCCCAGCACCCAGACTACATAGCCGTGTTCCTTCTCATATTCCAGAAGTTCATAGATGTTATCATAATCACGCGAAAATGCCGTTTCCCTTGACCGGCTCTGCCGGAAAGCAAATGCCTCCCCCGGCGCTTCCACGCCGTCCTGCCCCAGTTCCCTGAAGCCGTCAGGATATACAAAGATTCCTTCCTCTCCGTCTTCTTTCCTCCCGGTGAATACCAGGTCACCCTTTTTTAAGTTTCGGAATTCACGGACATGGATTTTCCCATTCTCAAATACCGCCACGCAGTCCATGCGGCTTTCCTCTGCCAGCAGCCACTGACTCCCAACCTTAAAATACTCGGGAAATATAGTGGTGGCGTGATACCCGTCCGGAGCAACTTTATCAAAAGGCGCCGGTTCCAGTCTTGCCTCCGGGGCGTTCATCAGACTGGGCTGTGTAAAATCCGGGGCCTGGTATGTTTTTAATTTGAATGACATGAAGTATCCTCCTCGTTATGATTTAACTTATACCAAAGCAGTATAGTACCGCCGCAGTATCAATGATCACAGTGCTATCATTATACCAGACTTTTATCTCCCGCGCACTTTATTGTTATGTCACCGTTCAGCACAGACCGGCAGAAATAGATAAGTCAGGACCTCCGGCCGGCCGATAGAGTTTTCTCCAATACTTTAATATTTTTCAATCCGGCGCTGCTTTCTCAGCTCATTGCGGCGTTTTCCTGATTCCCAGGCCGCTTTTTCTTCTTCTGTCTCCAGGATAAGCCCCGGTACCTGAACGGGGTGATCTTTTTCATCGAGGGCGACCATAACAAAAAAGGCGGTATTAACCAGCTTTCTCGTTCCGTCCAGATCTTCCACATAGCTGTCTACCTGAACCTCCATGGAAGTGTGTCCGACGTATGTGATCTTGCCCAGCAGGATAAGCGTGTCATTCAGACGGACCGCCTCTTTAAACTGCAGGTTGTCGACCGATGCAGTAGTCTGGTTGCAGTGGGAGTGCCTGCGGGCCACAACTCCCGCCACGATATCGATCCACTCCATGAGCTGACCGCCGAACAGCCGTCCGGCTCCGTTGATATGGCTGCTTAGTACAATCTGTGTCTGTGTGACCGCGGAGTCCGCCACGCGCCGCATAGGTTTTTGATCCATATGATGACCTCCTTTATACTGGAATGTATATTAGTCCAGTATAATGTTTTTTAGGGTTATTTGCAACTTGATTTTAATGCATGGCAGCTGTTCCGTTTCTGTTTTCGGGATTCTCCGCGGAGCGGTTTTTATTTAACAGGAAAACTTTCCGGTTAAAAAACGCCGGTTTCTCTTTGGGGGAGTAGAAACCGGCAATCTATTTACACCCTGTAGTAATGGGGATGTATGCGTAATTCAATTTTCAGTATTATACAATCAGTCCCATCTCTTTTGCCTGGAACGTCAGCTCGTCCCTGAATTTGGGATGGGAAACCCTTATCAGCTCTTTTGCCCTCTCTTCCACGGTTTTTCCCGCCAGAACGGCGGCTCCGTACTCAGTGACGACATATTCAACCATGGTACGTGTCAGAGATACCGGCGTTCCCTGTGTGAAGGACGGCACAATCTTGGAATATTTTCCGTTTTTTGTTACCGACTCGACGACCACAATGGACTTTCCGTCCGGGCAAAGCGCGGCTCCCGAAGAAAAATCGGCGATTCCTCCCATGCCGGAATACTGTTTTCCTTTCAGGTATTCCGAGTTGGCTTGTCCCAGCAAATCCACCTGTACGGCATTATTAATTGCTGTCATCCTTCTGTTCTGCGCGATAATTCCGGGATTTAACACCTGCTGGCAGCTATTCATATTGAGTCCCTGGTTCCCGTCGGCGAAATCGAACAATTCCCTGGAACCCACCAGCTGCGCACAGACAGAGACACCCGGATACAATGTTTTTTTCCGGTTGGTGATAATGCCTCTCTTTGTCAGTTCCATCAGCAGGTCGCCGTAAATTTCCGTATGAACCCCCAAATCCTTTTTCGGCTCCATATACATCATGGCGGAGGAATTCAGCCGTCCCAGTCCCACTTCTATCGTTGCCTCGTCCTCTACCAGCTCTGAAAGATATCCTCCGATTGCCTGGTAAATCTCCCTGCTGTCCTCCGAATCATCAATTGCCCTGATATTGAGAGGATAACCGTCCCCCTCCACAATATAGTTGAATTCTGAAATATGTTTCACATTGGCGCCGAGTACGAACGGCAGCTCCGGGTTAATTTCCGCAATGGCGAGTTCTGTCTGCGTGGAGATCACCGGCATCCCGTCGGCCGCATTTCCCATTGAGACATATCCGTTTTTATCAGGCTTTGACACACAGGGCATTGCAATCCTGCATTTTAAAGTCTTCACGGACAGTTTTCCATATCCTGAAAAATTACAGGGGACAAATTCGGCGCGGCCGTCTTCCACGAATTCCCGGTTCATTCCGTCCATGAAGCTCAATAAAACCTTCACCTCATTTTGAAGTCCCATCAGTTCTCCCAGGAAGTTGGTTTGAGAACAATAATATGTCACGTTTTTTAAATCTTTTCTTTTCCCCAGTTCCCGGAGGATCGTCTTCGGCTCCCTCGTCACGGCGCAGAAGCTGTCGCCGTTTTGCACCATAGCCGCCGCCTGTGCGGCCGTAATCAGTTTTCTATTATAGATATCTTTCCACGTCTGTTCCATTATCTTTCTCCAGTATACCTGTCTTAACTGTTATGGTTATTCTTCCAGTCCAGAGCCGCCTTCAGTCCCTGGCTGTTCACAATCTCATTAAACTCTTTCTGTGTCTGGGCCTGGTTGATACGGCACAGGCTGAATATTTCCGCCGCAAAATCCATGGCATTAACCATTCCCTGAATCTCATAGGTCTTGTTGACCTGATATTTAAGCATCATCATTGTGTCCGAAGGCATTTCCGCAAGCCGTCCGGCTATTTTCATCGTCTCCTCTTCCAGTTTTTCAAAGGGAACCACCTTATTTACCACTCCGCACTCGCGGAGTTCTTCCGCAGTCAGGTATTCGCCAAGATAAAGAAGCTGCCTTGCTTTATTCATCGGAAGTTTCCACGGCTCGATCAGAATGTCGGGGACATACGAAAATGCAACCTCCGGCTCGCCAAACCTTGCGTCCTCCGATGCAATAATCAAATCGCACATAAAGGCGAGATGCAGACCACCGCCGATGCAGAAGCCCTGTACCGATGCTATGACCGGCTTTTTGCACTTCCACACCTCACGCCATGTATTCAGCTCCATCGCCGTATTCTCTCTTCTCGGAATCACATCGACAATCGGTTCTCCGATGCTTTCTTTAATATCAAAGCCTGCACTGAATGCCTTATCACCCACGGCGCTGATTACAATCACGTTCGTGTCCGGATCCTGATCCGCCAGCTTGATAAATTCGCCCAGATTTTCCACCAGCTCCTGGTTGAATGCATTTCTGGCCTTCGGGCGGTTGATAATCACCCGGCCTATTTTTCCTGTTTTCTCATATAAAAGTACATCTGTCTGACTCATTTTTCATATCCTCCTGATTTTTCTTCTTATTGGTTCCACCGCCCGTTATGTACACGGCTCCCGTCCCACCTGTCCTTTGCCGTCTTCTTAAATTCCGGATATCCGAAGGACAGCAGGCAGAATATTTCAATCTCATCCGGTATATCAAATACCGGCCTCATTGTTTTAATTCTTTCTTCGTTCGGGTAAACTCCCAGCCATACGGCTCCAATCCCCAGATGCTCAGCCTCCAGAAGCATATTTTCCGCCGCCGCAGAACAGTCCTGGATCCAGAAATCAAACCTGTATTTCTGAAGTGACGGGTCTGCGCACAAGATCACGGCAAAGGCAGCTTCCGGCAGCATAGCCGCGTGGGGATGGAGCTTTGATAGTTTTATCAGTTCCTCCCGTTCCTCCACCACCACAAAATGCCACGGCTTCTCATTCCCGGCCGAAGGCGCACACATTCCGGCCTGCAGAATAAGCCTTATTTTTTCCGGCTCAACCGGCCTGTCCTGATATTTCCGGGTACTTCTTCTCTCAAATATCTCTCTCATATCCTCACGCTTTCCTCTGCAAACAGGGAAGCGGGGCCGCCGGTAAGAATGTAGATTACCGGCACGCTTCTGCTTTACCCGCCTCCGCTCCATTTTTCCGGATCCAGTTTATCCATGAATGATTTCACGGAGCATGCAGGTTATCGTTTAGCTGCCTCCTTCGGCTGCGTCATCAGGCTTACAATGATATACGCAATCAGGGACGGCAGAATCGGGAAAATAGAGGAGACCGGAAGCTGCACTCCGCAATATTTGTAGAGGATAACAAATAACATGCCTGTGATGGAACTGGCAATTGCGCCGGCCTTTGTGGCCTTTTTCCAGAATATTCCGCCGACAAACATAACCAGCGTTCCGGCACACATAAAGGTATAAGCCGCCGACAGCATGGAGATAATCGTCTTTGCCCCCAATGCCAGGTAAAGCACGATAATGCCGATTAAAAAGGTTGCAGCATGGGCAATCCTGTTGAGCTTTTTCTCGCTGGCATTCTTGTCAAAATATGCTTTATAAATATCATTGGTAAATGAACCCGTCACATAGATTAACTGGGAATCCACAGTTGACATAACTGCTGCCATCAGTGCCGCAATCATAAGGGCCGCTACGAGCGGTGGGAATGCCTCAATCAGAACATGGAACAAAATCGTTCCAGGCGCAGCATCCGGGTATAAAGCAATGCCGTACATACCAATCATGACCGGAAGAACCACATATGGAAGCAGGATCATAGCTCCCCAAAATGCGGAATGAAATGCCGTTTTTTCATCCTTACAAGACATATTTCTCTGGAAAGATGCACTCGAAATCAGGCCGTACAGCATGGACGGAAACAGCATCATAACCCATGTATCAATTTCAAAAGGTATCAGCTCATAAAAAGAGCTTGGAAGGACTTCTCTCATCAGGCCCAATCCTCCCTGTGACAACATGCATCCGAAGACTATCACCGTACAGAAGAAAATCACGGCAACCTGAATCATGTCTGTCATCAAAACGCCCCACTGGCCCGACATCGTTGAATAGATAAAAACAATAATACATACAGCCGCCGCCCCCAGCGTTGCATTCATTCCGAAATAGGAGAACAGGTTCTTTCCCGCAATAATCTGTCCGGCCATAATACTCATAGCCGCCAAAGCATTGAACACTGCAAAAATAGTACCGGTGATTCTGGCTCCGTACCGGTGATTTAAAATATCCGACATTGTCAGTTGTTCCGAACGGTAAAGTCTCTTTGATAAGACAAAAGCAAAAAGAACATAACCCAAAGCCGAACCGACACCGTACCAAATCCCTCCGATTCCATAAATCGCGCCGTACTCCGCGCCGCCCACTACAATACCGTTTCCTATATGGGAACCGATGTAGGATCCGCAGACCATAAGAAATGTTCCCTGTTTCGCCGCCGTTAGGTAATCTTCAAATGAATTGGCATACTTTTTGCCATAAAAACCTACAGCCAGCATTCCCCCAAGATATAAAACCATAACTACAACTATAAGCTGTAAAATATTCATACCCTTCCTCCTGTATTTCACAAATATAACTTCTCTTCAGTGTAAATTTCAGACAGCATAAACTGTTGCTCTTCAGTATCAACTGTCCGCCGGCATGTCTCCGGCTTTGCCTTCTGCCCGCTCTCCTCCGGCGTATGCGCAGGTTTTAATGCAGAATGCTGTACTTTTTCACCAGTTCTTCATCAATCTCAATCCCAAATCCCGGCTTCTTCGGCAGAGGAATACAGCCGTCTTTTTCAACAAAATAAGGTTCCGACAGAATCCCCTGAAATGCTCCCGGCGTAAGTGTCGGCGGATCATATGGGTATTCGAGCCAAGTAAAGTTCGGAATCGACGCAACCATATGCATGCTCTGCAGCACTCCCGTACCCGGTATGTAAGCATGCGGGTTCACGGTCTTTCCGTATGAATCAGCAAGAGCCGCTATCTTCCTGATATAACTGATTCCGGTACTCATCGTACAGTTTGGCTGTAAAATCTCATAGCATCCTTTTTCCAGCATGATTTTAAAATCAGGTATGCCTATATTAATTTCGCCGCCCGCAATCGGAATATCCACTTCTTCATTCAGCTTTGCCAGCCCGTCGAAATTATATCTCCAGAGCGGTTCCTCCAGCCATGCGCAGCCCAGCCGCTCCATTTCCCTTGCCGTATCCCTCGCCCTCTCATAACTCCAGACATAGGGAAAGCCGTTATTGTTCCGTTCACAGGCGGTTCCCTGGTTGGCATCCACCATGATTTCCAGCTTATCCCCGACGGCTTCCCTGACTGCCTCTACAATTGCAATATCTTCTCTTATCGTTTCATGGGTAAAACGTATTTTTACTGCTTTAAATCCCTCCTCAACGAGCCGCCCGGCATCTTCCTTTCTCTGTTCATTCGAACGGATTTCCCCCCAGGCTGCATAAACCGGAATCCGGTCACGGCAGGCTCCCAGAAGCTGACAGACCGGAAGCCCTGCTGCTTTGCCGATAATGTCCCAGCAGGCGTTCTCGATTACCCATGGTCTGGTGGCGATTCGGGCTACATTGCGCAGCTTAAACATGATTTTTTCAATATCAAAGGGGGAGTCGCCGATTATCATCTCTTTCGCATAATCCATCGTTGCGCAGACCAGCTTCAGGATTCCATGGGGCGCCTCCATATTTGCATAGCCGGTTATCCCTTCATCCGTGTGTACACGGACTACGAAGATGACCTGCCCCTGTTCCGTTTTTCCCGGATACCAGGTGGGATGGAATTCCTCCGGAAAAGGAACCTGGACACAGTCATAGGTAATATCCGTTATTTTCATCTCAACCTCCTGTCATTGTGCATTTAATCTTTTTTCTTGCTTTTTATTATCAACCCGGGTTTTAATTGATTTTAATGTGTTTTATCACTTATTTACAGTCTTTTTACTTGACTACATTTTAGCAGAAACATATTTCAATTAAAAACAGTATTTTTTTTACACTGTTACACCTTTTTGTTGTATATCCGGCATTCCTGTTCACAGGCAGTATCCCGCTTGTCCGCAGCACGCCGCTTTTGGCGGGGGGGTGAAAATAACACGCTACGCGATGTGCAAAAACGAAAAAAAACGCCGTTGATTGTGGTGAAAAGCAGCTCCGGCTTCCCTCCCTGTACCGGCAGAAGACGAACCCATAGCATTTAGCAGGGGATTTATGGTATAATGGCCGCATAGCGGGCATTATACCGCGCATAAACGGTTTCTGCGTTCACCGCAGAAATCCGGCGCTGTTTTCCGTCGGAGACTCCCATGTTCCTTGAAGGAACATGGGATAATGGCCGCATAGCGGGCATTATACCGCGCATAAACGGTTTCTGCGTTCACCGCAGAAATCCGGCGCTGTTTTCCGTCGGAGACTCCATGTTCCTTGAAGGAACATGGGATATTGGCCTCATAGCGGCAGTTTTGACTTTCATCAGAAAGAAGTGAAGATATGAACATACGGCAGTTAGAATATTTTGTTAAGGTCTACGAAAGCGGCAGCTTTTTTAAAGCAGCGGATTCTCTTTTCATCTCCCAGCAGGCATTGAGCCGGGCTCTGGCCACGCTGGAACAAGAATTAAATGCACAGCTTTTTTACAGAAACCATAAAGGCGTTATTCCAACGCCGCTTGGACAGGAACTCTATGTGTCCTGCCAGCCTGCGCTAAGGGAGATGAGAACGCTTGAAAAGCACATGAACGAATTCGTCCGTCAGAACTATGGCTGCCTGAAAATCGGTCTGGGCGCCGGGTGCCGGTATTTCATATCGAAAACCATGTGGAAAGACTTTTTTAAAGATTACCCCCTTATCTCTTATGACGTCGAAGAGTACACCTACCGGCAAAGTATCGAACTTCTGAATAACAAGGAGCTGGATATTTTAATTATTTCGGATTACACACCGGGAAAGGAATATTACCAGTATGAGCTGAAAACCCAGGAGCGCGTCCTGCTGCTTCCGAAGGAACATCCTGCGCTTCAGGAGGAATATGCCGAATTGCAGGACTTAAAGGAGGAGTCCTTTGTCCTGTCCATTAATGATCTGGCTTACCATGATTTTACGGAATTCTGTAAAAATAATCACTGTCTTCCCAAAGAGATCCTGCGTGTCAGCGATACACTCTATATGTATGAAACCTGCAGCCGGGATCGCTGCGCAGGAATTACAATCAAGGGATATTTTACCGATGTATTCCTCCCCAAATTCCCGGACCTCGATATAATGCCGTTTGAGCACAATCTTTTTCCCTACACCATCACGCTGGTTGCCAGGAAAAACCATCCCAACCTGGCTCTCATCATGTCCCTGTCGGCTTATTTGAAAGAGTATCTGAGTGATAAATCTTAGATGGCTCCGGATAAGTTGATAATAAATTAACATTTTTCATCTTGCATTTATTCTCCATTTATACTACACTTTCTTTGATGAATGATTACATATAATGCAGTTTTTATGTTACTGTTCACAGGTAGTGTCCCGCGAGGTGTTTTCGTGCATATTCTGCACGAAAATCCCGAGTTTCACGGCGCGACGCGATGAAAAGTGAACTTTTCACCACATACAATTGACAAGGAGGAACCAAATATGAACGCAATTCAGATTAAAGATGGCATTTACTGGGTGGGGGCCTTAGACTGGCACCTGCGTAATTTCCACGGATATACGACCAACCGCGGAGCCACCTACAATGCCTATCTGATTATTGATGAAAAGGTTGCATTGATCGATACCGTTAAGGCCCCGTTTTCCCGGGAGCTTCTGGAGCGCATCAGCAGTATCATCGAGCCTTCAAGAATTGACTATATCATTTCCAACCATGTGGAAATGGATCATTCCGGCGCTCTGCCGGCCTTGATGGAGGCCTGCCCGAACGCAACGGTAGTTACAAGCGCTCCCAGCGGAGTAAAAGGGCTCACCGCCCACTACGGCCCTCACAATTATATGGCCGTAAAGAACAACGATACTTTGAGTCTCGGAAAACGCAGCCTCTCCTTTGTCACCACACCGATGCTCCACTGGCCGGATAATATGGTAACCTGGTGCCCGGGGGAAAAGATACTTTTCTCCAATGATGCATTCGGACAGCATTACTGCACTAACACGCGTTTTGACGACGATTCTGATTTCTGTGAAACGATGCAGGAAGCCAAAAAATATTATGCAAATATTATCATGTGTTATGGAAAACAGGCCGCAGGTGCCTGGAAGATTGTAAAAGAAATGGAACCGGAGATGATTGCGCCGAGTCACGGCGTTATCTGGAGAAGCCATGTGGCCGATATTCTGAATGCTTATGAACACTGGAGCAGCAGCGTACCGGAGGCCGGCGCCCTCATTGTCTTTGACAGCATGTGGCACTCCACAGAGACCATGGCTCAGACCATAGCCGAAGCGTTTACCGAAAAGGGAGAACCGGTTAAGCTGTTTGATTTGAAGCAGACCCATATTTCCGATATCGTTGTCAGCCTTCTTGACTGCAAATATGTCGCCGTGGGCTCGCCTACTCTCAACAACAATATGCTTCCCACCGTGGCTGCCTTTCTCTGCTATATGAAGGGCCTTTCCCCGAAAAACCGGCAGGCATTTTCCTTCGGTTCTTACGGCTGGGGCGGACAGGCCAACGGACAAATCGAGGAAGAGCTGAAGAAATGCGGTTTTGATATCTGCCTTGAGACGCTGAAGATACAGTATATTCCTTCTGAAGAACAGTTGAAAGAGCTCTCTGAAAAAATAAAATCCTTAAAGTAATTACATAGCAACAGTTCGCTATGCTGCCCTTTTTCACGGTCAGCGCAACAAATGCGCTGGCCTGTCCGGACTGTCGCAGCGATAACCTGCACGCTCCGCGCACAGGTCACCGTCATCAATAAATAAGCAGGTGAGGACGCCGGCCGTACCGTCAGCGTCCTCATCTGCTTATTTAACCGCCAGCATTTCTATATATCCTCTGCTTCCCACCGGCTCAAGCTGGATTCTCGGATTTTCTTCATCCCACCTGTATCCGGTTACCGACGGATCGTATCTCCTGATCGCCTCTTTTACCTCTTCAATCGCCAGGCAATAATCCTCTTCCGCAAACGGCTCGCCCTGGAACATCATATATTTTGCAGCCGGCAGCTCCAGAATCTCAAAACCTTCCGGCAGGGCCCCGTCATAATCAGCAGGAACCTCGACTCCCTGAACATATTCCGAAGTTCCCGGTTTAATGTATTTACGCGGGAGCCAGAGGCAGACCGGTTCCACGCTGCCAAAGCCCATTTCGAACGCCACATCGGCAATCTTACCGGCGTCATCCCTAAGCTTCAGCGCCGACTTTGACAAACGCATCCGCCGGATATAGTCAGCCGGTGTGATACCTGTCTGGCGGGTAAACAGCCTGTAGGAATACCACGGGGAAAATAATGATACCCCCGCCAAATCGGCCAGTGTTATCTCTTCCGTCAGATGACTGCCGATATAGTCCTGCATACGCTGCACCGCATCAATCTGTTCCTGCATGTCTCTCACCTCCCTGTCTGACATTATAAAGTGATAAAAAGAAAAGCTCTCGACTATTTTTGCCTTACGCTCCAGCGGCCGGTCCCTCCTGGCGGTCGGCTGAGGCAGCTGCTGCCTGTTCCCAGCAACAGAAAAAGCAGACACCGTATTCTCCTTTGGTATCTGCCTTTTCCCCGTCCTGCCTTCACACCGGCCCGGCGGTTACCGTTACACTTCAAAATCTTCCCGAATCACTTCCCATGCCGCATCCACGCTGAAATGAGCTTTAATGTACTCCTGTGTCTTTTGGCTAAGCTGTGCAAGCCGTTTCTCATCACCGTAAAGCTTCACTACCGCCCCGGCGAAATCTTCCGGTTTATCCTCCACCAGCAGCACGTCTTCGACATCCGGAATCCCTTCGCTTCCCACAGAAGTGGTTACTATCGGCGCTCCGTTATAAATGGCCTCGACTACCTTTCCTTTGACGCCTGCTCCATATCTGAGCGGAACGATGACAATCCGGCAGCTCCGGTAAAGCTCCGACAGCTCCTCCTCGGAAACAAACCCCTTGACGATAATTTTGCTTCCCGGCTGCTCCAAAGCTTTGATTTCATCGGTCACCCTGGAACCGACCACATAAAAATTCACATCCAGTTTCTCCCGGATCATCGGGAATACCTCTTTTGCAAACCACAGAACGGCATCCGCATTCGGCGGATGGGCAAATCCTCCGACAAACAAAAGTCCTTCCCTCTTTGCAAAGTCCTGATTCAGATTATCCAGAAACGTATCGTACACATAGGCGGTAATTGCCTTCACATTTACCGTCTCATCCACATCATGGATTGCTTCCTCCTCCACAACAGACGGATAGTAGGATACGGCAGCCTTATGCATCAGTGAGAATTCAATCGACTTCCAGTATTCGGAATCACGTTTTTTCCCTGTATCCCCGGTCAGCTCATATTCCCTGAATTCCCTCATAAAATGGAGATCATGGCCATAATAAATAATCTTAATATCCGTATGCTCTGCGATATAATCCACATATTTTGCAGCGATATGAGGACGGTTCAGATAGGCGATGCTGATTTCTTTTCCATTTTTATCAAGCCAGTCCCAGATACCGGTCAGATACTCCTGTCCGTACAGAACCTCGATTCCCATCTGCTGAAGGACTGTGGTATATGGCTCCTCGTGAAGATAATTATCGCCTAAAAATTTTACCGCATACCCCTTATTCAGAAACATCTTCAGATACTGGAACGTTGTTTTAGACCCTGCATCTTTATCAAATGTCGGAACATAATGATCCACCACCAGGATAATCGGTTTTCCCATACTTCTCTCCCTGGCCCGGAAGGGGTTCGGACTGCCGGTATTCACGCACTGCTTCTTAAATTCCTCTTTCCATTTTTCTTTCAGCTTTTCGCTGTTCTCCACCTGGTACCGTTTCAGGCCGGAACCATTTACATCCGTTCCGTTGGAGACGCCCTCAAAATGAATCACCTTGGAAAGCGGCTGGTAGACGACTCTGTATCCCGCCTTTCTGACCTCAAAAGCCAGATCCGAATCCTCACAGTAGGCAGGAGCAAACCGTTCGTCAAAGCCTCCAATCCGGTTCCACAGTTCAGCGGAAAGCAGTATCGCGGCACCCGATATATAGTCCACATCTTTTACATAATTATATTCGGCCTTGTCCGGATTATCCAGACGGCCGTAATTCCATCCCGAACCGTCGCTCCAGATGATGCCTCCCGCCTCCTGAAGACGGCCGTCCGGATAAACCAGCTTGGATCCGACCATACCGATAGAATCATCCGACTGAATCAGACTGACCAGCGAACTGAGCCAGCCCTCCGTCACCTGTGTATCATTGTTTAAAAACATTATATACCGGCCCCTTGCAGATTTGGCCGCATGGTTACAATTTCTTAAGAATCCCTGGTTCGTTTCATTCCGGCAAATTGTAATCCCCTCGGCAAATTCTCCCAGATGCTCCGTCGCATCGCCGGAAACGTCATCCGCAATCACAATCTCATAGCTCACATCCTTTGTATGCTCCAGAATCGATGCAAGGCAGAGATAAGTATAATGAATCTGATTGTAAACGGGAATCACAATCGATACTTCCGGGCTGTCTGCCTTCGGGAATATGAGTTTTCCATATTGCAGGTACTCTTCTCCGATCTCAAAATCGCCCTTGATTCTATTTTTTCCCTCCCCGGATGTATACATTCCAATGTACTTTACCGGGTGAAGAAGAGTATTCTTGCAGTAACCCAGAATCTTCCGCTTTCTGGTCCCCTTCGGATACATTTTATTAAATGCCTGCCCGATTTTCCTTCTCACCTTAAAAATAATCGCTTCGTGGCGGTTTAAATAGGTCAGTGTTTTCCCCATCTCACCGATTTCACGGCGCAGATCGCCAATAATCACCTCAAGATTAGCCACATGATTATTCGTCAGGCGCTGTACCTCCTGGACTTTTTTGAGGGCGGTGTCCTTCTCCGAGATTTCAGCCCTGAGCTGTTCGATGCGCTCTCTGGCCCGCATAAGCTCACCGTCCACCTGCCTTAGCTCTGCGACCGTCTTGGTCTCCACCATGAAATCTTCCTGGTACGTTCTCTGGTTCTCTCCGTGGACATATTCCTGGAAGCTCCTCTCCATTATTTCATAAAGCGGGAGCATCGTCTCATCAATGTCGAATTCCTTCAGGAACTGAGCCTGGTTTTCAAACTGCCCGTTTATCAGGCTCTGATACTGTCTGTAAAAATAATGGAGTGTTCTGTAACGCACAAAACCGGCCGGAACCGGGAACAGGAATACCCATTCATAATCCAGGGCATAGACACCATCCTCCGTCACCAGCATATTTTCAAAAAGAGCGTCGATATTGGAGGCTCTGTAAGACTGCTCCGGCTCCCTCCTGTCTGAGGTCCGCCATTTAAGCCGCTCCTCATCCTCCGAACTCAATTCACCCGTCAATCCGAACACTTCCATGAATTCCGGCGTTACATGGAAATCCGAGATATATTCCGGACGGATGTCATAGATAAGCTCCATGCCTTTCTTCACTGCAGGGATTATCACTCCTGAATTAAGTTCCTCCCCCAGAAGCTCCGCCAGCGTCTTTCCCTGCAGGTAATCAAAACGGGCCGTTCTGCCGTCCTTAACAAGCTCCGGCTTTACCAGAAACAGGCTCCCGTTCTGGCTGGTCAGAAAATTATATTTTTCCTCAAACGAACGGATATGGGGGATTCCCTCTTCGCACAGGGCTGTCTTTTCTGCAAAACGCACTCCGGCTTCTTCCATAATCTGCGTCTTAATCTGAAATTTTTCCCGCCTCGTCCTGTTATATTTTACAAATATTAGCTCTGCCATTGCCGTCTATTCTCCTTCATTCTTATGAGCGCTCCAAATCACGAGGAAGGAATTTGCAAAATTCTCAAACTGGCCGTCCTCACATACGGCGTCGTAAGCGGCGCCCACATCCATCAGCAGGTACTCCGGGTAGTCATAAAGCGCCGGCATTCCCGTCAAATCGCCTTTTTTCGGCAGATACCGATCTGAATAAATGACAGACGGCAGTTTGTAATCCGGCATCGGATAGTAAAAACTGCCCCCTGCCAGAAGTTCCTCCAGATTCTTTTTGGTCGCGCTCACCGCATCTCTCTGCGTACCGGCGAAATATTTGAGTCCGAACCGGTTGCAGACGGCAAGAATAATGGTTCCGCCCGGCGCCAGAAGACGTTTGGCCGCCTCAATCTGTGCGCCCAGGCCTTCGCTGCCGTTTGGCCGGCCGATAAGTAGCACATAATCGAAGCTGCCGCTGTTCTCCTTCTGTCTGCTGTATGCAGTCAGACTCCCGCATTCCAGCCGAAGGCCGGTTTCTCCCCGATACCTGCGTCTTACGACTTCCAAACTTTCCTCGGACTCATCGAGAACCGTTACCGAACCGGTTTTACGCAGATACAGACCGGTAAGCGCTCCAAAATCAGCACCCGCCTGAAGCAGTCGGCCGCCTTTTCTGAATTCATACCACTCTAACAGATTTTCCCTCAGCGGAGCCAGGGCATAGAGATATTCCAGCTTTTTATTTTCCTTCAGAGCCCTCTTTGTATCATTGCCGTATTTATCAAGCAGCGCGAGAATTTCACCGTTAGGGTTCTTCTTCTTTATATTCTTCTTCCACTCTTCCATCTAAGTTCCTCATGCATTGCAGATTTTACTCTTGCACCAGATGTGCTTCCACTTCCGGTTCCATATCGTAAACGCCTACCGTATTCTTGTTGGAAATCACGGTAATATTCGCCACATCATAAAGCCGGTGGTATACCACATGCTCTCCGTTCTCAAAGCCGGTACAGCTCATGGACAGCAGGTATTCCCCGCCCTGGAGCGTCATTTTCTGTGTGAAGGACACCTCATAGACATCGCCCTTTTTCACCGGTTTAATATCCGTTCCCTCAAACAAGGTATTGGTACCGGTTAAATCGCTGCCCTTCTTATCCTTAATTGTGTACGTAAAGATAGGAGCCTGTATCTCCTGGTTAAACCTGATTTTTTCCTTAATCGTGAACATTTCGCCTTTCAAAAGCAGGTTTGTGATATTACCCCGCTGATCAATCAGGCCCATATCAAAGATTTCAGCCCTCCCGTCTCCGTACTCCTCACGATTGGCATTAATGGTCAGCTTATCCCGCATCAGCGACGGGCCTGCCGTCTGGCCGCCTGCTAAAGCCCTGTCTTTATCCTCCGCTTTGGTTTCCCCGCTGCCTGCCTCGGCCAGTACGACCTTCTCACCCGAAAAATCGTTCATCCTGGTAATCTCTTCCCGCAGCGCCTCCATCTGACCGGCCAGGATTTTTTTGTACATATCAACCATCTTGCCGGCAGAACCTTCGGCAATAAATTCGCCTCTGTTTAACAGAATAACCTTATCACAATATTTTATAATACTGCCCATATCATGGGTAACCATCACAATTGTCGTTCCATTCTTCCGGATTTCTTCCATCCGTCTGTAGCACTTGGACTGGAAAAAGACATCGCCGACCGACAGCGCCTCATCGACAATCAGAATTTCCGGCTCCACGTTGATAGCAAGAGCAAAGGCAAGACGCACAAACATACCGCTGGAATACGTCTTTACCGGCTGATAGACAAAGTCTCCGATATCGGCAAAATCCAGAATATCCTGAAGCTTATCCTCCATCTCCCTGCGTGAAAATCCCATCATGGTTCCGTTCATATAAATATTCTCAATCCCGGTGTAATCCATGTTAAAACCGGCTCCCAGCTCCAGAAGGGCCGATATCTTGCCGTTCACCATCACCTCGCCCGATGTCGGCGTCAGGACTCCTGTAATAATCTTTAATATAGTCGATTTGCCCGAACCGTTCGTTCCGATGATTCCGACGGTCTGTCCCTTTTCCACGGAAAAAGAAATCCTGCTGAGGGCATAGAAATCCCGGTGATATTGTTTTTTACCGATATTCAGTGACTCCTTTAAACGGTCGATGGGTTGTTCATACAGCCGGTATATTTTTGTAACATCTTTTATTTCAATTGCATTTTCAGCCGCCATGGTCTCCTCCAAAAAAGCGTATAATCGGTTATATTATAACATAGTCTTTCCCATTTTCATACCGGTAAAAATTTCAGCGCATCGAAACCGTAAAATAAATAAGCGGACGGGGTGGTGAATTTAATTGGATGAGTCTTTCGTCCCGGGGGAGATTGTCGTGGGTTGGGACTGCGGAGAGGATATAGTCTGCGGAGCACGTTTCCACTCGGTGGAATGCATCGCGCTGCTAAGCTCGATAGGACCTCGCTATTCAGCGATGGATTCCAAAGGCGTCCGCAGACTATATCCTCTCCTCCGCCCCAAAGGAATATTTTCGCCGGAACGAAAGACTCCGCCGGGTATATTGGCCCCGTCCTCTGGCTTGCGGCTGCTGAGCGTTTCTATATGGGATAGATATTGTTGGATGTATGATAGATATGGACTGATGTTGTTGTTTGAGTGTTGTTGTTGGGAATTTAATCGATTTGATGTTTAAATAGATGAGCGGAATTAGGGCCGGAAGAGGAATACCGGATTTAAAATCAGCGTCAGAAGCGGGCCGGGTCCGGTGCCGCGAAAATCTTCGCCTGCGTCTTATGGATCCGGCAAAAACCTGAACCGGGGAAGTAGGCCAAATCAATTGCAGAGGGGATATGGGAATCCGCCAAGAACATTCCTCAATCTGCTTCCATAAGGGCGGCCGGGTTTTCCTTTATCATCATTTCAATCTCCGCTTCCTTAATCTCGTGCTTTATAAGCCCCTCTGCAAATTCTGTAAGGCCTCTTGCCGAACCGGGTGAATTCAACTGTCCGAAATCAGTAACCAGCAGGCTGTGTTCCGGCCCGTTTTCCCTAATCTGGGCAGACATCTCCTCCCAGCTAATCCGGTTATGGTAAACAGTAAAACAACTGTGTTCCACGAAAGCTCCCAGCTTTATACATTCCTTCCTGGCCTCGGCCGAGAACCGGGTAGCCGGGTTTTCGGCATGGGTCAGAACCACATTCTTCACACCGCGCCGGACGGCCTCACGGACCAGCATAACGCCTTCCTTCTCACCCACATGGCCCGTTCCGACTATCAGGCCGTACCTGGCCGCCACATCCAGCACATCATATGCTCCGGGAAGCAGCCTTCCTCCATCCTCGCATACCTGAATACAGGATGAAAGTTCCGTATCCGTGCCGCCTCCCTGATGGAATTTTCTGTAACTCAGGGAATCCATGGTGGGAAACCAGAGATATTTTCCCCCGGCCTGGGCCATCCGTTCCGCCGCGTCCGGGTTCAATCCTCCCGCCTGACGGTTCAGCACCAGCCCTCCGTACACCTTAAGTCCCGGGAAAAGCGAACGAAGCATTGCAGCCCGGCCTGTGGTGTCGGCATAATGGCACTTGATAACGCCTCCCTTCATACCGGCGCCGCTCCATTCCTCCGCCAGCTCGAGATCCGTATATTTTCTGGGAACGACATCCGGAGCCGTATGAAAATGTAAATCCCAGGCCCCATTTAACAGCTCTTTCATCTCATGCCTCCTGTCTGACTAGTATGGAAGGAAAATGGGAATCAGGGCCACGACGACCACATAGGTAAGCAGTACCATCGGGACACCAATCTTCACAAAATCCATGAACTTATATTTTGTCCAGCCGACCGTCATCATATTCTGGGGAGCGGCAAAGGGCGTTGCATAGGAAGCCGCACCGGCCAGAGTTATAATCATGGCAATCGGATATGGACTGACGCCGATTTTTTCGGCAATAGAGAGGCCAATCGGCATAAATACGAGGATCGTCGGAATATTGGACATAACCTGTGTCAAAAGTACCGCCGCAAAGAATATGACCGTGCTGATCATGAATGCGCTGGGCTGTTCACCGAGAATCCGTATAATCAGATTGGCGACGGCATCACCTGCGCCGCACTCCTTGATACCGGAAGAGATAGCGCTTAAGGCTCCTACAAGAATCAGACAGTTCCAGTCGATTGCCTTAACAGCGTCCTTTACACTCATACAGCCGGAACCCACAATTACCAGGGCTCCCACAACCGCCGCAATATGCATCGGCACCTTTTTAGAGCCGGAGGCAATCACAGCCAGCACACAGAACATGGTAAGACCGCAGATTACAGCCTTCTTTTTATCAAATTCCTTTTTCTCCGTCTGGGCAAATTCAGGAACATATCCGGTATCCGGCAGCATCTTACTGCCAACAAAGGCAAAGAAGAGCGTTCCGATGATGCAGATTCCGATTCCAAAAGGCGTGATAGAGAAAAAGCCAAACGGTTCATATCCCAGTTCCTGCATCACACCGGCCGCCGATGCGTTTGAACCTACGCCTACCAGAGTGACAAATCCTCCGAACTGGGAGCCGAACAGCAGCGCCAGCAGGGCCTTTGACGGCCCATAACCGGCAGAGATACACATCGCGGTAACGAGCGGCGCCATTGCCACCATAACGCCGATATTGCTGCATACGGCGCTGAGAACGCAGGACACGATAAGCGTTGCCAGAATAATATTCCTCTCACTTTTTCCGGTAATTTTTACCATCTTTTCTCCGATGATATCAGTCACGCCGGAATGGAACAGGGAAGATCCCACCACCATCATTCCGGCCAGCAGCACAATGGTAGTACTGTTGTAACCGCTGAAAATCGTATTCACTTCTATAATTCCCGTATAGGCATACAGGATGGAGGCGCCGATGGCCGTAACTACAATTGGAATCGGCTCCCAGATAAACAGTGCGATCGTGACCGCAAGAATCAATAACGCTATAAACATGCTATTCATGTAACATTTCCCTTTCAGATAAGTTTTACAATTTTTCCGGTGGGCTGATCAGCATTACAACGCAAAACAACAATACAGATAGTATCGGCACGTCTGCCTTCTGTTAAATTTGAACATTCCTAAGCTCAATGTTCCTGTATGTTTCAGCAAATTGATTATAGCATGTCGTATTTACAAATTAAAACAATATTATTTTACTATTTCCACAAAAATTCTTTGTGTCTATAACCGCCGGCCCGGTTTACTTACTCCCGCTGAAATGCGCCCGGTACTCAATCCGGCCCGCAGCATCATCAAAGATAACCGTCACTGAAACTCCTTCCGGATAAACCATACCGGAAACCGTATACTCCGTACCGCTTTTCGTCTCACTCTTTCGGCTTAGGGCGCGGAGTTCCGATATTCGCTTTTTCTCACTTTCAAACTCCTGCTTAGGAAGGTTCCACCCCGCCTCCAGCTCCCATGAGTCTTCAAACAGCGTGGAAAATTTACTGTAATGGTAAGCCGCGGCCTCTGCGGCCTCCGGAACGGCAGCCGGAAAGCAAACGGCAGCGGCCCGTACGCTGTCCTCCACATCCTTATCGACTTTCATATAAGCCGTTATCCGGGATGTGGCGGAACAAAACGGCGGGATTAAAAACAGGGACACCGTACCGATCAGGCCCGCCAGTACGGCCGGAACCAGCACGCCTGAAAGTACCCGGGTGAGTATTTTCTTCCGTCCCGGATACCGTTTCATGATGCAAAGGTTGACCAGGCTTATTACGGTTGGGCACAGAGCATACAGTATAATGAAGATCTGGAGAAATCCTTTATAATCCAGATAAACTGATGGATATCTCAATCCGTATCCAAATATTACAACAACCGCTGCCAGGACATTGCAGACTGCCGCCAGACAGAAAACAATTAAATTAAACACCCTGAGTACACGATCCACAAAAGAGCGTTCCACCTCTTTTTTACTGTTAATAAATAAATCTGCTTCTTTAAGAATTTTCTGAACCCGTTCCTCGTCTGTCTCCGCTACCGGAACCTCAGCCGTCATATTCCGGTATTCCGCCCTGCACCGGCCGCAGGATGCAAGATGGGCCTCCACCTCCCTGCAGCTCTCTTCACTGCACAGATTTTCAATATAAAGAGGGAGCAAATCCCGTATAATTTCACACTTCATAATGCAATTCCTCCTTTAATTTTTTCTGCAGCATGTTTTTGGCACGGTAAAACACCACTCTGGCCCACACGTCCGAATTGCCGTAACATTCACCTATTTTCTTATAATCATATTCCAGAATAATCCGCAGCAGGAAAACCGTCTGGTACGGCTCCGGTACCGTCCGCACCTGTTTTATCACATCCCTTGCCATATGGCTGCGGATCGTGGCTTCTTCTATATTTTCATTTCCCGGCATTTTCTCCATGCCGTCGGAACCAGCCAGCCTGTCATCCCGGCGCTGCTGGTTGTAAAACAAATTCTTTCCTATCTGGCAGAGCCATACGTCCAGTCTGCAGTCGCCTCTGAAGGAATCGATGCTCTGATATGCTCTCATAAATGTCTCCTGAGCCAAATCCTCCGCCATATCATAGTCTCCGCATAATTTCAGCAGGAAATAGAAGAGCTGTTTTGCATATTTTTGATAAACCAGTTCAAATTCGCTGTTGTTCATATCTCCTCCTTTTCCTGTAAGACAGCTCTACGGCAGTTTTGTTACAGCTTATCTTAAAAGTATCTTTATTGCTTCGGACAAACCTTTTTCTGCAATACGAAAGGAGAAGAAACAGTCTTAACCGTTCTTCTCCCCTGCCAGCACTTCTTTTAATAAAGATATCATCTGCTCCGCATCAACAGGCTTTGCCAGATGGGCATTCATTCCGCTTTTTCCGGCGAGTTCAATGTCTTCACTGAATGCATTTGCCGTCATTGCCACAATCGGTATGGTCAGACTGTCGCGCCGGCCGGCTCCCCGGATCTGCCTGCATGCTTCATAACCATCCATTTCCGGCATCCGGATATCCATCAGTATAATATCAAAAAATCCGGTTTCCCTCCTTTTATAGATTTCAACCGCCTCCTGTCCGTTTGAGGCTTTCTCACTCTTAATCCCGGCCATTTCCAGAAACGCGGCGGCAATCTCCGCATTCAGCTCATTATCTTCCGCAATGAGGCACCGCTTCCCGGCCAGACTGTCTAAAAGCTCCTGAGACCGGAATACGGAGTCCTCCGGCTCCTTCGTCCCGCTTTGAACCTCCTCCTGGGAAGCCAGGGGCAGTTCCAATTCCACTCTGAAAACAGTCCCTTCCCCCTGTCTGCTCTCAACTTCAACGGTTCCTCCCATCAGCCCCACCAGTTTTTTTGTAATGGCCATTCCAAGTCCTGTTCCTTTATATCTGGATCTTCCATAATCATTTTCCTGGGTAAAAGGTTCAAAAATATGCTTCTGGAATTCCTCCGACATCCCAACCCCTGTGTCGGATATCACGAAACGGTACCGGCCGGAATCTTCACGGGTACAGGGCAGTTCTATAATCTCAAACGTTATCCTTCCGCCTTCCGGGGTGCATTTTACCGCATTGCTCAGAATATTCATGATAATCTGGCTGAGCCGGACCGAGTCTCCGACGACTGCATCATGGTTCAGATTCGTCTTTTTGAATTCCAGTGTCAGCTGCTTGTTCTCCGCCTGTCTCTCCATAATCATCCGGTTGGAATCGATCATGGCCCCCATCGAGAAAGCTTCCCTTGCCAATTCTACTTTCCGCGCTTCAATCTTTGACATATCAAGCACATCATTGATTATTCCCAAGAGCAGCCTGGAAGAGATATCTATCTTCTTCAGGCAGTCCTCCACCCGTTCCCCATCGCCAATATTTTCCCGCGCAATCCGTGTCATTCCTATAATGGCGTTCATCGGCGTCCTTATGTCATGTGACATATTGGAAAGGAACATGCTTTTAGCCCTGTTGGCAGCCTCGGCTTCTTCTTTTGCACGGATAATCTCAAGATATTGCCCCTTATCACGTCTGTAAGTATATAAATTAAAATAAATGAGCGTGAGCGCTACAAGGACAAGGCTCATTCCGCAGTTAACAAGCACTTTTCTCAGGTTGTCGCTGACCGCCGCCTTAATCACCTCCGCCGGCACCATAAAAATCTGATAGCCGTCCATGCTTTTAAACGGAAGCACGCTGATACAGTATTCCACCTTCCCGTCTTTTGCCCATACGGTAGTGCTTTTTCCCTGTATTGCCCGCTCTGTTATATTCGAAAGCACGATTCCGTTTGTAAATGACAGTTCCCCAAAATAAGTCTCCACACTGTAGAATGTCTCACCGGGTGACATATTTCCAACGGTACGCATAAATGCATGTCCATACCCGTCGGCCAGTATAATAGTTGCCGCCCCGTCATAAAGCTGTTCATTAAGATTTTCGTACAGGGAGGCATTACTGTATGCCATTGCTACGGCCGCTACCTGCACTCCCGCCACCTCATATGGCTCCACAGGAATACCTACAAAAACAGCGTCCTCCGAATTATTAAAAACCCCGACCCTGAAGACATCTTCCTTCTCCTTAAGGAGACGGTCCAAGTCAGAGGAAGGCTGAATCTTCTTCCGCCCCCATCTTTTCCGGATATATATCCCTCACTGTCTATCAGATAGATGCCGAAAAGATGGTTTTCCGCCGCATTTTTATCCAGATAACGAGAAAGCTGCTCTCTGTCCATCTGGTTAAACATTTTTAAAGTCCCGCTGATATTGCGGAGCATGCTCCTGTTATCCGAAAAACGTATATCATAAACAGTTATGTTCTGCTGTGCCACTCTTCTGAGATTGCTCGCGCTCATGCTTTTCGTAATATTATTATATGCATAGAAAAGAAGAATTCCCGTTACAAAAATACAGACAACCGATATGACGGTTCTTAATATGGCACGGCTGCCTATGCCTGGCTTATCCACATCTGTCTCCTTCATTCTGAATCGTATCCTGATTTTCATCCTGCGGTGGACGCAGAAACCTTTTTGCACAGTATAATGCTATGCGATCATTATACCATACTTTTACATGCTGAAACAGCTGACTTTACAATATAATGTTATAATTAATAACTGAGGCCCGGAGGACGCATCCGGAACGGATCATGTCCGGTGTGGTGAGGGGGGGCCCTGTCGCGGCCACTGCGTGTTTCCGGCAGGCCGGCCCGCACTTAACGCATGAGACACTCAGCGGCCGCAGGCCAGTGGACGGGGCCGATACCCCCGGCGGAGTCTTTCGTCTGAACGATTGTTTCAGATAAACAGAGAAAACATGCAATAATACCGCTTTTCTTGACATTTATGCCAATTTATGTAAAAATCAGTGAGAAGGAGAGTGATTAATATGGATTATTTAACGATGACTATCGGAAAACAAAAAAATATAGCATTAATTGCCCATGATAATAAAAAGAAGGAGCTGATTAACTGGTGCGAGGAGAACAAGGAGATCCTGAAGAAGCATTTTTTATGCGGAACAGGAACCACCGCCAGGATGATCACAGACTATACAAGTCTTCCGGTAAAGGGCTATAACAGCGGCCCTCTGGGCGGTGACCAGCAGATTGGAGCTAAGATTGTGGAGGGACAGATTGATTTTATCATCTTTTTTTCCGACCCTCTTACCGCACAGCCCCATGATCCCGACGTAAAGGCGCTTCTCAGAATTGCTCAGGTATATGATATCCCCATAGCCAACAATAAGGCGACGGCTGATTTCATGATTACGTCCAGTCTTATGGATCAGGAATATGAACACGACATTATCAATTTTCATCAGAATATCAAAGACAGAGCACAGACTCTGTAGGCTCCGGCGATTAACCGCCGTTCCTGTGACGGAATCAAAGCCGTGTATTTAAAGACTGTACCAAGGAGGAACTAACCAATGAAACAGCGCAATATTGCAGTGTGTATTTTACTGCTTTTTGTAACATGCGGAATCTATGGGATTTACTGGATGATTGTACTGAATGACGAGACGAATGCTCTGTCCGGAAGAATAGGCACCAGCGGAGGGACAGTCTTTCTGTTCTCACTAATCACCTGCGGAATCTACTCCCTGTTCTGGATGTATCAGATGGGAAATGCTGTCGAGATGCTGCACGAACAGCACGGTGAGCCGAGGGGCAGCGCGCCGGTTGTTTATCTGCTTCTCAGTCTGTTTGGCTTCAGCATCGTAGCCTATTCTCTTTTGCAGTATGAGCTGAATAAGTATCTGCCGGATGCGTAACCGTTTTAAAAAGCTTTGTATCAGGACAGGCTGGCTCGCAGGAGCCGGTCTGTTTTATTTATTAATCTGTAATTTGGCGGGACGCCCCCTGATTCCCTGCATGTTTCATCAGATAACCGGTTTATATTGTCCCGGATGCGGTGTAAGCCGCATGTGTCTGGCGCTCTTTCGCCTGGACTTTGTATCGGCCTTCAGGGCCAATGCCGCCATCTTTCTGCTGCTGCCGGCCGGACTGGCAATTGCCATTCAGACAGCCGTGCGCTATGTAAAGACCGGAAACGGCCGGCTGACGCGGTTTCAGACCTGGCTCCTGGCCGGCATGACCGTCATTCTGCTCCTGTTCGGCATCCTGCGCAATCTGCCCGGTTTTACCTGGATGCAGCCAATGCCATGAAACCTACGGCTGATAGTTACTGTTCACACCATGCCAAAAAGCGGCATGATGTAAACAATAACACGCTTCGCGATGCACAGAAACTGCATAAAACGCAGTTTCGCGCCGTGTAACTCGGGATTTTCGCGCAGAAAACGCACGCAAACACCTCGCGGGACATAACCATGTGAACAGTAACGGCTGATATCATTAAAAATCTTAAAAAAATAATTGACAAATCATTTTAAACATAGTATATTTTACAATAACAATTTATTAGCTTAAACCGATGAAGCGGAGATCAAAGTAATTATGCGCGCACAGAGAGTCCGGGATGCTGAGAACCGGATCGAAATGCAGATTGCCAAATGGACCGCCGAGGGCACAGTCAAAAGCAGCGTTGCTGCCGAGTATTCTGTGACGTGGGGCATACGTCAGTTGCCGGAGATATGTTAGTATCTCGCAAAGCGCATGGATTTGATCCATGAATCAAGGTGGCACCGCGGGTCTGTGATACCCGTCCTTGACAGATTCTATTTTTCTGTCAAGGACGGGTTTTTTTAATTTAACAGGAAAGTTCTCCTGTTA
>NZ_KE993038.1:0-7391 GCF_000466485.1 [Clostridium] symbiosum ATCC 14940 | reverse complement strand
AAAGTTCTCCTGTTAAATTAAAACCGCTCCGCGGTGGATCGCACTGCGGCGGGCAGGATTCTTTCTTGTTACATAGTGAGAAGAAGACCTTCAGAAAATAGTAACCGTTCAGCCATGATGTATTCCGCGAGGTGTTTTCGCTGTTTTTTGCGAAAATCCCGAGTTGTGCGGCGCGAAACGACGTTTTTTGCCGTTTCTGTGCATCATTTGTTACGGTTTAGCCGAAGGCTGAACTGTAACGAAAAATAATTATGAGCTATATGGCATTTATTGATATTTCTTTAGAACAGGAGGCCTGCTATGTACCCAACAATCGAAGATTTGAAAACAATTGCAGAAAGCGGCGTCTACCGCCGTATCCCCGTTGCACGCGAGATTTACTCCGATTGCTTCACCCCAATAGAAGTAATGAGAACGCTGAGGGCGGCCAGCCGCCACTGCTATCTTTTGGAAAGCGCAGAAGATAATCAGAAATGGGGACGCTATTCTTTCCTCGGCTGCTCCCCTTCCCTGGAACTGACCTGCAGAAACGGTGTTCTTCGCATCCGCCGTGGAGATGAGGACGAGATAAAAGAGGAGACCATATCCGAAACACTTCATCCGGGGGAGGCGATACGCCGGATCCTCGAGGAATACAAAAGTCCGAAGCTGGAAAATATGCCGCCTTTTACCGGGGGGCTTGTAGGATATTTCTCCTACGATTACATTAAATATGCCGAACCGGTTCTGGGCAAAAAGGATTTGGAAAACGATGATTTCTGCGATGTGGATTTAATGCTGTTTGACCGGGTTATTGTCTTTGACCACTATAAGCAGAAGCTGATTCTGATAGCCGGCGTGGATGCCGCCGATCCGGAGCGCTCCTACGCGGAAGCCGCCGAAAAGCTGGATGAAACCGAGCGCCTGCTTTACAGTTCGGCCAAAGCCGCTTTCCGTCCCCTGAAGCTAAAGGAAGAACTGACTCCCGTTTTTACGAAGGAAGAGTATTGCAGGATGGTAGAAAAAGCCAGACATTATATTCATGAAGGCGATATCTTCCAGGTCGTTCTCTCCGATCCGCTCACCGCGGCCGCAGAGGGAAGTCTCTTTGACACTTACCGGGTTCTGCGCACCACAAACCCATCCCCTTATATGTTCTACTTTTCCAGCGACGATGTGGAAATCGCCGGGGCCTCCCCGGAAACGCTGGCAAAGCTACAGAACCAAACGCTCTATAATTTCCCTTTGGCCGGAACAAGGCCGCGGGGCAGAGATGCACAGGAGGATGAAGCTCTTGAGCGGGAGCTTTTGTCAGATGAAAAAGAGCTGGCGGAACACAACATGCTGGTGGATCTCGGCAGAAACGATTTAGGCCGGGTATGCCGCCTTGGCACGGTAAAAGTTGATAAATACTGTTCCATTGAACGGTTCTCCCACGTTATGCACATCGGCTCCACTGTATCGGGAACAATCCGAAACGACCGGGACGCCGTGGATGCGATTGATTCCATCCTCCCGGCCGGAACGCTCTCCGGAGCGCCCAAACTGCGGGCCTGTGAGATTATCGGAGAACTGGAGGGCAGAAAGAGAGGCATCTACGGAGGCGCCATCGGCTATCTCGATTTCACCGGCAACATGGACACCTGCATTGCAATCCGCCTCGCCTATAAGAAAAACGGCCGAGTATGTATCCAGTCCGGAGCCGGTATCGTGGCCGACAGCGTTCCGGAACGTGAATTTGAAGAATGCTGCAACAAGGCAAAGGCAGTCGTCAATGCCCTGAAGGCAGCGGAAGGAGGCCTGTTATGATATTACTGATTGATAATTATGACAGCTTTGTTTACAACCTGTACCAATTGATTGGCAGTATCACCCCTGATCTGAAGGTCATACGAAATGACGCCTGCACTGTGGAAGAGATAGAGGCCATGCACCCGGAGTCGATTGTCATCTCGCCAGGGCCGGGCCGGCCGGAGGACGCCGGGAATATTCTTGAAGTGATCCGTCATTTCACAGGAAAGACGCCCATCCTCGGCGTATGTCTCGGCCATCAGGCAATCTGCAAGGCCCTCGGAGGCGTTGTCACCTACGCCAAGGAACTGATGCACGGAAAAACATCCGAAATATACACAGAAGCAGACAGCACCCTGTTTTGCGGTTTGGAATCCCCGGTCCGGGTGGCCCGGTATCATTCTCTGGCTGCCTCGGAAGAGGAACTGCCCGGCACGCTCCGCATTACAGCCCGTACGATGGACGGGGAAATAATGGCCGTGGAACACAGGGAGTTCCCGGTCTACGGAGTTCAGTTCCATCCGGAATCGATTATGACACCCCAGGGAAAACTCATGATTCAAAATTTTCTGAACAGTTATTGACTTATTGGGTTGTTGAACTATCGGGTTGTTAGACAATCGTGTATTAAACTATCAACTTATCTAATCGGCAGCAGTATCTAAAAATCGGTATTTAAATAAATATATTTTCCAGGAGGTTAATCATTATGATCCGCGAAGCAATTATCAAACTTTCCAATAAAGAGAACCTGTCCTATGAAGAGGCAGAGCAGGTTATGAATGAAATCATGGAGGGCCAGGCAAGCCAGGTACAGATGGCGGCTTATCTGACGGCACTGTCAATCAAAGGGGAAAACATCGACGAAATTACCGCATCCGCCGCCGGAATGCGCGCCCACTGTATCAAGCTGCTCCATGATATGGATGTACTTGAGATTGTCGGCACCGGCGGAGACGGCGCAAACTCCTTTAATATCTCCACCACCGCTTCCCTGGTCATTGCGGCCGGAGGAGTGCCGGTGGCAAAGCACGGAAACAGGGCAGCATCCTCCAAAAGCGGAGCCGCCGATGTGCTGGAGGCGCTGGGCGTAAAAATTGACATCACGCCGGAACAGAGCGCGGAGCTTCTGAAGAAAATCGGAATCTGCTTTCTGTTTGCCCAAAATTACCATATCGCGATGAAGTATGTCGCTCCGATCCGCAAAGAGCTGAGCATCCGTACCGTATTCAACATCCTCGGACCGCTTTCCAACCCGGCAGGCGCCAATATGGAGCTGATGGGCGTATATGAGCAGGCCCTCGTGGAACCGCTGGCCCAGGTTATGGCAAAGCTGGGCGTCACACGCGGAATGGTCGTATACGGGCAGGATAAGCTCGATGAGATTTCCATGAGCTCTGCCACCTCCGTCTGCGAAATCCGGGACGGATGGTTCCAGTCCTACGAAATCACCCCGGAACAGTTCGGATACGCCCGCTGCGGCAAGGAGGAGCTGACGGGCGGAACTCCGGAAGAAAATGCCGCCATCACCTGCGCCATCTTAAGCGGCGCGGAGAGAGGACCGAAGCGCTGCGCCGTCTGCCTCAATGCCGGAGCCGCCCTGTATGTGACCGGCAGGGCCGAATCCCTGGAGGATGGGGTGCGGATGGCCGAACAGCTGATTGACAACGGCAGCGCACAGAAAAAGCTGGAAGAATTTATCAGGGAAAGCAATCGGTAAGGGAGAACAAAATGAACGAAAATATCCTTGCAGCAATTGCAGAAAAAACAAAAGAACGAATCAGGGAAGAGCGCAGGAAGATTCCCCTGTTCGAGATGAGAAATAACGCCGAAGCGGTGGCGGCATTCGGTACCGGCAGACAAAACCGCCCCACCTTTTACCAGGCGCTGGCAAAGCCGGGAATGTCCTTTATCTGCGAGGTAAAAAAAGCGTCACCTTCCAAAGGCGTAATCGCAGAAGATTTTCCATACCTTCAGATAGCCGGGGAATACGAGGCAGCCGGGGCAGCCGCCATCTCCTGTCTGACGGAACCTTATTATTTTCAGGGGAGCGACCGGTACTTAAAGCAGATTGCCAGCACCGCCGCCATTCCGGTGCTGAAAAAAGATTTTACCGTCGACGAATATATGGTTTACCAGGCCGCTGCCGCCGGAGCTGCCGCTATCCTATTAATCTGCGCGATTCTGGATGACGCGCAGTTAAAAAGCTATATGGAGCTTGCCGTCTCCCTCCGCCTGGATGTGCTGACCGAGGCGCACACAGAGGAAGAGATAGAACGGGCCGTCAGAGCGGGCGCCTCCATTATCGGCGTAAATAACCGTGATTTAAAAACATTCCGGGTGGACTTAAACACCAGCATTGCCATGCGTTCCCTGGTTCCGCCGGAAATCCTCTTTGTCTCAGAAAGCGGTATCCGGACTGCGGCTGATATTGAAAAGCTCTATGCAAACGGGACGAACGCCGTTCTGATCGGAGAGGCCCTGATGCGTTCTCCCGATAAAAAAGCCATGCTGGATGAACTGAGAGGAACGTTCCGATGACGAGCATAAAGATTTGCGGCCTGTCCCGCCCCGCCGACATTGACTGGATTAACGAAGCTCGGCCTGATTACTGCGGATTTATCATCCACGTGCCAAAAAGTATTCGCAGCATCGATAGCGGGAAGCTGCATGAACTCCGGTTCCGGCTGGATGAGTCCATCACTCCTGTCGGCGTTTTTGTAAATGAACCTTTGGAGTCCGTTATTTCATTGTCCGCCTGCAATGAATTAGGCGCTGTACAGCTCCACGGCGGTGAGGATGAAAACTATATAAGATGTCTGAAGAAAGAATTGACCATACCTGTCATAAAAGCCTTTCAAGCCGATTCGCCCAAGTCCATCCGGCAGGCGGAAAAAAGCCCGGCCGACCTGATTCTTCTGGACAACGGAGCAGGCGGAACCGGAACCGTATTCGACTGGTCCCTCCTGCGCCATATCAAAAGGCCGTACTTCCTGGCCGGCGGATTAGGGCCTCATAATTTGACGGAGGCTATAAAGACCGTACATCCCTGGGGCGTGGATATGAGCAGCGGAGTGGAAACAGACGGGGCAAAAGACAAAGAAAAAATTCTGGCGGCAGTAGCCGCAGTAAGGAGAACAGAAGCATGACAAACGGAAGATTTGGCATTCACGGAGGCCAGTATATGCCTGAAACTCTGATGAATGCAGTAATCGAACTGGAAGAAGCATATAACCATTATAAAAATGATCCCGGATTCAACCGGGAACTGACCGAACTCCTGAACAATTATGCAGGAAGGCCCTCCCGCCTCTATTATGCAAAACGGATGACCGAGGATCTGGGCGGAGCAAAAATCTATTTAAAGAGAGAGGATTTAAACCATACCGGCGCCCACAAAATCAACAATGTGCTGGGGCAGATTCTGCTGGCAAAAAAAATGGGCAAAACACGTGTTATTGCCGAGACAGGCGCAGGACAGCACGGTGTCGCCACCGCCACGGCCGCGGCCCTGATGGACTTGGAATGCGAAGTCTACATGGGCAAAGAGGATACGGAGCGCCAGGCCCTGAACGTCTACAGAATGCGTCTTCTCGGAGCTAAGGTCCACGCGGTCACTACCGGAACCGCCACCCTGAAGGACGCCGTATCCGAGACAATGCGCGAGTGGACCAGCAGGATTGCGGATACCCATTATGTCCTCGGCTCCTGCATGGGCCCCCACCCCTTCCCAACGATTGTCCGCGATTTCCAGGCGGTCATCTCCAAAGAGATTAAAGAACAGCTCATGGAACTGGAAGGCAGGCTGCCTGACGCCGTCATGGCCTGTGTCGGAGGAGGCTCAAACGCCATCGGAACCTTCTACCATTTTATTGAGGATGAATCAGTCCGCCTGATTGGATGTGAAGCTGCGGGACGCGGCGTTAACACGGCTGAAACAGCCGCTACCATCGCAACCGGCAGGCTGGGTATCTTCCACGGCATGAAATCATATTTCTGTCAGGATGAATACGGCCAGATCGCCCCTGTTTATTCGATTTCCGCCGGACTGGATTACCCGGGCATCGGGCCGGAGCACGCCTTCCTGCACGATCAGGGCCGGGCGGAATATGTTCCGGTAACCGACGATGAGGCAGTGGATGCGTTTGAATACCTCTCCCGCCTGGAGGGAATCATTCCGGCCATTGAGAGCGCCCACGCCGTGGCACATGCCCGGAAAATAGCTCCCGCCATGGGAAAAGACCAGATTATCGTTATCACACTGTCAGGCCGCGGAGATAAAGACTGCGCTGCCATTGCCCGTTACAGAGGGGAGGATATCCATGAATAAAGTATCAATCGCTGAAGCATTTTCAGCCGGAAAAGCATTTATCCCGTTTATCACCTGCGGAGATCCGTCGTTATCTGTCACGGAACAGCTTGTCTATGCCATGGAGGAAGCCGGGGCTGATCTTATTGAGCTTGGCATTCCCTTTTCCGACCCGACAGCGGAAGGCCCCGTCATCCAGGGAGCCAATGAACGCGCCCTCTCCGGCGGTGTGACAACTGATAAAATCTTTGAGATGGTGATACGCATCCGGGAAAAAACCTCCATTCCCCTGTTGTTTATGACCTATGCCAATGTGGTCTTTTCCTATGGAAAAGAACGTTTTATCCGCAATGCCGCCGAAATCGGAATGAACGGCCTCATCCTGCCCGACGTGCCATTTGAAGAAAAGGAAGAGTTCGGCTCAGTCTGCAAAACATACGGGCTGGAACTCGTTTCCCTGATTGCACCCACCTCCCACGACCGCATTACGTCCATTGCCAGGGAGGCCGGCGGCTTCGTTTACTGCGTATCATCCCTGGGCGTGACAGGGGTGCGCTCCAACATCACAACCGACGTGGGGGCCATGGTATCACTCGTCAAACAGGCAAAGGGTATCCCCTGCGCCATCGGTTTTGGAATTTCCACGCCGGAGCAGGCAAAAGCGATGGCCAGAATAGCCGACGGAGTGATTGTCGGAAGTGCCATTGTCAAATTATGTAAACAATATGGGGAGGACTGTATCCCCTATGTGAAGGAGTATGTCAGAGAAATGAAAGAGGCCGTCAAAGAGGCGGACTGATTGGTAAAGAGGCGGGTTATCTGCCAAAACGGCCATGCAGGCTCTATTGTAAGCCTGCATGGCCGTTTTATCTGTAACTCTGTTTTTTCTGCTCCCGGCTGAAAATATTGAACAGCTTTCGGTGCCCGCAGGTGAAAACATGTTACTCTTCGCCGCAGCAGCCGAGATTACGCATCGCCGGAACAAATTTTGCCATCAACGGAATATAGGTGATAACAAACGCTGCGGCCGCCAATGCAAGCAACCCTTTTCTCCACCGCTTCGGAGCCGTAATTCCGATGATAATGCCTGCGGCGCAGAGGCAGATTTTGAGAAGCGCCATATCCTGCCACTTCATCCCTTTAATATATTCTTCTGCCACATGAAATAATTTCTCCATAAAACCGACTCCTTCCTTCAAAAATACACCGTTTTCTTATAGTTTCATTGTACCATGAGGATGTGCAGATTTCCACATAATATTCAAAGCATTAAAGGTAACTGAAATGAAAAAGTAAATTCCACTCCCCATTT
>NZ_KE993037.1 GCF_000466485.1 [Clostridium] symbiosum ATCC 14940 | reverse complement strand
GAGCAAACCACCGGCTAAGCCGGTGGTGCTGATTTTGGAGGTAATGAAATGAACCCAATCATACAAGTAGAACATTTCTCAAAGAAGTATGGAAATTTTACAGCAGTAGATGACATTTCCTTTACCGTGGGCGAGGGCAGCATTTTCGCTTTCCTTGGCCCCAACGGTGCGGGCAAGAGTACAACCATCAACACGCTATGTACCATCCTGGACAAAACTGAGGGACACCTAATCATCAATGGGCATGATGTTTCCGGCGAACGAGATTTGGTACGAAAAGACATTGGAATCGTATTCCAGGATTCAACCCTTGATACAAAAATGACTGTAGAGGAAAATCTGAAATATCATTGCAGCTTCTACAAAGTACCGAAAAGCGAGGTGCAGGAACGCATTGACTTCGCTCTTGGATTGGTAGAACTCACAGATTGGAAAGGGGCCATTGCGGGCAGTTTGTCTGGCGGTATGAAACGGCGGGCTGAGATTGCGAGGGGACTGGTTCATAATCCGAAAGTATTGTTTCTGGATGAGCCGACTACCGGACTCGACCCGCAGACGAGGGCTAGTGTCTGGAAATATATTCAGCAGCTTCAAAAACAAAAGAATATGACAATCTTCCTTACTACTCACTACATGGACGAGGCAGAGATCTGCTCGAAAATTGTTATCATGGATCACGGTAAAATCGTTGCCAGCGACACGCCTGAGAACTTGGAATGCCAATATACCAACACAGAGGTGAACGTTGCCTGCACACAGACGGAACAACTGGAAAGCGCACTGACACAGCGAGGTGTTTCTTATAAAAAAATGGGAACCGTATGATTTTTCGCATAAAGAACGCACCGATGGTTCTGGAAATTTTATTTTGCTGCAAGGAAACCATCATTGATTTTGAAGTGAAAAAAGGGACGCTAAATGAAGTGTTCCTTGCCATTACAGGAAAGGAGATTCGAGAGGTATGAACCCTATCGTCGCAATTATTGAAAGGAATCTGCTGAACTACATCCGCAACAAGGCAAGGCTATTCGGAAGTCTGTTTATGTCCGTTTTTATGCTGGTGATGTTTTCATTTTTGATGAAATCCTCTATGAGTGGTTTGGGCCAGCCCATGAGCTATCTGCTGGCCGGCGTCATCATCATGACTGATTTCCAAACCGGCATTAACCACTCCTCCGAGATTTTGACTGACATCGCAGGTGGTTACATGAAAGAAGTCATGGTGGCCCCAATTTCCCGCAGTGAAATTTCCATCGGCAACATTGCGGCGGGAGCATTGGTCGCAACCTTGCAGGGAGCCATTATGATGATACTTGCCATTTTTTTGGGGCTTCATGTTTCAATTTTACAATTTCTGCTGATGTTGATAGTGATGCTGATCTCGGCTATGACTTTCAGCACTATCGGCCTGTTCCTTGCAATAGTTTCGCGGAACGCCCCTGCCTTTCAAACGGTCAGTTCCATGGTCATGATGCCCCTGCCCTTTGTTTCCGGCGCATACATCCCCACGACGATAATGCCTAGTTTCCTCCTGCCGGTGGTCTATCTGAACCCGCTGACTTATACAACCTCCATTTTCCGCTATATTGCCTTGGGTGCGCACAAGCTGAACCCGACGGAACTTTTAGAGCAGGGCATGGCATTTGCCATCGGCGGATTTGTGATTACGCCAATAATGGGCTTGGCAATCACAGTTTTGATTGGTGCCTTTTTCTTTGTTCTATGTATCCGCAAATTTAATCAGGCGGACTTCTCTACGGTAAAAATAGCTACGGGTATGCGCGGCGGTGGCGCGCCGGCGAGGTAAGGGGGTAACATATGGAATTGGCATACGTCGTTGGTTCTATTTCTTGCATTTCGGGATAAAACAAGACATCGGCTTTCCATCATCCGTGAAAAATCTCGGGGAACCGTAAAGCAAAAGCTTCGGTTCCCCGTTTTATCATTTTTTATCCGATTTTTTATTCAACCGCTCAACCAGGGCAGCCGTACGCGTGCGGTAATCATCCAGTTCGGTCACAATCCCCATAAAAGAGGATACCATATCCAGAGAAGAACGCAGAGTACTCTGTTCACTCTGGTAAATCGCGCGTTTGGTCAGGCGCATGGCCTGCTGCGGAGCTTCCAGAAGCTTATGCATATAGTTTTCCACATAATCATCCAGTTGATCGGCAGCTACGGTACGGGTTACCAGTCCGATGCGTTCCGCCTCCTCGCCTTTTAATACCCGGGCAGTCCAGAACATATCCAGAGCTTTGTCGCGTCCGACCAGCCGGGGCAGGAAAAATGCGCCTCCGTCTCCAGGCACGATCCCGGCGTTGAAATAGCTTTCAGACAGCGTCGCCGTATCCGATGCAATCCGTACATCACACATCAGCGCCATATCCAGTCCGGCGCCGACGGCAGCTCCATGTATCTTTGCAATCACCGGCTTATCAATTTCCTCCAGAATGAGCGGAATACGCTGAATTCCCTTCCAGAGTGAATTTTTCCGTGCGAGAGCAGTGGAGGTAATATCATCATGGCTTTCAAAGAAACCGTCCCCTGCGGCCATGGCTTTAACATCGCCGCCTGCGCAGAATGCCTTACCGTTTCCGGAAAGGAGAACTGCATAAATATCATCCCGATCTCGGATATCCTCCAGCGCTGCTGTCCACAGGCGGATCATTTCCTCGCTGAAACAGTTAAGATGCTCCGGCCGGTTCATCGTAATGCGGGCCAAATGGTCTTTTACTTCATAAATTAAATCTGCCATAATATTCTTATCTCCCTTGTTTCTATCAGCCTCTAACTGAGGCCGTAGTTTTATACCATTATAATGATCCTCTATTTTGCTGTCAATCCTGCCGGAACCTTATAACAAGGTTTTAACAGCACAGAATTATCTATATCCCTATTGAGAAGAAATATAACTGCAAAATTGAATTGTAAGAAAAACGCAATGATTTTGACCGGTCAAATAAATGGAATGGAAATTATGCTTATGGTAAAATTAAAAAAAGATGTGCTGAGAGGAGGAAATATGTATAGCGGGTGGGAACAGAAAACAAGGACCGATTTGAATGCCGGCCTGAAGGAGTTTGAATCAACACACGGCAGAACACCTTCCCGCACACCTGCGCCCCGGTATAACCCGGATAAGGCTATGAAAGAAGCGGAAAAGCAATACCTGATATCAAAAGGGACAGAAAAAAAGACACTGATGCAGAAGCTGAGGAAACTGCTGGAAAATAAAGGCTAGGGGGGATTTTTGTGAAACAGAGTATTAAATGTATGCTGATACTGCTTGCGGCATTATCGCTTACCGCCTGTTCGCCCGGACGGGGTGAGGAAGAAACCGGCCTCCCGGATACCGGGAAAACGCAGGAAGATGCCGGCAATAAAAGGGAAGACAGCGGTGATAAAGAGACGGAGAGCGGCATGAAAACAGAAGCTCCGACTTCAAAAGCGCCGGACAACAAAGAGTGGGAGCAGTTTTGCGGCTCTTATTTCAAAGCCGGGGATTTCAGATACAGACTGTCTGTCATTCCGGGAAAAGCAGAGGAACGGGATAATTTATGTATCACAGTATACAAGCGAAGCATGGAAGGATCAGATGCAGAGCGCTCCAACGCGGTCACAGGGCTTGCGGAGTATCAACTTCCATATGAGGCGGGAGTTGATACCTATAATCTGGAAGATGAGATGTCCGGAGGCGGGGGGAATTTCTGTCTGCTTAGCTTGAACCGGGACGGGACGGTTTCCCTGGGGGGAGACGGGGAAGACGCAGGGATTTACTACTCATATAATGATAATCTGAAATTGCCGGAAGGATTTCGAAGGCCTCTGAATGACACGGATTTGCTCGGCATGAGCAGGGAAGACTTGCGTATCATACGGAATCAGTTTTATGCAGTATACGGCAGGAAATTTCAAAGCGCTGATCTGACTGAATATTATGAGGCGGAGCCGTGGTACAGGGGAAACACTGAAGCAGGACAGTTTGATGAAGCGATCCTCGGAGGTCTCATAAAAAGGAATATTGCTTTTTTAAATGATGCTGAAGAGAAGTATGATGCTGGTCAGGCTGCAATGGCAAAAAAAGAATACGATGCCCTGGAGCCTGCGCCATACCTTGAACTGCTTCCCGAGTATGGCGAGATTGAGGTAGAACTGGCTTCCGATAAAGAACACGCGGTTGATAAAGGATTATATTATGCGGCGGAGGGAACGATCTCAGTTCCGATTACATTGACGGCGGAGCAGTATAAAGCGCTGGACGGCGGAGCGGAGCTGGAACTGGTAACGGATGAGCTGACAGGTGAGAAAAAAACTTTAAAGAAGGCAGAGACGCCGGAATATGGAGAGTATGTATTCGGTGACGAAGCAGAGGGAGATTACGTTATGAGCACGTATAATCCTGACAGCGGCCTGTATAGCTTCTGGGCAAACAGTGCGGACACCAGGTTTAAAAGGGTTTATCAGGGCGTAGTTTATGTTCTGAAAGGAGCCTGCGAGGAATATTACGGTTATTTTGATATGCCGCGGGAGAGTATCGTTGAATCACCGGGGAATTACCGGGTTATGGATTTTAATGAAGAAGGGCCATATGGTCCTCAGCCCTATTATGGAAACATCCTTGAAAGGGATTCAAAAGGATATGTAAAAGCAATTTATTTCCAGGGTGACTGATACCGGCTCATCGCCCGTAAAATAACAGGACTCTGAAAACAGGCCAATCCGGATTGGCCTGTTTTCTCTCTGCCATAAAGGCAGAGGACTGAGTCAGCCTCCGAACAGCTTTCCGAGAGGTCTTACAATATTAGCCAGATCGCGGATCGCGCTGTTTAACGAATCAAAATCAATGGAATTAAGCTTTTCCACCGCTGTCTCGATGCTGGATTCGCTGGTTGTGACAAGACGGTCCATATTATCAATCATTTCGGGAAGATTGGCATCGGACAGATCCTTAGATATCTTCTGTATATTGGATACGGAAGCCTGAATATCATTAAACAGTGTGTTAACCCTCGGAATAACGGTTGCCGCCGTATAGAGGACAATACAGAGAATAAGGATACTGGCAGCCGCAGTAATCTGGCTCATCCTGTATTGCAGCTTAGCATATTTTTCCTGTCCGGCATTGGACTTCTCCAGCCGTTCCATAAATCGTTTCATTTCATCAGTATTGCCTGTCATAAATCAACCTCCTAAATTAATGTTATAAATATTTGGCATACCCCTGCCTGCGGGTTTCCGGTATTATTATATCATGAATATGCACAGTATGGAGATTTAACTGAGGTGTGGAGGACGCGGCCGGAACGGACCATGTCCGGTGT
>NZ_KE993036.1:9067-20206 GCF_000466485.1 [Clostridium] symbiosum ATCC 14940 | reverse complement strand
CGGCGGCGTCCTCACCTGCTTAACTAAATCTTTATAATATTGAAGGCCGAACTCCAACGTTCAGACCGTAGCTGTTACGCCCAGGTATACTTTGATACACGTTCCGATATCCTTTTCCGACTCAACCGTGATATCTGCTCCCTCTCCATAGTACATACGAATCCTCTGGGCCACATTGTTCAAACCGAAGCCTCCCTTTTTCTTTACTTCCATATTCCTGTTTCCCTTCAGCTTCTCCCGCAGACTGTGGAGCGCCGGTCCGTCCATCCCGATCCCGTCGTCCTCCACCTCGAAGACGATTCCGTTTCTGTCCTCGTATCCGCGGACCGTTATCGTGCCGCCTCCCCTTTTATTCTTGATACCGTGGTACAGGGCATTCTCTACAATGGGCTGGAGAATCATTTTCAGTACGATTTTATCTTTAATAGACGGTTCAATATTGATATTATAATCCAGGATATCTTCGTATCGGATCTTCTGGATCTTCAGATAGCTGCGGATATGCGTCTCCTCCTCGGCAATCGTGATGAAATCATTGCCTCCCGAAAGTACGGTTCTGAAAAAATCGCTCAGGTCGGTGGTCATCTCCACCACCTGATGGTTATTGCCCCCCTCCGCCATCCATACGATGGAGTCCAGCGTATTATAGAGGAAATGGGGGTTAATCTGCTCCTGGTGAAGCTTAAGCTCCGCCTCCCTCAGGCTCTTCTGCTCCTGCTTCGTCTTCTCCATCAGACCGGCTATCTCATCGCTCATCCGGTTCAGCGTTCTGGCCAGCACGTTGATTTCCTCCAGGCCGCACATTCTGGCCCTTGCCTCCAGTTCTCCCCGTCCAAGCCGTTCCGCCGTCTGCTTCAGGTTATTGATGGGATTCGTCACCGACTTTGTAATCATCACCGATAGCGTGAAGCCGACGGTCAGCACTCCGGCCAGTATAGCCAGGAAGCCTCCCACAATCTGCTTTGTATGGACCTCCAGTTCTTTCTGCAGATCCTCCATCTTGAGTATTTCATAATAGGTATACTGGGTGATGTAATCCTGAATCATGGAACAAAGCCCCTGGATATCATTCTCCCAGATTGAAAAGTTCTCGTCATAGGTGCCCGGCTTCTTTGAATTATCTATCATCTTGCTGACCGCATTCTCCAATGAATCCAGACAGGATAAAATTCCCCTGATTTTGATATCGCTGTCAGAGCCGGGCGTTCTTTCTATCGTATTATCAAAGGCAAACCTGGCGGAATTAATCATATTAATCGGATTTTTAACCACCGTTGCGTACCGGCTCATTCCCTCTATAATATCCCCGTTTTCAAACTGTCCTGCGTCAATCAGTCCGATCATAACGCGGTACATTGAATATTCCATGTCCTCTTTAAACTTCAGATTATATTCATTGGCCGTCTTAAGATTTGCCATGATATTCTTATAGGAATTGGAATAATTGCGGATCATCCCCAGGATCCCCAGAACCATTCCGGTCAGCGGAATTGCTATCACAAACAGGAGAAGGGTCAGGCGCAGCTTCAACGTAAGCTTCCTCAGACCTTTTTTTCTTTCCTCGGGCTGCTCCTCATACCTATTCCCAGCCGCTGTTTTGCGGGTTGTGAATAGGGACTGCTCCTCTGTCATCTGACTGCTGTCTTCAGCTTTCATTTTTAACTTCCTTTGCTTTGAACTCTTTGGGCGACTGGCCCGTTATCTTCTTAAACGTGGAGCTGAAATAGTGCGGATCATTGTACCCCACCCGCTCCCCAATCTCCGCCGTCCTTAGCGTTGTGCATTTTAACAGCCCGCAGGCCTTGTCAATCCTGGACTTCGTAAGATATTCCACAAAGGACTGGCCTGTTTCCTGCTTAAAGATGGAGCTGAAATAGCTGGGGCTGACACCGATATGGGTCGCTATCATATTCAGAGAAAAATCGCTGTTGCTGTAATTCTGCGCTATGTAATCCTTCGCATCCCTGATGAGGGTCCCGTAACGGTCGTTTGAGGCCCGGTCCCTCATCGTCAGGGCAAAAATGAAGAGATCCGTCAGGTACATCAGAGTCGTCTCCACGTTTGTAATCGCTTTCGGTATCAATTTGATATCTTTTCGCTCCGGCGGTATCTCGTCCGTGTTCACATTGATTCCCTTTAAAAACTCCTGGACACAGTAAAAGATATCCATCACCATATACTGGCGCAGCAGAAGGGATTTATAATTGTTCTCCCCCACCGCGGCAAAGTATTCCTCGATAAACAGCCTGCATTCATCCAGAGAGCCGAGCTTCAGGAAATCCTCTATCAGCTTTCTGTCGACTCCGCTGTAATCGGTCTTATCCAGAAATTCCGTATATTTTTCATAGCTTACAAAATAGCGCTCCAGAAGTTTACTCTTCTCCCTCTCTTCCCGGATTGTCTCCGCCACCTTTTTCAGCGCGTCAATCAGGTTTGCGGAAGTAACCGGCTTTAAAAGATAATCGCTGATTCCAATCTTGATGGCTTCCTTTGCATAGTCAAATTCATTGTAACCGCTGAGGATAATAATCTTTGTCTGGGGCAGGGCCTTTTTAACCAGCCGGCTTAGCTCCAGCCCGTCCATAAACGGCATCTTTACATCTGTCAGGAGTATATCCGGCTCTGTCTTCAATATCAGCGGATAGGCGTACTCCCCGTCACCCGCCTCCCCTGCGAATTCAAAGCCGTTGGCATTCCAGTCGATATTGTCCCGGATGCCGCGGCGGATAATTGCCTCGTCTTCTACTAAGAATACTTTTATCATAAATTCCCCCGTGTAAACACAATTTCATCCCGTGTTCTCTTTATCCGTAACACTGAAGCAGTGCGGTTACGTTCTCTGCCGCCCTATGTATATCTTATCACAGCCTTTAGTGAAATACAATTTTCAGATGCAAAAGACGCGCGCTGTTTGTTGGCGTTAAGAGTGCAAACGGTCCCGCAGCAATTCATTCCGGCCGGATTCCCCCTCACGACAACCTTCAGCTGGTGACGGAAGACTCAGCCAAAGCCTCACCACACCGGGCCCGGTCCGTTCCTGACGCGTCCTCCTGTCTGCGACAGCAGAATTGATAAAAAAATAAGCACAAAACCGGCCAGTGCAGGAAGCCGGTACCGCTCCCCCAGAAGAATTGCGCTGAATATGCTCCCAAATACCCCCTCCAGGCTCAGAAGCACGGCTGCTTTCGTGCTGTCTACCTTTTCCTGACAGATGATCTGGAGGGTATGCCCGATAAATATTGAAACAATGCCCAGGTATGCGGCCGGAAGAACTGCAGCCGGCGGTATTATAAAGGGCGTTTCCTCCAGCGGAACAAACAAAAGATTTACATTAAACAAAGCCAGAAACTGCAGACAAGTCACCGCCTTCGACCTCACCGTGCCGGAGAGCTTTCCCGTAACTGCGATATGAACCGCATAGAGGAATGCTCCCAGGAACGACAGCAGATCCCCGGCATTAACAGCCGTGATATTGTTAAAATCCACCGTCAGCAGGCAGACCCCGGCAAACATCATCAGCGCGGAAAACAGATTGCTGCGGCCCGGCTTTTTTTTCGTCAGCGCCCAGGATAGAAAGGGCACCATTACCACATTTGTTCCCGTCAGAAATGCGCAGTTCCCCGACGATGTTATGCGTATCCCATAAGTCTGTACCAGACCGGCTGCCGCCAGAATCCCTCCCAGCAGAAAACCTCCCAGCCATTCCCGCCGGCTCGCCCTTCTAATCACACACAGGAAAAATAATCCGGCGCAAACCGCCGAAAAAAAGGAACGCACAACCACAAACTGAATCGGTGTCAAAAGACTCATCAGATTTTTATAACACACAAATCCGCTCCCCCAAATGAGTGCGGTCAAGGCCAGGAGTATTTCCGCCGCCTTTTCTGTCAACTGTATCTTCAACACATACCTCCCACTAAACTGCAAAAGAAAACCGGAAAATGCATCTGCATTGCCCGGTTTTCCCCTGTCCCGGCCGCTGCGGTTCTTTCCGCCCGCAAAGCGGCCAACCTTTTCTTCTGCTTTTCAGACACACTCACGTATTATATGCGCGGCGCCGTTTCGGATTAATACAGATACGGCTTATCCCACAGGTTCAGTGTCGTGCCAAGTCCCATTTCCTTTGCCTGATGATATACGGTATGGCCCCAGGCCACATCATAAACCGGCATGCCGCCCATTCCAAAGAGAATCTTCTCCTCATCATTTTTCCTGCCCGCAATCTTGCCCGCGGCAATATCGCCCAGGTTCTCGATCATGTCCTCGGTCATCCTGCCCTCCGCAAGCCAGTCAAGATAATACGTTCCGATCAGTCCCATGATTGGATGATACGGATATTTAAGTTCATCGCTCCACGCTTCGTACATTTTCCAGTTATCCACCACACGGCGAGCGCGGTTCAGGACAAAATCGGGATCCAGGTCTATTCCTGCCGGCAATGAGACATAGACGCCCGGCTTCAGCCATTCTTCCTCAATCCGCGGATATACCTTGCCGGAGGTTGCCACATTGACCACGTCGGCTTCCCGCACAGCCTCTTCCACGCTGTCGACAAGTTCGATTGTATGGATCTGCGGATAATTCTGACGGATATAAGCGGCCAGCTTTTCTGATGCGGCCGGATAAATATCATATATTTTAACTGTATCCAGTTTTGTACATACATCAATCAGAGACATGAAACAGGTACGGCTGATAACACCTGCGCCGATCAGTGCGCATACTCTGGATTCAGGCCTGGCCAGATATTTCGCTCCGACTCCCGGTATCGCGCCCGTCCGCACCGCACTGATGAGGTTCGCCGACATCAGCGCCTCGGGAGCCCCCGTATCCGCATTGTTCAGCATGACCATTAAAATGGATCGCGGAATGCCCTTTTCAACATTGTCGCGGTTGGAACCATACCATTTCTCACCGGCTATATTGAACCTGCCGCCCAGGTAAGCTGTCATCGCCATGAAACGGCGGTCAGGCCCATTTTTCGGCATATTAGGAAATTCCGGCTCGTCAGGGAAAGAAATCATGATACCATGGGAATTATGGTTTTTGCCGCCCATCACATAGTCGCCTCTTCCCATAAGATCGAAGACCTCCCCCATTACCTCCACACAGCGGTGCATATCGGTTACTCCCGCTTTCACCATTTCCTCCTCATTCAGATACAGGAAATCAATCTTTGTACTGCTCATAATACGCTCCTCCTTTTATATTTTTATTTAATAAATAGTTGTTGCTCTTACTCCTCTGTGATTCCGAGCGTCTTCCGCTCCCGGAGCGGCGCCGTATACCACATCTTTCCTCCTATCGTCACAGCCAGCGATATGACAAATGCCAGTGAAACCAGACCTACGACAAGCCACCCTTTTCCTGCGATCAGCGCGGCCGGTATCAATGACCAGAAGGCAATCTCAATAAAGTTGAGGAATGGGGTCATAGCCACATCCTCCACCGTCTTTGACTTATTCTCCGGATCTACAATCCGAAGAAGAACAAAACCGATGGCAAACACGCCGGTGCAGTAACCGAAGCAGAACAGGGAACGTTCAAACCAGCTGTCCTTATTCATAAGATATCCAAGCGGTATCACGGTCAGGAAAACGCACACCAGGCCGGCAATTGTTAAGATGACCAGCGGAACCGCGTATTCCACAATAACCGTCAGCTTGATCGAGGCAATTCCGAAAAACACCAGATAATCCGTGGCCGTACCGGATATCTTCTGATTGATATTGGTATCAATATAATCGTAGACAGGCGTCTTCCGAAGCGCAAAGAAGAATATCAAAGCAATCAGGTACGCAACCGTAAAGTCCGGAATCCCCTTCAATAAATGGACCGCAATAATATTTGCGTTCAGATAGTACCCAAGCCCGGCAATGCCGGCCACAATTGCCAGATGAAAACACAGTGTGTCCAGTGACACGGAGCTGATTGTTTCCTCCCCGATAGATGTCCTGTTATCCTTTGATACAAGCCCGGTTCTCAAATCTCCTGAAATATATTTAAAATCCTTGATATATCCGGTGTACCCCTTGCTCGTGGCCCATTTAACAAAAGCCAGGCCGCCAAAAATCCCCGTCAGTATTCCGATGGTTGCAAACGTCATTCCCAAATCGGTCGCTTCCGGCCAGCCAAGCTCTGCAAAGGTTGCCCCGCAGGCCGCCGCCGTGCCGTGTCCTCCCGTGAAGCCCGATGCCAGCAAAATTCCGATGCCCTGATTTACCTCGGGGTTCACAGCTTTGATTACAGTGAGCGTCACTGTAATCGGGATGATAAACTGCAGAAAGAAAATGACAAACCGGTACATGTTGAAGCTAAGCACCCTTTTTACCTCTTCACCTGCCCCCTTCGTCTCCCCCATCTTAAATCCATTGACTCCGACAATGGTAAAAACCAGAATGATCAACACCCCCGCGTAGGATCCAATCGAGGTCGAAAACGGCAGGATTCCCAGTCCCTGTTCTCCCATGGCCAGTCCGATAAAGCCGGCGATCATACTGGCCGGAACAAAGAATTTCTGAAAAACAGGAATTTTTGCACGCAGCAGCTGCCCAGCCAAAATCAGGATTGACGCAATAGCCACATCAATCAACAGATCATACACACTCATAAAATAGCTCCTCCTGATAATAGTCAATAAGTAACTGTTTTGTGTAGCTTCACAGTTACCGTTTCCAGTTACACTATAAATAAAAGAAATAGCTGCGCAGCATTTCCGTATTTATCCGTTATGCGGAACGGGTGTTAACCTTCTTCTCCGTCCCCCTCCTGTCCCCCTGAAGAGTGTAAAGTTTTTTTGTGAAAGCCATCCCCTCTATGACAGCCAGAATCAACTCCTGTTTCTCGGTGGAGAGCTTACTGGCCCCCTCAATGATTGCGTCAAGACGGTTAATGTTATCCTCCTTATTCATCGTTCTCCTCCCATCATTTGTATTGAAAAATCGCACATTTGTTTTATAAATGCATCATATCACGCATAATTTGTGCTGTCAATCACTAATTTTGTATTAAAAATCCATTATTGTTTTGACAAATCATTTTTCTTATGTTATGATTCAAATATTGCATATTAATCTAAATTGGTATCTGTTCCGTACCGTGTTTGTTTAAAATTTATCTTTCAAGAGGTGGGAAATGACAATTGGAGAACGATTAAAAATAGCGCGAAAAGCGAGAGGATATACCCAGGATTCCTTGGCCGAAGCACTGGGTATGTCCCGCGGCGTCATCACAAATATCGAATACGGCAGGGCTGAGCCCCAGACACTGGTTATCAAGGCTATTTGCGATATCCTGCATATCAGCCAGACCTGGCTGATGACCGGAAACGGCAATATGGACATCGATTTTGATTTGGAAAAGAGCGCGCGCCTGCTGTCCTATATTTATAACGCTGCTAAAGATTTGACTGTGGAAGAACAGGATTATATTTTAGATTTGATCTACACATTCCAGAAACACCGGGATTCGATTAAGAAGTAATAAGAAAAAGGCCAGTCCGTTTTCATACGGACCGGCCTGCGGCGCTGCACGAATCAAACAGCGCCTCTGCCTCACAGAGGCTGTTAATAACACAAAAACATTTCTTTTGCACCGCTTCATCCGGCACAGTAAGATCCGGAACCATGACAGGGATACAGCCTGCTCGGTACGCTGCTTCGATTCCATTGACACTGTCTTCAAACACGATCGTATTACCGCACCCGGTTCCCAGGCGTTTTGCCGCACAGATAAAGATATCCGGCCACGGCTTCGCGTGTCTGATTTCATCACCACAGATAACAGCTTTAAAATATTCCTGAATACCCGCTTTTTCCAAATTACCGTGTGCCGTTTTGCTGTCACATGCGGTGGCAACTGCCATAGGCAGCTCTCTGTTCTTTAAAAATTCAAGCAGGGAATATAAACCGGGCTTAACGGGAAGTCCATTCTCCTCTATCTCCCGGGCGGCGTAGTTAAGCCGTATCTCCCGGGCCAGGCCATAATCAAAATTCTCTCCGTACCGTTCTTTGAACATTTTCTCAGCATCCGTCCGGTTACAGCCCCGGATCCGGGCCACCATCTCCGCGCCGATCGGATATCCCAGGATTCTGCCGGCCTTTTTCCAGCCCTCCAGACCAAGCCTTTCCGTATCAAACATCAGGCCGTCCATATCAAAGATTACGCCGTCCGCTTTCATAACAGGGCAATCAGCTTCAGCCAGTCTCCCGGACAGGCGTCCAGATGCGCGATTGCCTGCGGAAGCTCCTCAAAGGAAACGATTTTAGATATAATCTTTGCCGCGGGAACACGGCCGGTGGAGATTAGCTCTGCCGCCTCCGCAAATTCTTCCGTTGTACCGGTCCGGGAACCCACTATCTGCAATTCTTTTCTGGTAATCACTGCCGTCGGAAGCTCTACCGGCCTGTTGGGCCATCCGGTGAGCGCCACTCTGCCTGTCGGCGCGGCATAGTCCAGGGCGTTTCTGACTGCGGCGGCGGAACCAGACACCTCGGATACACACTCCGCCATCCGCCCGCCGGTAACTTCCCTAATATAGCCCGGTGCATCTTCGGTCTGCGGATTTACCGTATATTTGATTCCAAAAGTCTTTGCAAGCTCCAGACGCTGATCCACGATATCTGCCATTATCGGTATACCTCCGTAAGCCAGCGCCGCCATTCCGGCCAGCATGCCGATTGCCCCGGCCCCGATAATTACGATATGTTCACCTTTTTTCAGCTTCAGGCTGTGAAGCGCATGCAGGGCGATTACCAGCGGCTCCGTCACGGCCAGCTCCTCCCATGTCATGGAATCCGGCACCTTCACCATATGGCTCAGGGGATGAGCAAAGTACCGGCTCATACTGCCCTGCGTCTGGACTCCCAGAACCTCCAGCTTTTCACAGCAGTTAGTTCTTCCCTGGGAACAGGGATAACAGGTTCCGCAGTAGAGATAAGGATCCAGAACGACCCGGTCCCCCTTTTTGATTCCGTAGCGGTTTTCGTCCTCCACCTCCACCACAATCCCGGCGGTTTCATGTCCAATCACCAGCGGATAAGACACATTAGGGCTTTTCCCTGCGTAGGCATGGACATCGGAGCCGCAGACTCCCAGCGCCTTTACCTCGATAACCGCATATCCTTTCTTCCACTTTGCATCCGGAATCTCCGACACATAGATTTCTCCCGGTTTATTAATTTTTATTGCCTTCATCATTTTTCCTTTCCTCAGAACGGATCATCACTGTCATTCAGAAACATCCGGGCATCACACGCCGCTGTAGGCCGTATATCCTCCGTCCACGGGAAGCACGGTGCCTGTGATAAAAGATGATGCTTCGTCATTCAATAAAAACAGCAGCGCTCCCGCAAGTTCCTCCGGCTGCCCCAGACGCTTCATGGGAGTTCCCTCTATTATCTTCTTAAGCCGCGGTGTCGGTGTCACACCGTCCGCCTCATAAAAGAGCGCCTGTGTCTGATGGGTGGACAAAAATCCCGGCGCTATTGCATTAACGCGTATCCCGGTCCCGGCAAAGTAAGTAGCCAGCCATTTTGTGAAATTTCCCACCGCCTCCTTTGCCGCAGCATAGGCAGGGATCTTAGTCAGCGGAAGAAATGTATTCACGGAAGCAATATTGATAATGCTGCATGCCTCCCCGCCCAGCATGTCCCTGGCAAATTCCTGCGTTGTCAGAAACGTACCTGTGAAATTCAGATCGAAGACAAACTTCCAGCTCTCTTTATCAATATCGAAAAAGGTTTTTTCACGGCCAAGCTGAGAAGAATCAAAAAACTCTCCGGCCGTTGTGGCCCTCGGATTATTTCCTCCCGCCCCGTTTACCAGAATCCGGCACGGTCCATAGGTCCTGGCTACAAGCTCATGCGCCTCTTTTAAACTCTCCGCAGACAACACATCGCAGCCGACTGCCAGCGCAGTGCCGCCGGCAGCGGTAATTTCCTCCGCCACCTTCTTTGCCGCCGTCTCATTAATGTCCAGCACCGCCACATTGGCGCCGGCCTCAGCCAGCACTTTGGCCATGCAGCCGCAGATAACGCCTCCGGCTCCCGTGATGACGGCCGTCTTTCCTGCCAGAGAAACATTTAACGTAAGTTTCATCCCTTATTCCTCCTCATATAACTTCCATATCTGATTAGAAGTCACTATTCACAGCCCCGCCAAAATGCGCGCTTCTGTGAACAGTAACGATTAGAACAGCAGTCTCGGCAGCAGCAGAGAGATCTGCGGAACAAAAATCAGCAGTAAAATGACGATACAGATGATTCCAAGATACGGCGCCAGATAGGTAAGCGCCTCCTTCATCTTCGCCTTTGCAATTCCCATTGTAATGAACAGCACGCCTCCGACCGGCGGAGTTACTCCAGCATAGACAAGAGTAATGACCATAATCAGGGCAAATTGAATCGGATCAATGCCGTACTGGGCCGCCACCGGCATCAGAATCGGCGCACAGATGATGGTCGCCGACAGAGTCTCAATAAACATTCCGACAAAGAGCAGGAACAGAACCAGCAGCATCATGATAACGTATTTGTTGTCCGTTAAACCGGTGAGGAAAGTGATTATCATTTTCGGGAATTTCTCATAAGCCACAAGCCAGCTGAAAATCGAGGCTCCGGCAACAATCAGCAGCGCCATACCCGTCATGGAAGCCGCCTTCAGGAAAATCCTCGGCAGTTCCCGGTAGGTAAATTCTTTGTAGACAAACATTCCGATCACCAGGGCATAGATTACAGCAATTGCCCCTGACTCCGTAGGAGTAAAAATACCGGAGACGATTCCGCCGATGATGATAAGGGGCATGATAATCGCCAGAATCCCGTCTTTTATTGCCGTCAGCCTCTCCCGGTAGGGAACCCGTTCATCCCCCTTTATTCCCAGGCGCCTGGCATAAAAATAAGTGACGACCGCAACGCCGAGTCCGATGATGAGACCAGGAATAACACCGGCCATAAAGCATTCGCCGATTGACAGGCCGGTCAGGGAGCAGTAGATAATCATGGTAAGGCTGGGCGGGATAATCGGGCCGAGAGACCCGGCACATGCCTGGATAACCGCCGCAAGCCCCCTCGGATAACCGTTTTTCAGCATGGACGGAATCAGCATGGAACCCACGGCCGCCGTATCGGCTGCCGCCGA
>NZ_KE993036.1:0-8967 GCF_000466485.1 [Clostridium] symbiosum ATCC 14940 | reverse complement strand
CCCCCCGGCCGCCGTATCGGCTGCCGCCGAACCGGATACGCCCGCGAAGAGAACGCTGGTTCCGATATCCACCATTCCAATGCCGCCTGTAATATGCCCCACAAACGCCTTTGCAATGTTAACCAGGCGTTTGGAGATGCCCCCGGCCTCCATCAGCTCGCCGGAAAGCATAAAAAAGGGGATTGCCATCAGGCTGAAGGAGTTGATGGAGGAAAACAGCTTCTGCGCTACCAGCATCGAAGAGATTTTATCATCCATAAAGATAGCGCCTACCGAACCGAGGCCGAGCGAAAATGCGATGGGCACACCCAGCATTAAAAATACAAAAAACAATATAAATGCCGTAACTAACATACACACTCCTCCTCGCCTTTTTCATCCTGCGTTCCATTCAAATGAACCAGATAATAACTGATTTGTTCAAAAAACATCAGTACTCCGCCTATCGGTATAGCCGCGCACACAGCGGCCATGGGCCAGTGCATGATGGGCGAACTTTCCGCCATCTGGGTCTGGCAGACTAAAACGCCGAGGTAAGTCATGCAGATTAGGAAAACTGCCGATGCCGCACAGACAACCGTAAACATCACCTTCCAGGTTTTTCCCTTACATGCCTCCAGCAGTAAATCAAAGCATACATTTCTGCCTTCCCGGATCGTGATGGAGCCTCCCAGATAGACCAGCCAGACAAATGCAAACCTGGCCAGCTCGTCGGCCCACCGGATCGAAGATCCGGCGACATAACGGGCCACTACCTGGGCAAATACGACAGCCACTACCACCATAAACAGGAATGTTACAATAATATTCGTAATTTTTCGCGTCACATCCAGAATTTTATTCAGCACCGTTGCGCTCCCCCTTTACCGTTGTTTACTTTAAGCTTTGAATCTTATCGAAAACTTCCTGAAGGTTGTTGTCTGTGATAAAATTCTGAAGATATGATGCGGTCGATTCTTTAAACGGAGCCAGATCCACCTCCGTAATCTGCACGCCCTCTTCCTCCAGCTTCTTCATAGAATCCTCAAACAGCGTGGACGTATATTCCAGAAATGCGTCCTGGGCCAGTACGGAAGCCTCATCGATCACCTGCTTCTGGGCATCCGACAGGCCGTCATAAACCTTCTGGCTCATTGAATACGCGGTGAAAGTAAATACATGCTTTGTCTGTACATAGTTCTGGGCTACCTCATAGAACTTCTGCAGGTAAACGTATTCCGGATGGCCTTCCAGCCCGTCGGCCACGCCGGTCTGAACGGCAGTATAAGCTTCACCGGACGGAATTACGGTCGGATTGGCGCCAAATGCTTCAAAAGCGGCGATAGTATGAGGAGCCTCCGGTGTACGCATGATCAGCCCTTTAAAGCCGTCGAAGCTGTTGATATCCTTATTTTTCACCAGTGAACTTCTGAAATACAGCGGCTGTATGCTTAACACATGGAAACCGCCTTTTTCTGCCATCTTACCGCGGATAAATGAAAGTACATCCTCATCTCTCACCATCTTGATTGCCTGTTCTCTGGAATCAACCAGATACGGCATATCAAACAAAGCCCCGGACGGATCATAATTGGCGAACAGCGCAGTATCGGAAAGGGCGATATCAAGCGTTCCCTGGGATAAAGCGGACAGCGCGTCAGCCTGGCCGAACAGCTGGCCGTTGGCATAAATGTCCACCGTCATCTTCCCGCCGGACAGCTTATTAACCGCTTCCGCAAATGCCTCTGCGTATACGTGGTTGGAATCGTCCTCCGAACAGTGATGGGACAAGGTCAGTGTAAGCTCCTCCACTCCATCCACAACAGCAGCATCAGCCGATACCTGACCGGAATCTGTCTCTGCTTCCTGCCCTGCACTCTTCGTGCCTTCCGTTCCTCCCGCAGAGCCGGTTCCGCCTCCGCATGCAGTCAGTGAAACTGCCATAGCCGCCGCCATCAATAATCCCCATACTTTTTTCGTATTTCTCATCTTCATCCTCCTTTATATTCATGCTGAATTTGATTCACTGTTATCAGGCTCTGGCTACCATCTCGCCGTACTCATCCTTGCACTGTCTGATAAATGTGTAAAGCGCTTCGGCGCCTGGCATATCAGCGCTGCAGGCGTGGCTGGCCACCAGCATGGCAGCTTCGGCGCTGCCCATCTCCAGGCAGTCAAGAAGCTCCTTCCCCTCCAGCAGCCCGTATAAAAATGCCGCCGCATAGCCGTCTCCTCCGCCAAATCCCTTTAGCGCCTTGACCGGGAACGGTTTGATAGAAAAGCTGTTTCCATCATAGGCATAGGCGGTGGAACCCTCCCTGCCGTGTTTTATCACGACAATCCTTGCCCCCTTTGCGCACCATGCTTTCGCAGTCTCCACATCGGTCCTCCCCGGCGCAATCAGGTTTTCCGTCAAATCATACTCCTCACGTGAGCCAAGGATAATGTCTGCCTGAGATGCGACTGCCGAATAATAGATTGCAATTTCATCATGATTCTTCCAGGTGTAGGCCCTGTAATCAATGTCAAAAATAACCGGTACCTGGTTTTTCTTTGCAAGGGACACTGCCTTTAACGCCGCTTCCCTGGAAGGAGAGGCTGCCAGCGCCGTGCCTGATATCAAAAGCGCTTTTGCACTCTTTATGTACTCCTCATCGATGTCCTCCACACTGAGCTGCAGATCGGCAATACTGCCTCTGTACATTAAAATACTGCTCTCCGTCGGGCTGAGTATCTCAGTAAACGTCAGTCCCAGCTTCTCTCCGTTTTGGCATCTTGAAATATGGGAGATATCTATCCCTTCATTCTCAAAATAACGCTCCACAAATGTGCCGAACTGGTCGTCTGATACCTTTGCAAAAAATCCGACTTTTTTCCCGAGTCTCGCCATTCCAACCGCAATATTAGCGGGAGAACCACCCACATATTTTTTAAAGGTCTCGCTCTCATACAGCGGCTTGTTGTAGTCCAGAGGGTTAAAATCAATCGCAACCCTCCCCAGAAGGATTAAATCATACGGTTTATCCTCATCAAATGTTATGTATTTCATTTCTTCTCCCTCCTGTCTATCGGTATCCCGCAAATACCCGTTGCTGCGGCGCTGCCTCACGGTTATTGAATACCTTAATGCATTTTTTCACATTTTCGCAGACATAACGCACCATCTGCTCGTTCAGCTCAAAATAATTATGTTCTTTGCTTTCAGCCAGGTAGTCGGCGGCTCCTTTTGTAAGGGCGTCAAAGTTTGCCGTGGCGATATTGATTTTGCGTATTCCGCAGCAAATCGCCTCCCGGAACTGTTCATCCGTGATTCCCGTCCCTCCGTGCAGCACCAGCGGAACAGAAACCCTGCCTGCGATATTACGGAGTACGTCAAAATTCAGATTGGGAACCCCTTTATAATGCCCGTGGGCATTCCCGATTGCAATCGCCAGGGCATCCATCCCCGCCTCCCTCGCAAATCTCTCTGCTTCCTTCACATCCGTATACAGAAACTGGTGATCTCCGCTGCCCTCATTTCCGCCTACTACCCCCAGTTCTGCTTCGACCGTGGCGCCGTAAGGCTTTGCCATCTCTGCAATCTGTCTGGTAAGACGAATATTTTCCTCCAGCGTTTCATCGGAGCCGTCAAACATAACGGATGTGAAGCCATATTCCAGAGTCCTTTTTATCATTTCCCGTGACTTTCCATGATCCAGATGTACGGCTACCCTAACTCCGGCTGTTCTGGCCGCCTCAACCATCATAGGCGCGATATATTCCACCGGGGAATACCCCATCCTCTTCTCTGCAATCTGCAGGATAATCGGTGTATCCATCTCTTCCGCCGCCCTGATTGCGCCCATCACGCTCTCCATATTGGCAACATTAAAACCTCCGACTGCCCGCCCGTGCTTATCTGCATCTGCCAGCAGTTCTTTCATTGTGCATATCACAACACTTCCTCCTTCTGCTCCCTTATAGCTTTTATACTCCCTCCTTATACGCTTTACACCTCATCATTTTACTTTTTGGTCATTTATGATGTATTGTTGATTTGTTTATTGTTATTTTATGATTGTATGTTAGCATATTATATACTTTCGGTCAATAGCAGTTTACATTTTCATTAATTATGCAGATTTTTATACCATTTTATTGTGCAAAATGCACAGCCCTTGTCCGGTACGCTTTCGCACATCGCAGCGCAATTCTCCGCATAGCTGTTTTCATTTAACAGGAGAACTTTTCTGTAAAATGAAAAAACAGATTCTCCAAGGCATCTTACCGAATTTGATTAAATCCGGAACCTGCCTGGAAAATCTGTTCTTCTGGAGCGTGTTTGAAAATTGCTTTCCGTCAGATGTACACCACACTTTGCGGGAGATTTGGCCCGTATGAGCGCGGCCTAGCGGGCTGCGCTCATACGGGCCAAATATGTATAAAGCCGGCATGTGTTTCAGGCCCAAAGACTTCTGTAAATATTCTTCAGGTCCTCCGAATCCAGCTGTTTGCGTGTATTGGACGGACTTCCGCTGAGCATTGCATCCTCCGCCATCTTGTCTATGGAACCGAAATAGCGCTCCCTGTCAATCCCATATTCCTCCAGTGTCGGTATCTCCAATATATGGCATAATTCTTCCACCGCATGTAAAAATGCCCGGGCCGCATCCTCGTCCGACGCATCTTCATCCGCGGCTCCAATCGCACGCCCCAGGTCGCCAAACCGTCCATACGCACCGTCCAGCACAAAAGTAAAACACTCCTTAATCAGCATGGCGTTGGAAATACCATGCGGTACATGGAACAATGCGCCGATTGGCCTGCTCATTCCATGCACCACCGTCACGGATGCATTATTAAACGCAACGCCTGCCTCCAGAGCCGCCGCCGCCATCTGAACTCTGGCTTCCACATTCTGTCCGTCGCAGAAGGCAGCCGGCAGATACCGGAAAATCCTTTTTACCGCAGAAATCGCAAACACGTCTGAGAGCAGTCCGGCTTTTTTTGAGGTATAGGCTTCCGCCGCATGCGTCAGGGCGTCCAGTCCCGTGGCTGCCGTGATCTTCGGCGGAGCCGTCATCGTAAACCGTGGATCCACGACTGCCACCGACGGCATGATATCCGCTCCTTTTAGCAGCATCTTGACGTCATGTTCCGTATCCGTGATGATGGTAAACTGGGTAGCTTCCGAACCGGTTCCGGCCGTGGTAGGGATCGCGACCATGGGAGCGGTATCGGCTTTAATCTCTTTTCCCATCATATCTGTGATTTTTCCGCCCAAAACCGCCAAAGCTGCAATTGCTTTCATCGTATCCAGCGCGCTTCCGCCCCCCAACGCAATTAAAAAGTCGCAGCCCGCTGTTTTGTAAAGCCCTGTTCCGGCCTCCACCATATGATCCGTCGGTTCGCCAAAGACGCCGTCATAGACGGTATACTGAAGTCCCTCCCGTTCCAGAACCTCCTCCAGGATTTTTACATTTCCCAGCTCCGTCATCACGCGGTCGGTCACAATCAGGGCCTTCGTCCCTAATTCCTTAAGAAGCCCTGCCGCCTCATCCAAAGCACGTTCTCCCATTATTACCTTCCCGGGCATAATAAATTGAATAGCCATTACCTTCTCCTCCTTTTCCTTCATCTTAGTTATCAGCTTGATTTGATTGGTTTTCTTTTTTGTTTTTGGTTCTTTCTTGATATTTTAGTTTAATTTCCCTTGTATATTAACTATATATTATCATTAATATGTATGATGTCAATAGTTCTTGATGGAATTTTGAAACTTTATTGTGGATTTATATAAATTTTCTTGTTTTTTGTTTGTATTCTGCTATAATTAATTCAAGAAAATAAGGAGCTGCTAATTATGAGAATTGAACGAATAAATGATATGGAACGATATATTATAGAAAATGGCTCTGTCACCAGCGACAAGCTTTGCGAGGTATTCCGCATATCAAAGAACACGCTGCTGAGGGATTTGAATATTCTGGCTGAGAAAGGCACCGTAAAGAAGGTTTACGGAGGCGTCACCGCCCTGCAGCAGCCGTTTTCCGTGAAAGAGCTTCTCCCCTTTAATGACAGAACCACGACAAATATAGATTTAAAAAGCAAAATTGCCAGGCAGGCGGCTCTTCACGTACAGCCCGGGGATACCATTTTTGTAGATACCGGCACCTCTACCCTGAGTATCATCAACTATATAGCGCAGATACAGGGCCTGACCGTTATTACAAACAGTGTCCAGTTCATGTACCGGGCTCTCAGCTTCCCCAACATAAATGTAATTGCGCTTCCGGGTATTTTAAACCATAAGACTGCATCCCTCGTAGGCGTCCCCTGCATCAACAGTCTCAGCGTCTATAATATCAGCAAGGCCTTTATGGCCTGCACCGCCGCCTCCCTCCAGAGCGGGGTGACGAATGCAACCTCAGAAGAATATGAGGTAAAAAAAGTGGTGATGGCTCAGAGCCTCGAGCATATTCTGCTGATTGACCATACAAAATTTAACCAGACCTCCCTGATGACTTATTCTCAGCTTAAAGATTTCGATCTCATCATTACCGACGAACTGCCGGGAAGTGATTATATAGAACATTTTAAGACACATAAAGTTATTTTGGAGATTGCGGAATAAGATACATGATGGCATAGCGAAATACATTACGGAAGATTTATCTTAGAATACAGGAGGTATAAGAATGTCAAGCCGGGATTTAAAACGCATTGCTCTGTTACTGCCAAACACAGATACCATTCTGGAAACGGATCTGCAAATTTCTCTTCCTTCCAATATTATTATCCATACTGCCAGAATGCAGTTGGATGAGGTCGGCAAGGAGGCGGAAAAGCGGATGGTGGATGAAGAACTGCCCAGGGCAGTCTCCGCCTTGAAACATATCACAAACTTTGACGGCGCTGTCTTTGGCTGCACTTCAGCCTCGGCCGTGTACGGTGAGGAAGGCCTGAGCCGTATCAGCCGCGAGCTGGAAGACGGACTGGATTGTCCCGCTACCAATGCATTCTCCGCTGTCCTATCTGAAATAAGGTATTTTAAAGCGAGGCGCATAGGCCTTCTGACTCCCTACACATCCGAGGTGAATAAATTTTTTACCGAAACCTTAGACAGGTTCGGCATCTCCTGCGGAGCCTGCCACGGCCTGGGAATCTCCGATGACACCCGGATTGCCCGTGTAGAACCACAGGAGATCATGGAGGCTGCTAAGCAGCTGGAACACGAACTGAAAAAACAGGATCTCCTTTTACTCTCCTGCACGAATCTCCGTGCTGCCGAGATCCGAAATGCCATTGGAAAAATGCTTGAGCTTCCTGTTATCACCAGCAATCAGGCTATTATTAACTGGATTTTATCCGCGGTATGACGATAACCTGCATGCTCCGCGCACAGGTCACTGCCATCAGTCAAAAAGGCGAACCAAAATCGATGGTTCCGCCTTTTCATATCCGGTTATCAGCCCCGTTTCCCCTCCTGCACTCCTTATAATGCAAACAGTCTCGTCGCCACAGTAAAGTAAATCGCTATCGAACATGTATCCACCAGCGTGGTAATAATCGGAGCGGCCATGATCGCCGGATCCAGGTTCACCTTCTTTGCCAGCAGCGGCAGCATACAGCCGATAATCTTTGAGATTACAACCGTGCCAATCAGGGAAATGCTGACGATCACCGCCAGCTTCATATTCCGGTACATCAGTAAAATCCTCACCCCGTTGGCCGCCGCCAGAATCACCCCCACAATCAGTGAGATTCTGAATTCCTTATAAACCACCCTGAATAGATCCTTGAAATGGATTTCATCCAGCGCGATCCCCCTGATGACAAGCGTTGCGCTCTGGGAGCCGCAATTTCCGCCGGTATCCATCAGCATCGGGATAAACGCCACAAGAAGCGGCACAACGGAAATTGCATCCTCATACCGCGTCAGGAGGGTCCCCGTCAGCGTTGCGGAAAGCATCAGCACCAGCAGCCAGACGATCCTGTTCTTGGCGTGCTGGATCACCGAGGTATCAAAGTAGGACTTCTCACTTGGATTCATGGCAGCCATCTTCGTAATATCCTCCGTAGCCTCATCCACAGCGACATCCCAGGCGTCGTCTACCGTCACGATGCCCACCATCCGCTCTTCCATATCCAGAACCGGTATGGCGAGAAGATCGTATTTGGAAAACAGTCTGGCAACCTCCTCCTGGTCCGTATGGGTGTAAACAGAGATAATATCCGTCTCCATCAGCTCCTCCATCGTCCTGTCGTCATCCATTGTCATCAGGTCTTTTGCCGACACAATTCCCGCCAGTTTCCTGTTATCAAGCACATAGCAGGTGTAAATCGTCTCTTTATGAATTCCCGTTTTCTTAATATGCGCCAGGGCCTGGGCTACCGTATTGTCCTTCCTCAGATCCACATATTCGGTTGTCATTATGCTTCCGGCGCTGTCCTGCGGATAGTTTAAAAGGATATTAATCTGCGCCCTTTTTTCACCGTCTACGGTCTCCAGAATCTGAGTTACCAGATTGGCCGGAAGTTCTTCCAGCAAATCTACCGTATCGTCCATATATAAATCGTCCAGGAGCTCTTTTAATTCCTGATCCGTAAACATTTGTACCAGATGTGACTGCATGGCGTTATTCATATTTGAAAACACATCCGCCGCTTTCTCTTTAGGAATCAGGCGGAAAGCCGTCGCCATCTCCCTGTCGTCAAGCTCCTCCAGCAGGGACGCAATGTCCACGGTGTTCATCACATCCAGAATACTGCGGACTGCCTTGTATTCCCTCTTTACCATCAGTTCCATAAAAATATCTCTGTTCATTGTCCAGTCCTCTCTTTCTTTTATTCCGTTTTTCTGTCCGGTTTTGTAACCGGTAATTACACGAGTGACAACTGCCCCCGGCATCCATCGCGTCTCACCTGCCTTTCATATTCCATATTTTCCTGTCTTCTCCGGTACGGCCTCCTGCAATCAGCACCACCGGCTTAGCCGGTGGTTTGCTC
>NZ_KE993035.1 GCF_000466485.1 [Clostridium] symbiosum ATCC 14940 | reverse complement strand
CTTCCAAAATCATTCTGACAACTTCTTGCAGGAGCTTGTCACGGAAAGACGGGATACCCAGCGGACGGAGTTTTCCGTTTTTCTTTGGAATATACCCACGTCTTACAGGGTTAGCCTTGTAGGTTCCGTCCTTTAGTGACTGGATTAACTCTTTTACATAGAAGTCACTGAAACCGTCTGCGGTATCGTCGTCGATACCCTGTGTTGTTGCGCCTTTGTTTGCATAAAGTTTCTGATAGGCGGCGTAGTAAATATCTTCACGGAGTAAATATCTGTATAGCCTTGTGAATACGCCGTCTTTGTGTTCGCTGGAACACCTTTCAATACGCTCTAAAATTTCAGATGTTGGTTTCATTGAGGTTTCTCCTCCCTTTCATTCTTACATTTTAGATGTTACTAACTGGCTCCCTTCGCCATGTAAGGGTCATTACCCCTCTCGGACTACTATGGAGCCTCCGTTGCCATATCCGGCGAATGAGCCGGACTTAGGCAATCCCCAGTTAGCGTTGTGCTTAGGTGAATGAAGATTGTCGGATATGCTTTCGGTTCGTTATGACGTGTTCTCACGCCTGTTTCATAACGTGTAGCAGTTGTCCCGCCGTGAAAGATGACGTGACAGCGTTATGACATGGGTTACAGGACTTTTCCCACACCTGCAAAAAACAGGAACTGGAACCTTACATTCGATAAACCCAATCTTATCCTCATATCTTCTTAACATTAGGAAACAGTCGCACCTAAGTCCTTTGGTGACTATTCCTTTTTCTGCCATGCGCTGTTCCCGTAAAGGATTTCTCCTTAGTCGGTAAGGCAGATTGTTTCGCACACTGCCGTGTGCGGCAGTACCTTAAACTGCTTTGCACAACGCCCTATCTGGGCGCACCTTCACATTCTGGGTCAAAGCTGACGGGACGCAGCCTTTCTTCCGCAGCATTTTCCAGATGGCAACGCAGTAGCTGGCCGTCAGGGCGTCCCGGAGCAGTACGTGAAATTCGTCAAAGTAGCACCATGTGGAAAGCCCGTTCATGAAGTTCAGGGAAACCTGTGAGTTCACTAAATCCTGCATGATGAGCATGGCAATCGTGCGCAGTCCCGCCCCCAGCTTCTTTAAATCGAGGCACACAAGGCGGCGGTTCAAGTCCACGTTGGTTTCATGGTTGAATACGTTTAAGGAACCGGACACGTAGATTTCAAGGGAGGTTGCCAGACGGGAAGCCTCCGCCTCCGGCTGTTTGCAGAGCAGTTCGTATAAATCCTGCAACGTCGGCATCTGTTTCTTTTCCGGGTGCTGGATATGCTCCCGGTACATGAAGCGCACACAGCGGTCAATCACCGTCCGGTCAATGGGCTGTAGGCCGTCCTTGCCGCCAACAATGAGCTCCATCAGCGACAGGATAAAGTCGGCCTTTAAGGCCATGGGATTTTCCTCGTCAAAACTCAAATCTATGTCCATGGGGTTGATGTGGTGCGGGCTGTCCGGCGCAATCTCAATCACCTGACCGCCCAGCCGCCGGATTAGCGGGGAATATTCGCCCATGGGGTCTACTACGATAATCCGGTCGCGGGTGGCGAGGAACACGTTCACAAGCTCCCGTTTTGCGGCAAAGGATTTCCCGGAACCGGGTACGCCAAGGAACAGGCCGTTGGGGTTTTTCAGTTTCTTCCGGTTCGCCATGATGACGTTGTGGGAAAGGGCGTTCAGGCCGTAATAGACCGCCTCCCCGTCCATGCGGAGCTCCTGCGTTATGAAGGGGACGAAAATGGCGGTGCTGCTGGTAGTCAGGCCCCTCTGTATCTCAATGGCGTTGTGGCCGAGGGGAAGGCTGGAAAGGAACGCCTGCTCCTGCTGGAAGTCCAGCCGTTTCAGGGCGCAGTTGTATTTCTGCACGATTCCTGACACGGTGAACAGGTCGTTGTCCAGCTCCCGCCGGGTGGGCGCCATGTTGACCACAAGGAAGGTCAGGAGGAACATTCTTTCATTCCGGCTCTGCAAATCTTCCAGAAGGGTCTTAGCGTCCTGGCTGTAGGTCACAAGGTCGGGAGGCAGAATGTCCATGTCGTAGCCGGAGCGCACCGCCTTTTTCTGGTGGAGTAGGGAAGTGCCGCCTT
>NZ_KE993034.1 GCF_000466485.1 [Clostridium] symbiosum ATCC 14940 | reverse complement strand
CTTTGCACTGGAATTTACTTTTTCAAGTCAGCTAAGGATTTTAGTTACAGTTCACACTCCGCCAGAAAGCGGCGCGCTGCGAACTGTAACACGCTCCGCGATGCACAGAAACTGCATAAAACGCAGTTCCGCGCCGTGTAACTCGGGATTTTCGCGCAGAAAACACACGAAAACACCTCGCGGGACATAACCGTGTGAACAGTAACGGATTTTAACTTTTCCGATGGAAAAATCTGAAAGCCCGGCTTGCAAGAGGAAAGCTTCTGTATTATAATAAGAAGGTATTTTCAGAAAATAACGTCGAATGACACAAAACATTATACAAAGCATAATACAAAACATAATACAAAACATAATACAAAACATAATACAAAACATAATACCATGTGAGTGGTACAAAGCGGTTGGTTACAAAAACGCACATACTCTGGAAAGAGCGGTTATTGCAAAACTGCGGCAGAACAGGAAGACTTACAAGGCGAATTGAATTAGAAGGAGATAGATTATGTTAGACGGTAAAAAAACATTATTCAGCGGCATGCAGGCCACAGGGAACCTGACACTTGGCAATTATCTGGGAGCTTTAAAGAACTGGGTTACCATCAGCGATGAATACCAGACCTTTTTCAGCGTAGTGGATATGCATTCCATCACTGTGCGCCAGGATCCGGCTGAACTGAGGAAGAGGGCCAGAACGCTTCTGACGCTTTATATTGCGGCAGGGCTTGACCCGGAAAAAAACTGTATTTATTATCAGTCTCATGTCAGCGGCCACGCAGAGCTTGCATGGATTTTGAACTGTTTTACTTATATGGGCGAGCTGAGCCGGATGACCCAGTTCAAGGATAAGTCGGCAAAGCATGCTGACAATATCAATGCCGGACTATTCACCTATCCGGTCCTGATGGCGGCGGATATCCTGCTGTACCAGGCGGATGTGGTTCCGGTAGGAATTGACCAGATGCAGCATCTGGAGCTGACAAGAGATATTGCTATTCGTTTTAATAATATTTACGGTGATGTATTTACTGTCCCGGAGGCATATATCGGAAAAGCGGGAGCGAAGGTAATGAGTCTGCAGGATCCGTCTAAGAAGATGTCGAAATCGGATGAAAATCCGAACGGAAGCATCTATCTGATGGATGATCCCGATACGATTATCAGGAAGTTCAAACGCGCGGTAACTGATTCGGAGGCTTGCGTCCGCTACAGTGAAGAGCAGCCCGGAATCAAGAATCTGATTGATATCTACTGTGCATGTACCGGAAAAACGGCACAGGAGACAGAGAGGGAATTTGACCAAAAAGGCTACGGCGACTTTAAGCTTGCGGTGGGCGAGGCGGTAGTCTCTGTGCTGAAGCCGCTTCAGGAGCGTTTTGCCGATCTCTCTAAAAACAAAGATTATATTGACGGCGTAATCAAGGGCAATGCCGAGAAGGCGCAGTATTTTTCCAATAAGACACTGAGAAAAGTTCAGAAAAAAGTGGGTTTTCCTGAGAAAATCAGATAAAAGAAGAACAGTTTCAAAGGCGAAGCTGCCGGCCTTTTCCATTTGCAGGATGGGGCGGCAGCTTTTTAGAAATGAAGAGCTTGATAATATGGAGGAAATGAAATGAGGGTGTTGACGTATCAGATAGATGACAGGGAGAGGCTTGGAATCCTGAGCGATGATGAGCAGTGGATTTATCCTGTAGAAGCCATTGGGATGGAATACCGGGATATGAAGGAGCTGATTCGTGAAATCAGCGATTCGGAGATCCAGCTTGCCGAGCATATAGCAGGCAAACAGCCCTACGAGGCGGAGATCAGAGGCGCTACCCCTCTGGAGGATGTGAGACTGTTGGCTCCAATCCCGAATCCGGAGCAGGATATCATATGTCTGGGTGTTAACTATATGGATCACTTGAAGGAAAGCAGTGATTTCCTGAAAGGAGCTTATAAAGAAGAACAGGAGTATGCCGTTTATTTTGGAAAGAGAGTCAACCGCGCATCGGGCGATAAAGAGACGATTCCTTCCTATCCGGGGCTGGTGGATGGCCTCGACTATGAGGCGGAGCTTGCGGTCATCATCGGAAAAGATGCCAAGGATGTGCCGGAGGAGAAGGCCGGCGAGTATATCTTCGGCTATACAATTCTTAATGATATCAGCGCAAGAAACATGCAGAATCACCATGGACAATGGTACTTTGGTAAGAGTCTGGATGGATTTACCCCGATGGGACCGTGGATCGTGACGGCGAATGAGATTGAATTTCCTCCCAGGCTTTCCATCAGCTCACGAGTTAACGGAGAGATTCGGCAGGACGCCAATACCGGCGATTTGATTTTCGGGATAGCCCATATTATCAGCGAGCTTTCGAAGGGAATGACGCTGAGGGCGGGAACCGTAATTTCGACAGGAACACCGGCAGGAGCAGGAGTTGGATTTAAGCCGCCGAAGTATCTTAAGGCAGGGGATAAGGTGGAATGCAGGATTGAGAAGATTGGCAGTTTGACCAGTTTGATTGGGTGAGATCCTTTATAGAAACAGTACAGAAAGAAGAGGAACCTGTGTTTTTAAGTAATCTGGTTCCTCTTCTTTCTTCATATCGATGGCAGTGGCCTGTGCGCGGAGACTGCAGGTTATCGTGAAGCCGCAGATTATTTTACATGGGCTTCAAATTCTTATTCAGCCGCTCAACCATCCAAGCCAGGCGTTTATCCCGTCCGGCCTCTGTTTTTGCATCCAAATAAGCACGTGTATAAGTCTTTTTGACGGACGGCGGCATGGCCTGAAAATTAGTGAAGGCAGGTTCATGGGTTTCCAGCAGAGCAGCGACAGAGGCAATCTCTTCTTCCGTTATTGCCGGAGCTTTCGGCGCGTTCCATTGGCCGTTCTTTTTGGCTTCTTCTATTTTCTTTCTGCCGTAGTCGGTCATAATCCCCTGCTTTTCAAGCTGTTCCACCAGCTTTTTATTCTTTTCCGACCATTTACTGTTATCCCTGCGCAGTGAAAAATATTTCCGATAAGATGTTTCATTCATGCTTTTCATCTGGCCGTCAATCCATCCGAAGCAGAGGGCTTCTTCAAGAGCCTCATCAGCTTTCACTGTTTGCGGTCCGCCCGGCTTGCCGAACAGCAGCCAGACACCGGCGTCGGACAGGCAATTCTCGCGGAGCCAGTTTCTAAAATCATTTCTGCATGCAAATTCCAATACTTCACTCATAATTCTCCCGTCCCTTCTTTTTACAGACGCAGTCCTTTAATATCCTTAACACGCGACAAAATCACATTCGTACTGATGGTAACGACTCCGGGCAGCCGGTCTATCGTTCCGGAGATGAATCCATCCATCTCGTCCTGACCTGCCGCGACAGCATGTACATGCAGCCGGCAGTTTCCCGTTACCCGGTATATCTGCGTGACGACAGGGCAGGAATACAGCATCTGCGTAACCTCAGAGAAAGTCTTCGGTTTTGTCTCTATTTCAAAATAACAGGATATCGCCCCGCTGAGCTTGTGGGGATTAATAACCGCCGTATATTCCTCGATGATGCCCTGTTCCTCCAGCGCATTGATATGGCTTTTCACCGCAACACGTGAAACTCCTATTCTCTCCCCTATTTCCGAATAAGAATACCGGGCATTTTCAATAAGCAGCTGCAATATCTTCTGGTCCAGCTCGTCTAATCCGCTCAAGTACATCGCATCACCTCATAATAATCGTTCTTTTAATCAGAATATCATAACATTTACATCGTGTCAAATTGAAAGAAAATGATTGCGTATTGTTATCTTATATGCTATTATTCATGACATATAGAAATTATAAAATTAACAGGTGATGGTATGTATCGTGATTTAACGAAAGGAAATATAACAAAAACACTGCTCGTATTCTCCCTGCCGATGATAGCCGGGAATCTGCTGCAGCAGTTTTACAACATTGCGGATACATTGATTGTCGGAAAGTTTCTTGGCCGCGATGCACTGGCGGCGGTAGGATCGGCCTACACGCTTATGACATTTCTGACCTCGATCCTTTTAGGAATGTCAATGGGAGCGGGAGCCTTATTCGCCATCTATCAGGGACAGGGCAGCCGGGAACGGCTGCGGGCCGGCATTGTTCAGGCATTCGGCCTGATTTCTCTGCTGACGGTAATTTTGTACATAGCGGTCTATCTGTGGCTTGATCCGATAATGATTTTTCTGCGCGTTCCGGATGAGGTATATGCTCTGATGCGCGAATACCTGTGGATTATATTCATCGGGCTGGCCGCCGTATTCCTTTACAACTTTTTTGCATGCCTGCTCAGAGCCCTTGGCAACTCGGTTACGCCCCTGGTGTTTCTGGCCGTCTCAGCCCTGCTCAATATCGCGCTGGACCTGTTGTTTGTGCTGCGGTTTTCCTGGGGCGTCGGGGGCGCGGCAGCGGCTACGGTGATTGCCCAGTATGTATCCGGTGCCGGAATATTCCTGTATACGGTGTTCTGCTGTAAAGAGCTGAGGCCCGCAAGGCGGCATTTCTGCCGTAATCCGGAGATTCTCCGCGATATAGGGAAGCTGTCGGTGCTGACCTGCGTGCAGCAGTCCGTCATGAATTTCGGTATTCTGATGGTACAGGGTCTCGTCAACAGCTTTGGGCCTGTCATTATGGCGGCTTTTGCCGCGGCTGTCAAAATAGATTCCTTTGCTTATATGCCGGTGCAGGATTTCGGAAATGCGTTTTCAACCTTTGTGTCCCAGAACTACGGAGCCGGTAAACATGAACGCATCCGGGAAGGGATTAAAAAGGCGGCGGTTACCTCTGTGCTGTTCTGCGTACTGATTTCCGCACTGGTACTGTTGTCGGCAAAACAGCTTATGCTTATCTTTGTCCAGCCGCATGAAACGGATATACTGGCGGCCGGAGTGCGTTATCTCAGAATTGAGGGAGCATTCTATTGGGGAATCGGCTGTCTGTTCCTTCTGTATGGATTCTACCGCGCGGTAAAAGCGCCTGCTATGTCTGTAGTGCTTACCGTGATATCGCTTGGAACCCGCGTACTTTTAGCATATGCGCTGGCCGGACCGGTGGGTGTGGATGGTATCTGGGCGGCAATTCCAATCGGCTGGATTCTGGCCGATGCGGCCGGAGTTATCTATTACAGAAGACATCGGGAGAGCATTCTGCCTTCCCTGCCGGGCTCCTGTGAGGAACAACCGTAACAAGCCGGAGCGCGTGATCCGATACATGATCCGTCAGGTTAAATATTATAAAAATTTTAAAATTTATTATTGACGCAGATTTCGCTCTATGCTATAATTCACCAGAAATGAACAAGGGCGTTCATGAGGTTTGGCCTCATGGACGTCTTTTTTTCATTTCATTTAAAAAAGTACGTCCTATGAAATAAAAAACGCTCTGCGAAGATTGCATATGTATGAGAAAGCTGCTGCTGTACAAAATAGAAGTAAAGCTTCTGGAGGATAAAAGCACAGGTGAAAGGAATGGTGACAGGATGGAAAGAACGGTATATCTTCTTTTGGAAAACGGCAAATATTTTGAAGGAAAAGGATTTGGAGCCTCTTTAGACGAAGTGACCGGAGAGGTGGTGTTCACGACCGGAATGACAGGATACCTTGAGACAATCACGGATCCCAGCTATTATGGACAGATAGTCGTTCAGACGTTTCCAATGATTGGCAATTACGGAGTGATCCCGCAGGATTTTGAAAACAAAGAAGTATACTTATCAGCATATATCGTAAAAGAATGGTGTCAGGACCCCTCCAACTTCAGGAGCAGCGGTAATCTTGACACTTTTTTTAAAGAAAGAAAGGTTCCCGCCATTTACGGAATAGATACCAGAAAGCTGGCAAAGACTATCCGTGAATACGGTTCCATGAACGGAAGGCTGACCGTGAAAAAGCCGCCGTACGGGCCGGAGGAGCTGGAGCAAATACGAAATTTCCGCATTACTTCTGCCGTTGAGAGCGTGACACCGGCCGGCTGCCATCTCATTAAGACAAAGGGGAAAGCGGATTACCGGGTAGTATTATGGGATTTCGGCGCAAAGGAAAATATCTTGAGAGAACTTACAAAGAGAGGCTGTGATGTCTATGATGCGACTGCATCGACTACGGCTGATGAAATTCTGAACCTGGATCCGGATGGAATTATGCTGTCCAACGGTCCGGGCAATCCGGAGGACAACGCCCGTGTTATAGAAGAACTGAAAAAACTGGCAGTGGCCAAGAGGCCGATATTCGGAATCTGCCTGGGGCACCAGCTTCTGGCCATTGCCAGAGGGGCAAAGACAGGCAAAATGAAATACGGGCACAGAGGGGCCAACCAGCCTGTCAAGGACCTGGAGACAGGCCGTATCTATATCAGCAGTCAGAATCATGGCTATGAAGTACTGAGGGAGTCACTTCCGGCCGGAGCAGAGGAGACTTTTATCAACGTCAACGACGGAACCTGCGAGGGCATTACCTATCGTGATATACCTGCCTTCACCGTTCAGTTTCATCCGGAAGCATGCGCGGGTCCGAAAGATACGGAAGAATTATTCGGCCGGTTTATCAAGATGATGGAGAAATACAAGGAGGAAGCGTCATGCCGTTAAATAAAAACCTAAAAAAAGTTATGGTGATTGGTTCCGGCCCCATCGTGATCGGGCAGGCGGCGGAATTTGATTACGCAGGGACCCAGGCATGCCGTGCACTGAAGGAGGAAGGGCTTGAGGTGGTGCTGGTGAATTCGAACCCGGCCACGATTATGACAGACAGCGCCATTGCGGATCAGGTCTACATTGAACCTCTGACGCTTGAAGTGGTAAAGAGGATTATCGATAAAGAGAAGCCGGACAGCATTCTGTCCACTCTGGGAGGACAGACCGGCCTTACCCTCTCAATGGAGCTGGCAAAGGAGGGATTTCTCGAGAGCCGCGGCGTCACCCTGCTGGGAGCATCCCCGGAAACGATTGATAAAGCGGAGGACAGACAGTGCTTCAAAGATACGATGGAAGAAATCGGGGAACCGGTAATTCCGTCTGAAGTGGTAACGACAGTGGATGCGGCAATGGCTTTTGCAGAAAAAATAGGATTTCCGGTTATCGTCAGGCCTGCCTTTACATTGGGCGGAACGGGCGGAGGCATCGCAAAGACAAGGAGAGAGCTTGATGAGATTGCCACGGCGGGGATCCGCCTGTCGCCGATTCATCAGATACTGGTGGAAAAATGCATTGCCGGATGGAAGGAGATTGAGTTTGAGGTAATGCGCGACAGCGTCGGCAACGAGATTACCGTCTGCTCGATGGAGAATTTCGATCCGGTGGGAATCCACACCGGCGATTCCATCGTTATCGCTCCGGCAGTCACTCTGGCCGATAAGGAGTATCAGATGCTGCGCTCGGCAGCCCTCAATATCATTCAGGCGATGGGGATAGAAGGCGGCTGCAACTGCCAGTTTGCATTAAATCCCGAGAGCTTTGAATATGCGGTAATAGAGGTGAACCCGCGTGTATCCCGTTCTTCCGCCCTGGCATCCAAGGCCACCGGTTACCCGATTGCCCGGGTGGCGACGAAAATAGCCGTCGGCTACCGTCTTGATGAGATTCCGAACGAGGTGACGGGGGAGACGATGGCATGCTTTGAGCCGGCCCTTGACTATGTGGCGGTCAAATTTCCAAAGTGGCCGTTTGATAAATTCGTATATGGCAGAAGGAAGCTGGGGACACAGATGAAGGCAACCGGCGAGGTCATGGCGATCGGCAGGAACTTTGAGCAGGCTCTTTTAAAAGCAGTCAGGGGAGCGGAGATTTCCCAGGACAGCCTGAATATGAAAAAGATGGAGCCTCTCACAGGGGAAGAGCTGGAGCAGAAAATTCTTTCCCAGGACGATGAGCGTCTCTTCGCCGTATATGAGAGCATGAAGCGCGGCATGACGGTGGAACGGCTTCACGAACTGACCGGGATTGACGAGTGGTTTTTAAATAAACTGTTACACCTGCTGACGCTGGAGCGAAGAATGCAGGGAGAATTGTTCACAGAAGAGCTTCATATGGAAGCAAAGCAGTACGGTTTCCCGGACCGGGTCATTAAAGAGATGACCGGTCTGACAGAGCTGAAACATATCCCGGCATGTTACCGTATGGTGGACACCTGCAGCGCAGAATTTGCCGCCAGCACACCATACTTTTACAGTTCCTACGGCGAGGAAGATGAAGCAGGGCCGTTCATCATGGAACATGCGGCGGGAAAACAGGTTGTCATGGTGTTCGGTTCCGGCCCAATCCGCATTGGCCAGGGAATTGAATTTGACTATGCGTCGGTACACTGCGTTTGGTCACTGAAGCGCGCAGGGTACGAGGTGGTCATTGTCAACAATAACCCGGAGACGGTGTCCACTGATTTCAACGTGGCCGACCGGCTCTATTTTGAGCCGCTGACGCCGGAGGATGTGATGGACATTATCCGGGTGGAAAAACCGGCCGGCGCTGTTGTGGCCTTTGGAGGACAGACGGCTATCCGCCTGACGAAATGTCTGGTGGAGAACGGGGTCCCGGTACTGGGAACTCCGGCCGACAGTATCGATATGGCCGAGGACAGGGGAAGGTTTAATGCATTATTGAAAAAACTCAATATGAAACAGCCCTCTGGCGATACCGTTTATACGGAGGATGAGGCAATTGCGACGGCAAACCGGCTGGGATACCCCGTTCTGGTGCGTCCAAGCTATGTACTCGGCGGCCAGAACATGATCATAGCGTATCAGGATGCGGATATCCATGAATATATGAAGATTATCCTTGAACACAAAATAGAAAATGCCATCCTGATCGACAAATACCTGATGGGGACCGAGCTGGAGGTCGATGCAATCTGCGACGGGGAGGATGTCCTGATTCCCGGAATTATGGAACATATTGAGCGCGCCGGCGTCCATTCTGGTGACTCTATCGCCGTATATCCCGCCTTTATGCTGACGGAGAGCCAGAAGGACCGGATTGTGGATTATTCGATCCGCCTTGCCCTTTCCCTGGGGACAAAAGGGTTGATTAACATTCAATATGTTCTTCATGAGGATACGATTTATATTATAGAGGTAAACCCGCGTTCATCTAGAACCGTTCCTTATATCAGCAAGGTGACGGGGGTTCCGATGGTGGAGCTGGCTACCAGGATTATGATGGGTGAAAAATTAAATGAGATGGGATATGAAACAGGTCTTTATCCCTCATCTCCGTATTATGCGGTAAAGGTACCCGTTTTCTCGTTTGAGAAGCTGTCCGATGTCGATACCCAGCTTGGGCCGGAGATGAAATCCACAGGTGAGGTTCTGGGGATTGCGGGAACCATGGAGGAGGCTCTTTACAAAGGAATGATCGCCGCTGGTTATTATATGAAGAGAAACGGCGGAATCCTTATCAGTGTCCGCGATACCGATAAAAAAGACTTAAAAGAGCTTGCAAAGGCATACGTCTCTATGGGATTTACCATCTATGCAACGGAAGGAACCGCCAGAAAGCTGAACAGCGCAGGCATTTCCTCTACCATCGTGAAAAAACCGAAGGAAGCGGACGAAGGGGAGGAGACTACTATTTCCGTAATGGAGAAGGGGCGGATCAGCTATGTGCTGTCAACATCGGTCACGGGCCGCCAGCCGGACCGAGACAGTGTAAGGCTTAGAAGAAAAGCGGTGGAGCTTGGGATTCCCTGCCTTACCTCCCTTGATACGGCGGCAGTTCTGGCGCTGAGTCTGGAAAGTAAATACGATGAAGATAATGTGGAACTGATCGATATCGCCCATATTGTCCATGGGGCGGCAGATCAGGATGAAGCGCGGCAGATAAAAAATGCGGAGGATATCCATATTCCGGGATATGTGCTTCAGGGACATGCAGATTAAAGGTTACCGTTCGCGGAACCGCGTTTTTTTGCGGGGCCGTAAATAATAACGATTATAGAGGAGGAAAGCAGATGGCAAAATTTATTTTCGTAACCGGCGGTGTCGTATCCGGCCTTGGCAAGGGAATTACGGTGGCTTCTCTGGGACGCCTTTTAAAAGCGAGGGGATTCAAGGTTGCCGCCCAGAAACTGGATCCTTATATCAATGTAGATCCCGGTACGATGAGTCCCTACCAGCACGGAGAGGTCTATGTGACGGAAGACGGTGCGGAGACAGACCTGGACCTGGGACATTATGAACGGTTTATTGACGAGGATTTGAACCGGTATTCCAACCTTACGACGGGTAAAGTCTACTGGAATGTATTAAATAAAGAGAGAAAAGGCGAATATCTGGGGGAGACGGTGCAGGTTATTCCCCATATCACCAATGAAATTAAGTCTTTTATCTATCATGTGCAGGAACAGACGGACGCAGACATCGTTATTACTGAGATCGGCGGTACGACTGGTGATATAGAATCCCAGCCGTTTCTTGAGGCGATCCGTCAGGTATCCCACGAGGCAGGCCGTGGAAACTGTCTCTTCATCCATGTGACTTTGATTCCCTACCTGGAGTCATCCGGGGAACATAAGTCAAAGCCGACCCAGCATTCCGTAAAACAGCTCCAGTCATTCGGAATTATGCCGGATGTTATCGTGGCACGGTGTGACCGGCCGGTGGAGCCGTCAATCCTGAAGAAAATCGCCCTGTTCTGCAACGTAAAGGAGGACTGTGTCATTGAAAATCTGACGCTGCCCGTTCTCTATGAGGCTCCGATAATGCTGGAAAATGCAGGACTGGCAGAGATTGCGATGCGTGAGCTGGGAATTTCGGACAGACAAAAAAAATGCGATCTGAGCGAGTGGAATGAGATGCTTGACCGTATCAAAAACAGTACCGGAGAAGTGACGGTTTCCCTGGTGGGAAAGTATGTTAAGCTCCATGATTCCTACCTTTCCATCGCCGAGGCGCTCCGCCATGCAGGCTGGGAAAACGGCGTGCGGGTGAATATCAACTGGATCGACAGCGAGAGCCTGACACGGGTCACAGCCCCGAAACTTCTGGCCGGAACAGACGGTATCCTGGTACCCGGCGGTTTTGGGATCCGCGGTACGGAAGGAATGATAGCGGCGGCGGAATATGCAAGGACCAATAGGGTGCCGTATTTTGGAATTTGTCTTGGAATGCAGATTGCAGCAATTGAATTTGCAAGGAACGTTCTGGGATACGAGGATGCCAACTCCAGTGAATTTGACCCGGAGAGCAGCCATCCGGTTATTGCCCTGATGGAAGAGCAGATGGGACAGGAGCAGAAGGGCGGAACTATGCGGCTGGGAGCCTATCCATGCAGGATTACGCCTGGAACAAAAATGGAGCATGCCTATATGTCGGAAGAAATCAGCGAAAGACACCGCCACCGTTATGAGTTTAATAATAGATACCGCAGCGAGTATACGGCAAAAGGAGCCGTGTTTTCAGGCCAGTCTCCGGACGGGAACCTGGTGGAGGCCATGGAGGTGCCGGGCCATCCGTTTTATGTGGGAGTACAGTACCATCCTGAATTTAAAAGCCGTCCCAACAGGGCACACCCGCTGTTTCGCGAATTTATAAATGCCACATCAAAAACTCAACTGATACAAAAGGAGGAAAGTTAATGAAAATTAATTCAAATTATAAAAATCTGCCGGAAAGCTATTTATTTTCAAAAATCGCAAAAAAGGTTGAAGAATATACTGCCTTACATCCGCAGGCTCAGATTATCCGTATGGGAATCGGGGATGTTACGCTTCCGATTTGTGAAAAAGCGGCGGCGGCTTTCGTAAAGGCGGCAGCAGAACAGGGGAAGGCGGAGACTTTCCATGGGTATGGCCCGGAGCAGGGATATGATTTTCTCAGGAACACAATCTGTGCCTACTATGAAAGTATCGGGGTGCATACTGCGGCGAGCGATATCTTTATCAGCGACGGCGCCAAAAGCGATTTAGGCAATATCCTGGATCTGTTTGATCAGGATAATACCGTACTTATCCCGGATCCCGTCTATCCCGTTTATCTGGATACGAATATCATGGCAGGGAGAAAGATAGTATTTCTGGATGCGAATGTGGATAACGGCTTTTTGCCGCTGCCGCCCCAGGGACAGAGGGCAGACATAATTTACCTTTGTTCCCCCAATAACCCCACAGGCGGCGTTTATAACAGGAAACAGCTGAAGGAATGGGTTGATTACGCCAATGAACAGGACGCAGTGATTTTATTTGACGCAGCCTATGAATCCTTTATACTCGATAACAGCCTGCCGAGAAGTATTTTCGAAATAGAAGGCGCAAAGACATGCGCCGTCGAGTTCTGCTCGCTGTCAAAACTGGCAAGCTTTACCGGAACGCGCTGCGGTTACACTGTGATTTCGGAGGAACTCATGAGAGGTGGAATGTCTGTCAGCAAAATGTGGCTCCGCCGTCAGACAACGAAATTCAACGGGGTTTCCTATCCGGTACAGAGAGCGGCAGAGGCCGCATTTTCACCGGAAGGGCTGAGAGAGTGCAGGAAACATCTGGATGTCTATCAGGAAAACGCCGGGATTATCACGGACACTCTGACATCCCTTGGAATCTGGCATGTGGGAGGAAAAAATTCCCCGTATGTCTGGATGCAGTGTCCGGATGGGATGAAATCCTGGGAGTTTTTTGACGATTTACTCGATAAAGCCCATGTGGTCGGAACACCGGGAAGCGGTTTCGGTAAAAACGGTGAAGGCTTTTTCCGTCTCACGGCTTTTGGAACTAAAGCGAATACGGCCGAGGCCATGGAACGGATCAGGATGGTTTACGGCAGATAGTTTAAGAACTGTTATGAGAAAATTCATAAAATATATAAAAGCTGTTGAAATCACGGCGCAATGCGGCCTGATTTCAGCAGCTTTTGTATATAAAAATCGCTGTGCGGTGAGCCGGATGCCTGCCGCCACTACCTTTTCTCGGTCCGCGCAGTTAATGCGCAGACCTGTCTGAACCATTGCGTTAATTTAACTTACAATTAAATACAATTATATCTGAAAATAATTTATTTATGGCAAACAATTTCAGTTGACAATGGAAAATAAATATGTATAATTAGATTATACAAGTGAAATACATGTGAGATACAGGCTTGAAGTCAGGGAGGGAATTATGCCGGTATTACTGAGTGAGGATTATACATATCCGCTGCCAGAACTCTGCAAAGTACAGCAGATTTTTGACAGGACTTTGCTGGAAGATGTGGAGGGAACTCTGAAGAGAGAGCTGGCGAAGAAAGAGATTACGGGAAAGATTCATCCGGGCGACCGGGTGGCGGTCGCTGTGGGGAGCAGAGGAATTAAGAACCTTTTTCTTATTGTCAGCACCGTGATTGAAGATGTAAGAAGGAAGGGCGGGATTCCTTATATAGTCTCGGCTATGGGGAGCCATGGCAACGGGACGGAGGAAGGCCAGAGAGAAGTGCTTGCCAGTTACGGGATTACAGAAGAAAATCTTGGAGTGGAGATTGTCACCACGGTTGATGTGAATCATCTGGGCAGGACTCCTTCCGGCAAGGACGTGTATTTTGACAGGGCCGCGATGGAAGCGGATGCGGTTATTCCCATTAACCGCGTAAAGCTGCACACGGACTTTGTAGGCGATTTGCAGAGCGGTCTTTGCAAGATGCTGGTAATCGGTCTGGGGAACCAGATAGGATGTTCCTCCATCCATGAGGAGGATCCCGATGAATTTGCCGCAATTATAGAGGATGCCGCCAGTCTGATACTTAAGAAATGCAGAATTGCCTATGGCATCGCCGCCATTGAGAATGCCTATGACGAGACATTTATGATTGAGGCGGTTGCGGCAGAAAATATGATTAAACGGGAGAAAGAACTGGTGAAAATCGCCAGAACGAAAATGCCGGTTCTCATTCCGCCGAAAATAGACGTACTGATTGTAGAGGAAATTGGAAAGAATATTTCAGGGGCCGGCTACGACCCGAATATTCTGGGGAAAAGTTCCGTATTAAAAGAATTTTGCCTTCCGGTTCCCGAGATAAAAAGGATGGTTTTACTGGGAGTCACACCACAGTCCCATGGCAATGCCATCGGAATCGGACTATTTGACGTAACGGTGAAAGAAGTCTTTGAACAGCTCGATTACGAAGCGATGTATGCCAACGCCATTGCATGCCGCTGTATTGAAGACTGCCGTGTGCCGCTGGTAGCGGCCGATGAGGATGAGGCGGTGCGTGTAGCCATCAAGTGCATCCGGAATGTAAAGAAAGAAGATTTACGTATCGTAAAGATTAAAAACACACTGGAACTGGAATATATCCAGGTATCGAAGACCGTACTGGAAGATATCAGGCCGGATGAGAGAATCAGGATACTGTAAAAAGCTGATAACCAAGTTGAACCATAACTATATATGATAATTTTAAGGAGGAGGTTTTTATGAAACTGACACAGGAACAGCAGGATATGCTGGATGGAAAGTATGGAAAGGGAACAGCATACGCAATGAAGATTCAGGTAGCCATCGGCGAATGCTTTGACGCAAAGCGGATGGTGCCCATCACCAGGGCCCATGTGGCTCTCTCCAATCAGGAGGCGGACTTATGGTTCTGCGAGAAGCTGCTCAGCGAAGGCGCACACTGCCGTGTGGCTCCGACCGTTAACCCGGGCTTCTGCTATGATTTCTTCACAAAGAGAGATATGGTGGATCCGAAATTCGCCGATTTAATGCAGAGAACCCATAATGCATATAAGGGAATCGGAGCGCAGCTTACTTATAACTGTACCCCTTACATAGACACAAATGTTCCGATGTATAAAGAGGTAATTGCATTCTCAGAGTCCAGCGCAACACCGTATGTCAATTCCGTATGGGGAGCGAGAAGCAACCGTGAGGGCGCCAACAGCGCGCTCTGTGCAGCCGTGACAGGCTTTGTGCCGGAATACGGCCTTCTGCTGGATGAGAACAGAAAAGGCAATATCCTGGTGGAGGTACAGGCAGATATGAAGACCGCCTACGACTACCACATCCTGGGAATGCTGGGCAAGAAGATTGGGGAGGGAATCCCTGTATTTACCGGTCTTCCCGGAGAGACTATCACGAAGGAAGCGCTCAGGAACCTGGGAGCGGAGCTGAACACCTCCGGCGCTTACGGAATGTATCATATTCTCGGCGTAACACCGGAGGCTCCCGACATGGAGACGGCATTCGGAGGAAAAGAACCGGAGCGGAAGGTAGTCATCACCAACGACGATATGGCGGAAATTCTTAAGGAGATTTCCCTGGAAGGCAACAGGCCCATCGATTTCGTTATGTTCGGATGTCCGCACTTTACACTTGATGAAGTAAAGCATATCGCAGAAAAAATCAAGGGAAAGAAACTGGAAAAAGAGATGTGGATACTGACCTCCAGCCTGGTAAAAGAGATGGCGGAGCGTATGGGATTAGACGAGATTATCACGGAAGCGGGCGGCTTCATCGTACCGGATTCCTGTCCGGACCAGCCGTGCTGGCGCCACCTGAACGGCAAAATCGGCGTGACGGAGTCACCAAAGTGCGCATATTATCCGCAGAGAAGAGGAATCCATTTCGTTATCCGCGATCTGGATACCTGTATCGATGCAGCATTAACAGGGGAGGTAAAGTAAGATGAAAAAATACAGTTGTCATAAGATATCAGAGGGCTGCGCAGAGGCAGAAGCAATCGTGTCAAAGGACCATATCATGTTCTATCTGATGAATCCGGAGACAGGGGAAGTAATTGAGAAAGCGCATGATCTGGAAGGACGGAGCGTTGCAAAGAAAGTCCTGATCTTCCCGGGGGGAAAGGGAAGCTCAGTGGTACAGGCGGATGGTTTATACCAGCTTAAGATGAACCAGAACATGCCGGCGGCAATGATTGTCCAGTATCCGGAGACAGTGCTTGTATCGAGTGCCATCATCATGGAAGTGCCGATGGTGGATAAGGTTGACCCGGCTTTTTATGAGGATGTAAAAGACGGAGACAGAATCAGGGTTGACGCTGATAACGGAATTATTGAAATTTTATAGATAATTCAAAAGAGGGTAGAAGAGTTCTGTGAAAGAGAATTTAAGGAGGATGTACGATGAAAAAAACAAAAAAGGTAATTGCCCTGGGACTGACAGCAGTGATGGCTTTGAGCCTTAGCGCATGCGGGGGAAGAAATGCAGGAAACCAGCCGGCAGCAACACAGGCTCCGGCAGCCGAAGGAGGAGAAGCGGCAGATAGCCAGGGAAGCCAGACCGCTGCGGCCGTGACAATTAAGATTGGGCACGTTGAGGCGGAAGACCGTTCCACACATAAGGCCCTGGTTGAATACTTCCAGAAACCGGTGGAGGAGAAATCAGGCGGCACAATCAAAGTAGAGATATATCCGAACAGCGCCCTCGGCGGCGATGCGGAGCTTACGGAATCAGTTGCAATGGGTTCCCTTACGGCGGCTCTTCCTTCCACGTCCGTATTAGTGGCATATTCTCCTGATTTCGGTGTAATGGATATGCCATGGCTGTTCAGCAACGCTCAGAATGCATTTGAAGCGATGGACGGAGACATGGGCGATTACTTTAACCAGAAACTGGAGGCCGTAGGAATCCACTGCCTTGGTTATTCCTACAACGGACTCAGAAGTATGACGAACAACGTACGTCCGATTACAAAACCGGAAGATTTGAAGGGACTTAAGATGAGAGTTATGGAGAATCAGGTATTTATTGATTTCTTCAACACACTTGGCGCCAGCGCGACTCCGATGGGATTCAACGAGCTGTTCACGGGCCTTCAGCAGAATACCGTAGACGGACAGGAGAATCCTCCGTCCCTGATTTACGCAAGCAAGTTCCAGGAAGTACAGAAATATCTGAGCGTTACAGAGCATGTTAACAACTTCCTTGGCTTTATCATGAACAAGGACTTCTACGACGGCCTGACACAGGAACAGCAGCAGATCGTCACGGATGCAGCGGCAGAATTCGTGAAGCAGCAGCGCCAGATGGAACTGGATGACACAAACCTGTATGTTGACAAGCTGGAAGAGGAAGGAATGCAGGTTAACAGACTGACCGAAGAAGATAAAGCAGCGTTCAAAGAGGCTCTTGCACCAATGTATGAGAAATACAAAGGCGAGTTTGGGGAAGACGTATTCACAATGGCTGAGAAATACGAGCAGTAAGTACGAATGTTAAAGGAGCTTTAGTATGGAAAAGAAAAGTATACTGTCACGGATTGGCAATATTTATAACAATCTTGAAGAATACCTTCTGGTTGTCAGCCTTGTTATCAACGTGCTCCTGGTATTTTTGCAGGTTATAATGCGGACTGTATTTAAAAACTCACTTACCTGGTCGGAAGAGCTGTCACGGTATATCTTCATCTGGCAGATTTGGCTGGGAGCAAGTATTGCACTGAAATATAATGAGCATATCAGAGTTACCCTGATTTATTCTTTCCTTAAAAATAAGAAGGTGCAGGCGGCGATTGGACTTCTGGCTGATCTGATATGGTTTCTGTTTTGCGCCTATATGGTGGTAAACGGAAAAGACCTGCTGGTGTCGATGGCGGCAAGAAGAGCCGTTTCCTCGGGACTCAGGTTACCGCTTGTATACGTGTATTCCGTGTTCCCTCTGGCCTCATTTCTTGTGTGTGTCAGAATGCTGGGGGTATTGGGAAAAGACGTAAAGAAGTTGTTTATAAAAGGTGAGGAAGGGGGAAATGCCGCATGAGTGCAGCCGTATTATTTGGAAGCTTTTTCGTACTACTGCTCCTGACAGTGCCGATTGGATATGCCATTGGTATTTCCAGCCTGATTGCAATCTATTATTTTTCAGATATTCCTCTGATTATTATTGCGCAGAAGTCAATCACAGGGGTTGATTCATTCCCGCTTCTGGCGATTCCGTTCTTTATGCTGGCAGGAAATCTGATGAGCAGCGGCGGCATTGCCAGGCGGCTTGTAAATTTCTTTGACGCGTTAATCGGCCATGTAACAGGCGGCCTTGGCATGGTTACGATTATCGTATGTATGTTCTTTGCGGCAATATCCGGCTCGGCAGTTGCAACGGTATCCGCCGTAGGAGCATTTATGATTCCCGAGATGGTGGATCACGGCTATAATAAGCCCTTCAGTGCAGCGCTGACTGCGGCGGCGGGGACCATCGGCGTTATCATTCCGCCGTCTATCCCGTTCGTTATTTACGGCGTTGTATCGGGCACCTCGATTACCGATATGTTTACAGCGGGCTTTATGCCCGGCATCATGATGGGTGTGGCCCTCATGATTGTCTGTTACTTTGTATCGAAGAAGAACGGGTACAGGGGAAAAGAAAAGGCGTCCAGCGCGAAAGAGATATGGGTTGCCTTTAAGGATGCTTTCTGGGCAATCCTTTCACCGGTCATCATTCTTGGAGGAATCTATTCCGGTTTCTTTACGCCTACGGAGGCTGCGGTTATCTCCGTTGTGTATTCCTTCATAGTCGGTGTATTTGTATATAAAGAACTGGATGTCAGAGGGGCGTACAAATCATTCAAAGACGCCATAGTGGTTAATGGCGCCACGACATTTATGGTCGGTTTCTCCACTGTATTTGCGGCATTCCTGACAATGGCGCAGATACCGAATATGATTGCGCAGGCGATTCTGGGACTGACGGACAATGCGATTCTGATTCTTTTGATTATCAATATCTTCCTGCTGATTGTCGGGATGTTTATTGACAATATTCCTGCAACAATTATTCTCACTCCGATATTACTCCCTATCTGTACGGGAGTGGGGATGCACCCGGTTACCTTTGGTATTATGCTGACGATGAACCTTGCGATTGGATTCTGCAGTCCTCCGTATGGAATTAATCTGTTCGTCGCATCTTCGATATCCAAAGTTTCTATTGAGGATTTGACTAAGAAGATTATAAAGCCGCTGCTGGCATTGATTGCGGTACTGCTTTTGATTACTTACGTACCGATCTGTACCACAATCTTCCTCAAATAGTAAAAAAGCTGTAAAATACTGGGAAAAAGGCGCCTGCCATACTGGACAGGCGCCTTTATTAATAGTAAAATGGTTTCAAATATTATGTAGACAAGGAATTTTATAAATGGGCGAACAGAACGTTTTATTAAAAAAAACACAGAAGCCGAGTTATGTGCAGAGGGCGTATGACGGAATCAGAAATTTAATCATAGAAGAAGAGATCAGTCCCGGAGAGCTTTTAAGCGAGAATCAGCTGGCAGTGTATCTCAATATGAGCCGGACACCTGTCAGAGAAGCGATACGCCGTCTTCAGGCTGAAGGATTTCTGGAATCCAGAAAGGGTCTGGGAACCTTTTTGAAACCATTGACGACAAAGGACGTCAGGAACATTTATGAAGTCAGGAAGGCTATGGAATTAATAGCCTGTGAAACTTCAATTTATCAGATAACGGATGAAGAGATAGAAGCGGTGAGAGCCAGCCTGATGTCGCTGCTTGCCCGGCATGAGGCTGGGGAAGAGATAGACAGGATGGAGTTCAGCAAGCTGGATGGACAGTGTCATGATCTGATTGTACAGAAATCCAATAACGGATACATAAAAATACTGATGGATCAGATTTATTTCAATGTCGATCGCTACAGGATTATCTCTTTCCACGTGTCCCTCGATCTGGAAGAGAGCACAAGGCAGCATCTGGTCCTATTGGACTGCCTGAAGGAGAGAAATCTTGAGAAATTAAAGGCTGCACTCAGCGAGCACCTGGACTGGTCGCTGAGTCTTCTCTTCAAACATCTGGAGCTGTAAGAAGCGGAAAGGGACAGAACTATGAAAATTGTAATATTGGATGGTTACATAAAGAATCCGGGGGATTTGAGCTGGAGCCGCTATGAAGAGCTTGGTGATTTGACGATTTATGACAGGACACCGGCGAATGATACGAAACTGATTATGGAACGGATAGGGGATGCAGATGCAGTACTGGTGTCCAGTGTGCCTCTCGGCAGAGAGGTGATTGAAAACTGCCCGTCTATCCGCTATATCGGAGTATTGTCAACCGGATATGATGGAGTCGATATCCAGGCAGCCAGGGAACGGAATATCCCTGTCTGCAATATACCAACGTACGGGACCGATTCCGTGTCCCAGTTTACAATTGCCCTTCTGTTGGAAATCTGCAGCCGCGCCGGCCATCACAGTGATGCTGTGAAGGAGGGAAGATGGGGACAGCAGCCTGATTTCTGTTTTTGGGATTACCCTCTGATTGAACTTGCGGGAAAAACGATGGGTGTCATCGGATTTGGAAGGATTGGCCAGAGAACGGCCGCCATCGCCGCCGCATTGGGGATGAAGATACTATATAACGACGGTTTCAGAAGAGCGGAGCTTGAGACAGAGAACTGCAGGTTTGCCGAACGCGGGGAACTGTTTAAGAAGTCTGATGTCATAGCCCTCCACTGCCCGCTGTTTCCGGATACGCAGGGCCTGATAAACAGAGATACGATTGCGAAAATGAAGGATGGCGTGATTCTTCTGAACAGCTCCAGGGGAGCGCTCGTTGTGGATGAAGATCTGGCCGAGGCCCTGAACAGCGGAAAGGTATATGCCGCCGGTCTGGATGTAGTATCTCAGGAACCGATATCCATGGATAATCCCCTTCTCTCGGCGCCGAACTGTATTATTACTCCTCATATAGCCTGGGCAGCAAAGGAGAGCCGTGCGAGACTTTTAGAGACAGGGGCCGATAATCTGGCGGCGTTTGCGGCCGGAAGTCCGGTGAATCTCGTTAACTGAAGGAGACAGGGATAAGGACCGGGAAAGTTACTGTTCACACGGTTTAGCAGAGGAGGATTTGGGTGGACATCAAGGTCTTAAAATATTTTGTACAAGTCGCAAAGGATCAGAGCTATACGCGGGCGGCGGAGCATTTATTTCTCTCCCAGCCGGCCTTAAGCAAGCTGATTAAGAAGCTGGAGCGGGAGTTAAAAGTCCCCCTCTTCAGGGTTCAGAAAAATGGAGTCTATCTGACCGACTATGGCGAACAGTTTTACCGGCGTGTTGTTCCGATTATCTCTGATTTTGGTTCGCTGTCGGCATTTGTGGAGACGATGCATTCGGCCCCGGTTGGCAGATTAAAGCTGGGGGTTACCCCGATGATAGCTTCTCTTTATGTGGTCGATATTGTCACAAATTTTAACCGGCAGTGGCCGGATATTGAATTGCAGCTTATCGAGGACGGGAGCCGGGCGCTGAGGAAGATGCTGCTGGACGGGAGCCTGGATCTGGCACTCGGAATTACCGGCGTTTCTTTTCCGGACCTGCAGGACACGGTTCTGTTCAAGGATGAGATGGTGGTGATAGCTTCTGTGGATAATCCGCTGTCCCGGTATGATTCGGTGACATTCGAGCAGTTGGAAAATCAGAAGTTTAACCTTTACACTTATACTTCCGCGCTGTCCCATCAAATCACGGAACGCTGCGTAAAGGCCGGATTTCTCCCGAAGGTCAATATATCCAGCTCCAAGGTTAACTTTATGCTGCAAATGACGGAATGCGACAGAGGGATCTGTATTCTTCCGCGCCCCTACGCCGTGCAGAGCCATCTCAGCCCCAAAGTGAAAATCATCTATCTCAAGGAGACGTTTCCCTGGGAGGGGACCCTGATGCAGAACGGGAATACATATAAGACATATATTGTAAAGCTTTTTGAACGGTTTGTAGTCCGGTATTTTGAACAGAGGGAACAGCTCCAGGAGAAAACGGAAATTTAATAACAGGAAGAAATTAGAAAGAATTTTTGGACCGGAAATGGTTCAAAGATTCTTTTTTAATTAACAGGAAATTCTTATTATGACTAAAAGTTATAACTTAAATGATTTATAGATCGTGTACTTATAAAGTGTAGTAATATATTATGTAAATACAGATTTAACTTTACTTAATATGGTATAATTCGTGAAAAACTTTACAAGGAGGGGAAACTCATGAAAAAAACAGGTATTTTAGTTCTTATGATGGCGGTATTGACGGCCACGCTCAGCGGCTGCGGCAGTTCGGGGAGTGCTGCGGCATCAAAGGCTGATACGGAGTCTCAGAAGTCGTCTGCGGGGGAAGAAGGCGCATCGGGAGAGGCGGCGATTGAAGCGACAGATCTCACATGGGGAACAGGCACACTGGGAGGCACCATCCAGCTTATGGGGACGGCATGTGCTTCTGTCCTGCAGGAAAAGATACCTAATATGTCTGTTACGGTACAGGCTACCGGGGGTTCGATAGAGAACTGCCGCCTTTTGGCGTCCGGAGATATTAATATCGGCCATACGACACAGATGTATGATGCCTACGTCGGACAGGGCCCTTTTGCTGAAGATGGCCCAAACGACAAGATCCTGGCATTGATGGACTTATACGATGTGGAGAGTGTGGCGATAGTCCTTGATAAGAGCAGTATTCAGTCTTTGGAAGATCTCGAGGGGAAGACAGTCGTTCTCGGTCCGTCCGGCTCCGGTATCGCTTCAATGGCCACGGCGCTTATGTCGGCTTACGGTTATAATGACAGCAATTGTAAAATGCTGAATCTGGCCAACGATCAGGCTGTCGATGCATTGAAGGACGGCACGGTAGACATGATCTGGGGCTTCTGCAGTGCAAAAGTTCCCGCCTCCTATCTGGAGTCGCTGTACACAACGGTGGACTGCCGGGCGCTTCCTCAGGATCCGGAAAAAATTAAATTGGCCTGCAGTGAGAGCAAAGACTTTTTCCAGTCGGTGATTGCCGGCGGCACACTGCCATTTGTGGCGGAAGATTATATTAACATGGCAGCTCCTGCGGAACAGTTTGCGTCTGCTGCTATGAGTGAAGATGTAGCCTATACCTTTGTCAAAACAATCTGTGAAAATGTCGATGCCCTGGCAAATTATTATGCCCCGGCCACCTGCATTACCGCGGAAAATGCACTTCACGGCCTGCCGACCCAGGTTCCGATCCATCCGGGAGCAGCGAAATATTTTAAAGAGGCCGGTGTATGGGATGATGCCTATACGGTCGGCCAGTAGGACGAGTATAAACATCTGAATATCAACTTTATTGAAAGGCCTGGACTCTGTAGCTGCGGTGCCCGGGTCTTTCATTAACAAGAGAAAGGACTTGGGCATGGAGAACAAGATAAGCAAAATTGCAGGTAAAATTTTTCCGGTTGTGGCTTTTGCTATGAGTGTTTACCATCTTTGGCAGGTAATGATGCCGTCAATCGATCCCACCAAACATATGGATATTCATCTCGCTTTTGCACTGTCACTGGTATTTCTTAGCGCGATGATTATAAAAGATGATAAGCATTCCGGCCGCACATGTTTGTCTCAAATCGCAAGCATATGTTTTTTGATTATGGCGCTGGTATCAACCGCATATATATTTGTGAATTTTAACGCTTTATTAAACCGGGCAGGCCGGTACACGGGGATGGATACCATCATTGGTTTTATTCTGATTCTCGCCGTTCTGGAGGCGACAAGACGTACATACGGTCTGCTGCTTCCGGGATTGGTGGTTATCTCTCTGCTATATGGTCATTTTGGAAAATATCTTCCCGGCATCTTCCATCACGCGGGATACAGCTGGCCGAGGCTGATAGCCAGTGTAACGACCTATCTGTATGGTATTTTTGGAACGGTGCTGAATGTTTCGGCCACTTATATTGTTTTGTTTATGATTTTTGGCGGGCTACTGGAGTCCAGCGGTGCGGGGCAGTTCTTCATCAATATCGCGATTGCCCTTGGAGGAAAGACACGTTCCGGAGCCGCACAGGCTGCAGTAATCGGAAGCGGGCTGGTTGGGTCAATCAACGGAAGCGCTGTGGCCAACGTGGCGTCCACCGGTACCTTCACAATTCCTATGATGAAGGACCGCGGCTATGAACCGTATTATGCGGGAGCTATTGAATCGGTAGCCTCTACTGGAGGGATGATTATGCCTCCCGTCATGGGAGTCGGCGCATTTATCATGGCCGGCATTATAGGCGTCCCCTATGCCAAAATCGCACTGTGCGCTCTTCCTGCCGCATTAATGTATTACGTGACCACAGGAATTTCCGTACACATGCGTGCGCTTCGCTGCGGATTTAAACCACTGCCGGACGAAATGATTCCGGATAAGAAAAAACTTATGAAGGAAGACGGCCTCTTTTTCCTTCCGCTTCTGGCCATCATCATACTTTTGATTTCCGGGACATCGGTAATGCGGAGTGCATTTTTAGGCTGTGTTATTCTTGTTATCTGCTACATTGTAAAAAACAGCGTGCGCAATCCGAAATTCGTCCTGACCAGACAGTTTTGGGGCTTTTTATATAATGGCCTGATCAGCGGGGCTAAAAGTGCGATGACAGTAGCGGCAGCCTGTGCCGCTATGGGAATTGTTACGCAGATATTTGTCATGACGGGTCTTGCGATGAATATTGTATTCTTTATCAAAACATTATCCGGCAGTGTAGGCCTTGTGGCTCTGATACTAACAATGGCAGTTACAATATTGTTTGGCATGGGAGTTCCTACGACAGCCGCTTATGTCCTCGTGGCATCGTTAGCCGGCAGTGTACTGGTAGAATTGGGATTTGACAAACTGGCCGTCCATCTGTTCATCTATTATTATGCGGCATTGGCTAATATCACGCCTCCGGTTGCCAGTGCAGCCTTAGTTGCCTCAAAGATAGCGAAAGCCGACTACTTTAAGACCTCGGTTACGGCGACGAGGCTTGGGCTGCCTGGGTTTATTTTACCGTTTATGATTGTATATCACCAGGAACTGCTGTTACAGGGAAATATCATATCGATAGTCGCCATTGTGTTCTCGAGTTTTGTCGGTTTGTTTTGCATGTGTGCCTGTTTCGAGGGATTTGTATTCCGAAAGCTGAACGTAATCGAGCGGATTTTAATGGCTGTCTGCGCTGTCTGCGGAATCTGGCCCGGAACAAAGACGGATATTATCTGTTATGTGATATTTATTGTAGTGATTGGCGGGCAGTATATGCAGAGCAGGAAATTGAAGAGAGCGGTTAGCGGACAGAGATAAGCTCCGTTTCCGTTGATATTGGTAAATCCTGCTTTGAATAATAACTTTTAGTCATAAATAAAATGACTATTATATATTTGTATTCATGACACTGCCAATCTATAATAAGGGCAAAAGGAAAACAGAAAGGGGTTGTTGTATATGAAAGCATTAATTATTGATCGTGTTTCTCCTGTTATTGCAAAAGGCCTTCAGGCGCTGGGGGCGGAGGTGGATATTAAGATACTCCCGTCGGTGGATGAGCTTAAAGAGATGCTGCCGGAGTATGATCTGCTGGTAATGCGGGTCGATCCGAAAATCGGCAGGGATATCCTGGATGCGGCGGCGAAACGCGTAAAAATGATTGCCGTGTGCGCAGCGGGAACGAACCACATTGACCTGGAATATGCCAGGGAACTTGGAATCAGGGTTCAAAACGCTCCGGGAATCAACTGTAACGCGGTTGCGGAGCTGGTAATCTCAAAGATGATAGATTTGTCCCGCTATACGATGGAAGCGAATCAGGAGGTGCAGCAGGAAGGTATCTGGAATAAATATAAGTATACCGGCCATGAACTGGGCGGCCATGTCCTCGGCATAATAGGGCTGGGCAAGATAGGCAGCCGGGTAGCTGAACTGGCGCGGGCCTTTAATATGAAAGTGGCGGCATACGACCCTTACGTGGATGCGGCGGCAATGAAGGAAAAGGGAGCTGACAAAGCGGAAACGCTTGAAGAATTGTGCGCCATTTCCGATTATATCAGCCTTCATACGCCGCTGACCGGAGAAACCAGAGGAATGATTTCAGAAAAAGAGTTTGCTCAGATGAAGGACGGAGCAATTCTAATCAACTGTGCCAGGGGCGGAGTAGTGGACGAGGCGGCGGCGAAAGCGGCGCTTCTAAGCGGAAAACTGGCCGGATTCAGCACGGATGTCCTGGTAAATGAGCTGGCCGGCAAGGGTCTTGGGGACAATGCAAGGCTGGAGTCGGAGCTGTTCGGAGTAAGAGGATTCACAGCAAGTCCCCATATCGGCGGCAGTACCCATGAGGCATATGACGGTATCGGAGAGCATATTGTCGGCAAGGTTGCAGAATTTTTCGGGCTGAACTGAGGCGGCTGATTCCGGATACCGGCAGCTTCGCACAGGCCTGCGAGTCAAGAGGGAAATTGAATTCATAAGGAGGAGTTTAAAATGGAAGCAAGAAAAAAGGTGACGCTGAGCTATATTTTGGAGAAAAAAGCAAACGGTGAAAAACTGGCCCGTACGGCTCTGTATGATTATCCGATGGCGGTTCTGGCGGAGGAAGCCGGAATTGAAATTATAAATATGGGGGATTCCATTGCCACGGTTATGCTGGGCCATAAGACGACAAATGAGGCAGATTTAGATATTATGATAGAACACGCGAAAGCAGTCCGTGCAGGCACGCCGAGTGCGTTTATTATGGGAGATATGCCGTTTCTTTCCTATCAGATCAGCGATGAAGAGGCGATCCGCAATGCAGGACGTTATATCCGTGAAGCAGGTATGGACTGTGTAAAGGTTGAAGGCGGCATGGAGATTGTCCATACGGTCGAAGCTTTGACGAAGGCCGGTATTCCGGTCATCGCACATACGGGCCTGACCCCGCAGAAAGCGCTTCAGCAGGGGGGATACAAGACACAGGGGCGTGATGTGCTGGCGGCCGTGGAATTGATTAAAGAGGTGGAAGCATTTGAAAAGGCGGGAGCCATAGCCGTAGTTGTGGAGGCCGTACCGGCAGAGGTAGCCAAAATTATCTATGAGAGGAGCAGCATTCCGATTCTGGGAACCGGCTGCGGGCCTTACAGTGACAGCCCGATGATTAATTTCTACGACTTGCTTGGATTCTATGAGAAAAATGCAAAATTTGCAAAGAAATATGCCGATGTCCGCGGAGTGATACTTAATGCGGTGGGGCAGTTTGTCAGCGAATGCCACGACGGAACCTATCCGGCGCCGGAACACTGCTATAAGATGAAGGCAGGAGAGGAAGAGAAGCTGAAGGAAATATTAAAGGAACAGGGAATCTAATCGTTATAGTTCAGCCTTCGTCTAATCGGATTGGGAAAAGGAGTGATACATATGGCGTCTCTGTTGAGAGGAGAGCCGGTTGCGGAAAACGTCCGCAGGAGAATCAGGGAAAAGTGCGAAGCATTGCAGAAAAAGGGAGTCATTCCCACTTTGGGAATAGTACGGGTCGGCAGCAGGGGGAACGACATTGCCTATGAACGGGGAGCAATGAAGCAGGCCCGGGCCCTGGGAGTGGATGTAAAGCGGTTCCTCTTTGATGAGACGGTATCCATTGAAGATCTTAGGCGGACGCTGGAAGCGATTAATGCGGATCCGGGTATCCACGGCTGCCTGATATTCCGCCCGCTTCCGCCACACCTGGATAAGATGCAGCTATCAGGAATTTTAAGGCCGGAAAAGGACGCGGATGTGATAACCGCAGCAGCCATGGGACAGATGGTGACAAGGACAGGCAATGATTTTGCCCCATGTACGGCGGCCGCCTGCCTGGAACTGCTGCGATACTACCGGTTTCCCCTGAAAGGGAAGAGGGTGACGGTTATTGGAAAGGGGATCAATGTCGGCCTGTCTATTGCCCTGCTTTTGCTGAATGAGGAGGCTACGGTTTCAGTGTGCCATATTTTTACGGCGCCTGCAGAAGTGAGGCGTCTCTGCAGGGAAGCAGAAATAATCGTTTCAGCCGCCGGCTGTGCCGGCCTGATAGGTGCGGAACATGTACGGCCGGGCCAGATTGTCATCGATGTCGGCGTAAACACCGGAGCGGACGGAAAGATATGCGGTGATGCGGATTTTTCTGCGGTGGAGCCTGTAGTGCAGGCTGTAACACCGGTTCCTGGCGGAGTCGGGGCCGTCACATCCTGTATTCTGATGGAGCATGTAGTTGACGCGGCAGTTCGAAGTGTGCAGAAGCCGCCGCAGTAGCTGAATTTTTCCGTTACATAAAAAATACCTGGGAGAGGCCGTTTTCGGGCTCACCCAGGTGTTTTTTGTTGATATTAAATGGTGGAGGAGTATTTCACTTATATATTGTTAGTAGTTGTAGAGTAAATACGCTGTGGTGATTTCGTATTACTTACCAAAGTATCTTTCTAATAAGCCCTGGAATGCTTTTCCGTGACGAGCTTCATCTCTGGCCATTTCATGAACTGTGTCATGGATAGCGTCAAGGTTAGCAGCTTTAGCACGTTTAGCCAGGTCAAATTTACCTGCCGTAGCGCCGTTTTCAGCTTCTACACGCATCTCAAGGTTCTTCTTTGTGCTGTCAGTTACTACTTCGCCAAGTAATTCTGCAAATTTAGAAGCGTGCTCAGCCTCTTCGTAAGCAGCTTTCTCCCAATATAAACCAATCTCAGGATAGCCTTCTCTATGTGCAACTCTTGCCATGGCAAGGTACATACCAACTTCTTTACATTCGCCTTCGTAGTTAGCTCTTAAGTCCATCATGATATCTTCGCTGGCGCCCTGTGCTACGCCTACAACATGCTCAGCAGCCCATGCCATCTCGGCATCCTGCTCTTTGAACTTATCAGCCGGAGCGTTACATACCGGACATTTCTCCGGAGCAGCTTCACCCTCATGAACATAACCACATACCATACATACAAATTTTTTCATTGCTATTCTCTCCTTTTCTTTACATATATAAATATTAGTTTAATTAGTGTTGTGTATATCAGTAATCGAAATCGATAACGATAACGATTACTGATATTAAGATATCACAACTTGTTTCATCTGTCAATACAGATTTAAAAAAATTTTAAAATTACCGGCCGGCAGCAGAAGAGCAGTCACCGCAGGTGCCATAGAAGAAAATCGTATGATCCTCAATCGTTCCATTGACATGCCTGCCTGCTTCTTCCTCCAGCCCCTTTGCCGCATTCATAGAGATATCCATGATCTTTCCGCATTCTTTACATACAAAATGGTAATGGGGGGAAGTGTCATAGTCAAAGTGATCGGTTCCGTCCCCGCAGGAAAGCTTACGTATCTCGCCTAAATCCACCAGAAGGTTCAGATTCCGGTACACGGTACCGAGACTGATATTGGGAAACTGTTCCCGGATGCTGGTGTATAAGGCGTCAGCAGTAGGATGATCCTTACGCCCCATCAGGCAGGTTTTAATGGATTCCCTTTGGCGGCTGTACTTAAGTGTTTTCATAAGCAGCCTCTCTTTATATGATATTAATAATAGTTACTGTTTATATTATGACGGATAAAGCCATGTTTGTCAAATGTTTTTTGCAGTATTCATTTCCAATTGAAAAAAGGACACGCAAAGGTGTCCTTTTTCACACACAGCTGGACGGACAGGCAGGTATCAGTTGCTGGGATGCGGCATATACTGGTACATGCACATGGCAGTTTTAGATACCGGCATGGTCTGAAGGATGATATGTCCTGGTCCGGTGATAATTGTATTAAAGAAGCCTTCACCGCCGAACAACATATTTTTTGCGCCTTTTACGGCCTGGATATCAATGGAGCAGGTCTCACTCATAGCTGCCAGGTACCCGGTATCAACAATCATCTTCTGTCCGGGAGCCAGGTCATATTCAACCGCTGCGCCGTCAATTTCAAGGAAAGCCGTACCGCGGCCGGACAGCTTCTGCATAATAAACCCCTCACCGCCGAAGAAACCGGCTCCAGCCTTTTTCTGGAAAAAGGCGGAAAGCTCCACACCGGCTTCAGCGGCCAGAAAACCGGACTTCTGGACAACCAGACCGTCTCCCGGGCGTATCTCGACCGGCCTGATAGAACCCGGAAATGAGGAGGCAAAGGCAATCATTCCGCTGTCATTGCGGGCAGTATAGATATTCTGGAACAGATTTTCTCCTGAAAACATACGACCGAACATTTTTCCGATACCTCCGCCGGAAGTGGTCATCTCCATATTAGGGCTCATCCAGCACATGGCCCCGCTTTCATTAAATACCGACTCCCCATTATCAAGAGAGCAGATCACAACCGGAAGATTGCCGCCTTTAATCTCATATTGCATAATAACCTCCTTGTTAGTTCAGATAACTATAGTAAAAAAAATAAATATTTTTAATTATATCAGAAAAATGGCAGAGAATGAATAAGAAATGGAGATTTAACTGAGGTTTGGAGGACGCG